>RFTU01000078.1 GCA_009923315.1 Betaproteobacteria bacterium
CCGCGAAATAGGTGCCGCGCAGGTGCATCACCGCCGCGCCCATTACCAAGGCCACCGCGGCAGCTACGCCCGCACCCAGCGCAATGGTGAGTGGCCAGCCCAGCGTCTCCAATTGCAATGCACAGGTGTAGGCCCCGATGCCGAAAAAGGCCGAAGTGGCCAGTGACAGGTAGCGGGTACTGCCGCAAAAGAGGCCCCAACTGCTGGACAGCGCCACATACATCAGGCACGTCAACCCCATGGACACCATGAACTCACTGCCGATGTAGGGCAGGCTCAGGCCCCAGCCGGTCAGGCCGAACAGCACCAGCGCATCACGGGTGAGGAGTTGTCGGTCGTTCATTTCGGATCAGGCCTTGCGCGTCTTGCGAGTGAACAGGCCCTCGGGCCGCAGCAGCAGCACCGAGATGAACACGATGTAGGACAACAAGGCCTTGAGCGAGGGATTGGTGTAGTGCATACCGATGGCCTCCACCACGCCCAGGAGCAGACCGCCGAGCAAGGCGCCTCCCATGCTGCCGAAGCCGCCCAGCGTGATGACGATGAGCGCGGTAACGGTGTAGGGCTCACCCATGGACGGCGAAATCGTGTAGGCCATGGACAGCAGGCAGCCGGCCACGCCCGACAGCCCCAAGCCGATGCCAAACATGAAGGGATGCAAGCGCTTGGTGTCGATGCCCACGAGCTGAGCCCCCACCGGCGACTGCATCAGGGCTCGCACGCCCTTGCCCAACAGCGTGGCGCGCAACAAGGCCAGCAGGCCCAGGCTGAACAACAGGGCCAGCACGAATACCACCAACTTGTTGCCAGCCACCGGTGCGCCGCCCACCTGCACCGGGTCGGTCATGAAGTCGTATCCACGCAGGTCGCCACCCCAGATCCAAGACACCATGTTCTGCACCAGGAACATCAAGCCAAAGGCCACCATGAGGCCACGGGCCTCGAAGATGTCGAGGTTGGGCGAAGTGGACACCAGGCGGCGAAAGCACAGGAAGTGGATGACCATGCCCGCCAAGCCCAGCACCGCGAAGGCCACCGGAATCATCAAGAGCGGATTCAGGCCCAGGGAGGTGTGTGCCATCCAGGTGAGGTAGGCACCCACCATCAGGAACTCACCGTGCGCGATGTTGAGGATGCGCATGAGGCCGTACTGGAGATTCATCCCCAGTGCGACCAGCGCATACACCCCGCCCGTGATCAGGCCCGAGCCGATCAGCTCGAGCCATGCACCCAGTGTCAAGTGTTTACTTCCAGGCGGGCTTGTTGGCGTTGAGCTTGGCCGTGGCGCGCGCGGCCGGCCACACCACCTCGAACTCGCCGTTCTGCCACTGGCTGACCGTGCCGGGCGTGCCCACGTTCTCGCTGCCCTGGAACTTCACGTCGCCGATGATGGTCTTGTGGGTGGTGGCAGCCACGTAGTCGCGGATGGCCTTGCGGTCCAGGCCCACCTGCTTCACGGCCGCCGTCAGGATCTCCAAGCCCGCCCAACAGGCACCCGAGGCCCAACGGTCCGGTTCCTTCTTCTGGCTGGCCACATGGGCATCGAAGTAGGCCTTGGCACCCGGGCTGGTCTTGGCGTTCCACGAACCCATGCCCATCACACCCTCGGCGCCCGCGGGCGTCATCACGTTCTTGTACAGCGGGAAGGCCGTGCCCACCGAGGCGTAGAAGATCTTGGGATTGAAGCCGATCTCCTTGGACTGACGGCTGGCCAGGATGGTGTCGGGCGGGTAGGTGAAGCCGACGAAGGCGTCGGGGTTCTTGTCCTTGATGGAGCGCAGCACCGGAGAAAGGTCCTTCACGCCCCCGGGGTAGCTCTTGTCCTCCACCAGGTTGATGCCCGTGCCCTGCAGCGCGACCTTGAAGGCCGCGTAGTTTTCAAGGCCGAAGAGGTCGTCCACATAGATGCAAGCCACGCTGCGCACACCGTTGGCCTTGAACATATCCACCAAGGCGTCGCACATCGACTTGGGCTGCTGCAGCAGCAGGAAGAAATAGGGCAGCTTCATCTCCACCAAGCGGCGGCTGAGTGCGGTGGGTGCCAAGAAGGGGTAGCCGAAACGATTGGCCAGCGGGGCCACCGCGAAGTTGGCATTGCTGCCCCAGGGCGGCAACACCAGGTCAACCTTGTCGCTACCCATGAGCTTTTCATAGGTGCGCACCACGGTCTCCACATCGCTGCGGTCGTCCGAGCTGATCAGTTCGATGCGACGCTTGGTGCCTTTCACATCCAGTCCACCGGCGGCGTTCTGCTGTTCGGCCCACAGGAGGAAGTTGGGCTCCTGGCTGACCTGCGCACCGCCGGTCCACGGACCGGTGCGCGACATGCTGTAGCCGATGCGCACGGGGGCGTTTTGAGCCAGGAGGCCAGGGGCAAAGGAAAGGGCGCCCACGGCGGCACCGCCCTGAAGGATGCGGCGGCGGGTCGCCATCGGCTTGGTGCGATCGGTCATGTTTGGTCTCCTGTTGTGCCCTTCTGGGGCATGGTGTTGTTTTGCGGCCGAATGCTATCGGCTTCGCGCGGGACGTGCTTCCCAAAGTCCCCCTGGCCGCCTGGGGCCATTTAGGCGCAAATGATTCCATCGCATCGGGCCGAGAGATTGTGCCGCGTGAATGAGCCCATGCCCGCATCATGCTTTGGACTCGACAGAGAATCCTCTCCGCACCAGCGCTGTTCGCCAGGCAGTTCACCGCTTCCCCCAACGGCCGGAATCTCTAAGTCTGGACTGTCCAGTTTGTGGGAGGAGGTCAACAGGGGGACGACAGGACCACCGGCCGGCACGCGACACGACACGACACAGCAGGCCGGCCGCCCTGCTACACTTGAGGGCTTTTCGGGGTGTAGCTTAGCCTGGTAGAGCGCTACGTTCGGGACGTAGAGGCCGGAGGTTCGAATCCTCTCACCCCGACCACCCACCGCCGCCCATGCGCGAGCGACCAGCCAAGAGCAGCTGCGGTTTCGCGGCTGTTTTCGTTTGAGCCTAGGCATGCGAGCACAGCCCAGCCGAGTGCATTCGACGAAGGAGGCCGCGATGAAGGGCCTGAGCCGATACGCTGCAGTCGGTTTGGTGGCCACTGTGGGCCACTACACCCTGCTGGTGCTGCTGGTCGAACTGACCAGCTTGCCGGCGGGTCCTTCTGCGCTGGCCGGCTCGATCTTGGGCGCACTGGTGGCCTACCTGGGCAACCGCCGCTACACCTTTTCCCACGCCGGCACGCCCCATGGACGCGCATTGCCTCGGTTTGCGGCCATCGCCGGCATGGGCGCGTTGGCCAATGCGCTCATCGTCGGCGGTGGGGCGGCGCTGGGCGTGCACTATCTGCTGATGCAGGTGCTGGCCACCGTGTTGGTGATGCTGGCCACCTACCATCTCAACCGGTTGTGGACCTTTGGGTCATCACACTGACTCAGCCCTCCCGGCCCGTCCTCACAGGCCACTCGCGTACCATGCGCAGATGACCATTTCGGTGGACCCCTCAGAGGCCTGGCTCCAGGGTCCCGGCCCGACCGCGCGCACGCTTCCTGGAGAACAGGCGGCGCAGCCCTGCCTGTTGTCGGTGGTCATTCCCTTGCTCAACGAGCAGGATGTCTTGCCGGCCCTGCACGCACGCCTGAAAGCCGCCACCGCAGCCCTGGAAGGTCCGGTGGAGCTGCTGTTCGTGGATGACGGCAGCACCGACCACTCCGCCGCGGTGTTGTTGGGTTTGGCGGCGCAGGACCCGCAGGTCAGCCTGATCCGCTTCTCGCGCAACTTCGGCAAGGAACAGGCGATGAGCGCCGGCCTGATGGCCGCGCGAGGCCAGGCCGTGGTGGTTCTGGACGCCGACCTGCAGCACCCGCCGGAGCACATCCCGGAGATGGTGGCCGCCTGGCGCGCCGGTGCAGACATCGTCAATATGAAGCGGCGCAGCCGTCACGATGAAACCTGGGTCAAGCGCCGTGCGGCCAGGGCGTTCTACCGCTTGATCAACTCCTTGAGCGACACACCGATTCCGGCCGATATTGGGGACTTCCGCCTGCTCAGCCGCCGTGCGGTGCAGGCCTTGAACCGCCTGCCCGAACGCAACCGGTTCATGAAGGGCTTGTTTGCCTGGATCGGGTTTCCGCAAACGACGCTCGAGTACGACGTGGCCGAGCGCGTGGCCGGCGCCACCAAGTGGAGCCCCCGGCAACTGACCCGATTTGCTGTGGAGGGCATCACCGCCTTTTCCATCCAGCCGCTGAAGTTCGCCACCAAGTTGGGGCTCTTGACCGCCTTGTTCGCGGTGGGCCTGGGGGTGTTCTACCTGGTACGCGCCTTGATCCTGGGCGATCCGGTGCCGGGCTTTCCGACGCTGATCGTGGTGATCCTGATGTTGGGCGGCATGCAGCTCATGGCCATCGGATTGTTGGGAGAGTACCTGGGGCGCTTGTGGTTGGAATCGAAACAGCGCCCGCTGTACATCGTGCAGGACTACTGGCCGGCGCGTCAATTCGGCCCACCTCCGCAGGAAGGCTCATGACCCGCTGGGTCAGGGCCCTGTGGCTGGCGATCGGCGCGGCCGTCCTGCTGCGCCTGTTCCTGTTGGCCTGGTTGCCGCTGACCGACCCGGCAGAAGGGCGCTACGGCGAAATCGGCCGCAAGATGGCCGAGTTGGGCGACTGGATCACGCCGTGGCATCAATACGGCGTACCCTTCTGGGGCAAGCCGCCCCTGTCGTTTTGGATGACGGCGCTGAGTCTGAAGGGCTTGGGCATCAACGAATTCGCCGCGCGCCTGCCGCACTTTCTGGCCGGCGTGGCCACGGCCGCGTGCCTGTGGAATGTGGCGCGCGCGCGCGCGGCCCACGAGGGCGTGATCGCGGCCGGTGTGTTGGGCACCGCACTGTTGTTCTTCCTGAGCAGCGGGGCGGTGATGACCGATGCGGGGCTGGTGCTGGGCACCACGCTGGCCACCACCGGCGCCTGGTTGGCCCTGAGCAGCGAAGACCCGGTGCAGCGACGCCGACAGGCCTGGTTGGCTTTCGTGGGCGGCGCCCTGGGAATCCTGGCCAAAGGTCCGCTGGCCCTGGTGCTGGTGGGCACGCCGCTGTTGCTTTGGGCGGCTTGGTGCGGGCGTTGGCGGGCCCTGTGGGAAGCCTTGCCCTGGGTACGTGGCGTCGTGTTGATGGTGGCCTTGAGCGCGCCCTGGTTCTTCGCCGCAGAGTGGAAGACCCCTGGCTTTTTCGAGTACTTTTTCGTCGGGGAACACTATCACCGCTTTGCCACGCCCGGGTGGGCCGGTGACTTGTACGGCAAGGCGCATCAGGAACCCAAGGGGATGATCTGGGTGTTCGCAGCCGGGGCCTGCATGCCCTGGACCGTGGTGCTGCCGGCGCTGGCGCTGTGGCGGTGGTGGCGGGCGCGCGGCGGTGCTGGGGTTGGCGCTGAAACGGTGGCGGCGGCCGATGGGGCGAGTGCCCAGGCGGTGCAGGCCTCATCGCAGCGGGGTTCGCCATCCATGGGTCTTCCGCCGAGCAGCCACGGCCCTTGGTCACTGAGCGAACGCGAGACCGCGCGCTTCATCCGCTTGTGTGCCCTGGTTCCCCTGGTGTTCTTCACGGCCTCCAGCAACATCATCTGGACCTATGTGCTGCCGGCCATGCCCGGCTTGGCCTGGTGGGCCGCACGGTGGTTGGGGCGCCTGCGCGAGCAAGGCCTGCGGTGGGCCAGCGCGGGTGTGTGGTTGGCCGTGCTGGCCTGGACGGCCCTTGCCTTCATCACGCAGGCCAACGGCCGCCTGGAGCGCTCGTCGGCCAAGGGCCTGGTGGCCGCATGCGACGCGGCATGGGCGCGGCACGCGCCGGGGGCAGATGCCACGATGAAGTCGAGCGCCGGGCAGGCGGCGGATCACCGGGACGACGCCGCAGCGCCTGCCACCGCTGGGGACGGTGCGACGCAAGGGGCGGCGCGGCTGGTGCTGTTGGGACGGCGCTCCTTTTCGGCGCACTTCTACACCCAGGGTCGCGCGCTTCGGGTGGACCACTTGCACGAGGCCCAGACGCAATGGCCGGCCAGCGGCACCTGTTTGGCGGTGAAGCAGGATGACCCGGCGTCCTTGGCTGCAGCACGCGATGGCGCCCAGTTGGTGGAAGACCTGGGCGTGCACCACGAGCGGCAGCTGTGGTGGGCACTGCGGCTGCCCGGGTTGAAGGACAAGCGATGAAGCGGGTGATCCTGTGCGTGGACGACTTCGGTCTGAGCCCCGAGGTGAACGAGGCGGTGGCCGAATTGGTGGATGCGCGCGTGGTCAGCGCCACCAGCTGCCTGAGCCTGGGGCCGGCTTGGCCAGATGGCGCTGCCCTGCTGAGCGGTCCGCGCCGGGAACACTTGGACGTCGGGCTGCACCTCAACCTCACCGAGGCCTTCGCCGCAGCACCGGCCCTGGCGATGCCCCTACCGCTCTTGATCGCTCGGGCGCTGCTGCGCAGCCTGGACCCCGAGTGGCTCAAGCAGGCCGTGTGCAAGCAGCTGGACGCCTTTGAAGCGGTCTGGGGCGCAGCACCCGACTATGTCGACGGCCACCAACACGTGCACCAGCTGCCACAGGTGCGGGAAGTGCTGTTGACCGAGTTGAGCCGCCGCTATGGGGCCGCGGACCCCGACAGCGCGGGGGGCCTGCATGGCTCGCATCACGCGCGCGGCGCCGCAAGCACAGGCGGCGCCTCGGGCGGCCTGCCCTGGTTGCGCCTGACCCGCGCACGGCGAACGCGCCAGGGCATCGGCCTTAAGCAGCGTGTGATCGAAGCCTTGGGGTCGAGCGCCTTCGAGCGGCAGGCGCGCCGCGCCGGGTTCAGGCTCAACGGCGCCTTGCTGGGGGTCTATGGCTTCGATGCCGATGCATCGGCCTATGCCAGCCGGTTTCAGGCCTGGTTGTCGCAAGCCCAAGATGGAGACGTGCTGATGATGCACCCGGCGCGGCCGCTGCGGGAGGCCGCACCGCCACCCCACCAATCACCACGGGGCATCGACGCGGCACGCGCGGTGGAATACGCCGTGTTGAGGGACATGGGCACCCCATTGCTCGCCCAAGCGGGTGTCCAGGCGCACCGGATGGCGCGCGGTCCGGTATTCTGAGCGGCGCGCATGCCGCAAGGCGCCCTGCACGCCACACACCCCATGCCTCCAAGCCCGTCTGAAGCGATCCAGGAGCCCCTCTTTGCTTGGGAGGGCCGGGACAAGCACGGCCAGTCGATTCGGGGCGAGATGAACGCCGGCGGCGCCTCCATGGTGCAGGCCCAACTGCGTCGGCGCGGCATCTTCGTCACCCGGATACGCCAGCAGCGCCATCTGGGCCGGCGGGGCCTGCGTCAGCGCGAGCGGGCGGTGTTCACACGGCAGCTGGCCACCATGAGCCGAGCCTGCATCCCCTTGCTGCAAAGCCTGGACCTCATCGCGCGTGGGCAGACGAACCCGACCCTGATGCGCATCGTGCAGCAGCTGCGCGCCGAGGTGGCCACGGGACATGACCTGTCCAGCGCCATGGCCCGGCACCCGCAAAGCTTTCCTCCCGTGTACCGCCAACTGGTGGCGGTCGGGGAGTCTGCCGGTGTGATGGACACCACGCTCGATCGCCTGGCGGTCTACGAAGAAAAGGCCTTGGCCCTGCACCAACACATTCGCTCGGCACTGATGTACCCGGCGGTGGTGATGGTGGTGGCGATGTTGGTGGTGGCCATGATCCTGGTCGTGGTGGTGCCCACCTTTGAGGACGTGTTCGTCTCCTTCGGTGCGGAACTGCCGCTGCCAACCCGGGTCGTGATGTCGATATCCGAGGCTCTGGTGGCGCTGTGGTGGCAAGCGTTGGGGGCCATCGCATGCACCCTGTGCCTGGTCCGCCTGCTGGTGCAACGATCGGCAGCCCTGCAGGGCGCGCTGGACGGTGCAGCCCTGCGACTGCCCGTGTTGGGACCCCTGATCGCCAAGGCCCTGCTCGCCCGGTGGACGCGCACCCTGTCCACGCTGGTCGGTGCCGGCATTCCCTTGGTGCAGGCCTTGGGTAGCCTGGCCAGCGCGGCCGGCAACCGGGTCTTTGCACAAGCCACACGGCAAGTTCAGCGCGAGGTGTCCACCGGACGGCGCCTCGCGCAGGCGATGCAGGATGCCCAGTTGTTCCCACCGATGGTGGTGCAGATGGCCTTCATCGGCGAAGAGTCCGGTTCTCTGGACTCGATGATGGGCAAGACGGCAGACCTGTTCGAAGCGGAGGTCGATGCGCAGGTGAAGGGTTTGTCCAGCCTGCTGGAGCCGGTGATCATCGTCGTCCTGGGGGCGCTGATCGGCGGCATCGTGGTGGCCCTGTACTTGCCGATCTTCCAGCTCGGCTCCATTGCGTAGCACGGCACCGCGCCATGGGCATTGAACCGAATCTGTCGCTGCTGTGGAGCCCCGCAGGGTTGCTGCTCATCGGGCTGTGCGTGGGCAGCTTCATCAATGTGGTGGTGCGGCGATTGCCCCTCATGTTGAGCCGCCGCTGGTGGGCCGATGCCAGTGGCCAGTTGCAACACGGCAATGGGCTGGCCGATGGGCTCGAAACCCTGCAAGCGAGCAGCGAAGCTCTTGAGCGCCGGCTGGGCGTGGCGCAGGAACTGCAGGGCCGGCTGCAGGCCCTACCGGCTCTGAATCTGCTCCACCCCCGCTCGCATTGTCCGAGCTGCGGCCATGTGCTGCGCTGGCACGAGAACCTGCCTGTGCTGGGATGGCTGCGGCTTGGAGGGCGATGCTCGGCCTGCGGCGTGGCCATTGCCCTGCGGTACCCCCTGGTCGAACTGGTCACAGGCCTGCTGTTCGTGGGCATGGGCTTGCGCTTCGGGTTCGAGCCCATCGCCCTGCTGTGGGGCTTCTGGTGTGCGGCCTTGTTGGCCTTGGCCCTGGTGGACTGGGACACCACCTTGCTGCCCGACGAGATGACGTTGCCGCTGCTGTGGTCGGGCTTGGTGGCCGCCGCGCTGGGCTGGACCCTTCCCTTGGCCGACGCCCTTTGGGGGGCGGTGTGGGGCTACCTCGGGCTATGGGCCGTGGCCGCGCTGTTTGAGCGCATCACCCACCAGGACGCCATGGGCGGCGGAGACCTCAAGCTCTTGGCCGGTCTGGGCGCCTGGCTCGGCCCCGCGGCCCTATTGCCGCTGGTGTTCATCGCCTCCGTACTCGGCGCAGCGGTCGGCTTGGTGATGAAGGCGCGTGGCGCGCTTCGCGAAGGGCGCTTCGTGCCCTTCGGTCCCTTCCTGGCCCTGGCCGGCGGCGTGGTGGCGTGGTGGGGCGCTGCGCCCATGCTCAAGGGTTTGGGCCTGTGATGAAGATTGGGCTGACCGGGGGCATCGGATCGGGCAAGAGCACCGTGGCCGCCTTCTTTGAGGCCCACGGCGCCTGGAGATTTGATGCCGATGCCGTCTCGCATGAGCTCACCAGCGCCGGCGGCGCGGCCATGCCCGCCATCGAGCAGGCCTTTGGACCGGGCGTGTTGGCCTCAGACGGGTCACTGGACCGCGCCGCGATGCGCGCGCGGGTCTTCAACGATGCGCAGCAGCGCCAGCGTCTGGAGGCCATCCTGCACCCCCTGATCGGCGCGCGGCGCGAGGCGGTTGTGCAGGCCGCCGCTGGCCGCAGCGTGGTGTTCGACATTCCGCTGCTGGCCGAGTCCCCGGCGTGGCGCGCGCGGGTTGACCGTGTCTTGGTGGTCGATTGCCTGGAGAGCACGCAGGTGGCGCGGGTCATGGCCCGCTCAGGCCTGCAGGCGGCTGACATTCGACGCATCATCGACAGCCAGGCCTCACGCGCGCAGCGGCGCGCGGTGGCCGACGCGGTGATTTTCAATGAAGGCTTGAGCCTGCAGGAACTGGAGCAAGCCGTTGCCGCGTTGTGGGGGCACTGGCAGGCCTGTGAAACAATGACCTGATTCAGTTCGGTGTGCGGCTGGTCAAAGCCGCGCGCCGTCACGCGTTTGTCGGCCTTGATCCTCTACGAATACCCTCTCAACGAAGGCGCCCGCACGATGCTGCGGCTGGAGCGCCTCTTCGCGCGGCTGCAGCTGTTGGTGGCGCGTGAAAGCGATGTGGATCACCACCACGCGCTGATGACGGTGTTCGAGGTGATGGAGCTGCTGGCCCGCTCCGACCTCAAGGGCGACATGATGCGGGAGTTGGACCGGCAGCGTTTGGTGCTGCAGGGCTATCGCGAAAACCCCGCGGTGGCCCGCGAGCCGCTGGAGCAACTGATCACCCAGTTCAGCGAAGCCTTCGATGCGCTGAACCGGCTCAGCGGCAAGCTGGGCGCGGAGATCACCTCCAATGAGTGGCTGATGGCCCTGCGCGGACGCTCGGCCGTGCCCGGGGGCACGTTTGAGTTCGATGCGCCCGGTTACCACGCCTGGCTGCACCGGCCCGGTGGCGCACGCCGAGCCGACCTGCAACGGTGGACGGCGGGCCTGCAGGCGGTGGCACAAGGTGTGCGGCTGATCATGGGCCTGGTGCGCGAGTCGGGCCACGCGGTGCGCGCGGCCGCACCGGGCGGCCAGTTTCAACAAAGTCTGCCTCAGGGCAAGTCCTACCAGCTGCTGCGCTTGAACCTGGACGACCGTCTGGAGTTGGTGCCGGAAATCACCGGCCACCGTCTGATGGTGGCGGTGCGCTTCCTGAAGGCGGATACCGAGGGACGCCTGAAGCCCGCGGGCGAGGATGTGAGCTTCGAGTTCGCCCTGTGCAGTTGACCGCGGCAGGGGCGTGACCCCACGGCTCTGGGAAGGGCTGGCGCAGTCGCTGGGCGCTCAGAGATCAGTAAAAACCCGCATTCGAAGCCGGGCTGCTCTTGAAGGCCCGGAGCCCATCCCTATAATGGTTTGGTAGCACTCAAAACCTGCGAGTGCTAACAGCAGTCCCGACCTGTTCGGGCCACTGCCCCGCATGACCTCAGACCGTTCGGCCTGATGGGCTTCGAACGGTTGAACTTTGTTTTTTCTCACAAGGAGATGGTATGAAGCTGCGTCCCCTGCACGATCGCGTGATCGTCAAGCGCCTGGAAAACGAGACCAAGACGGCCTCGGGCATCGTGATCCCCGACAACGCCGCCGAGAAGCCCGACCAGGGTGAAGTCCTGGCCGTGGGCCCGGGCAAGCGCAACGACAAGGGCGAATTCGTGGCCCTGAACATCAAGGTGGGCGACCGCGTGCTGTTCGG
>RFTU01000079.1 GCA_009923315.1 Betaproteobacteria bacterium
GCCGCGAACCGTGCGCCACTGCGGCCGGTCGTTGACCTGGATCAGCCCGTGGTTGTGACAAAAGCGGATCATGGTGGCCACCGGAAACTGCAGCATCTGGTCCGTGGGGCACGACCAGATGCAGCCGATCATCGGCAGGAAGTACCAGTCGCGAAACTCGATACTGAAGCGTTCACGGCGCAGGAAGTCGCCGATGGGCTCATCCAGTTCGGCTTCGGCGTTGCGCACCGCCAGGGCCGTGGCCAGCTGGTTGAACCGCAGGATCTCCCGCAGCATGCGCAGGAAGGAAGGCCGCAGCAGGTTGCGCCGCTGGGCGAACACGGTGTTCAGGTCTGAGCCGCTCCACTCCAGGTCCTGATTCGGTACCTGCACCGAAAAAGACATGTCTGAGGGCGCGGTGTCCACGCCCAAGGAGTCGAACAGCGAGATGAGTTGCGGGTAGGTGCGCTCGTTGTAGACCAGGAAGCCCGTGTCCACCCCGTGCGTCTGTCCCTGCAGCGTCAGGTCCACCGTGTGGGCGTGCCCACCGGGGCGGTCAGCGGCCTCGAACAGCGTGACCCGGGCGCGGTGCCGCAGGCCAAAGGCGGCCGACAAACCCGAAATGCCCGAGCCGATGACGGCCACTCGCTTCATGTGCCTACCCTGGAATGACGGCGGGGTGTCCACTGTAGCGGACACCCCGCGGTGCAAAGGTCGCTGTGCAGCACCCCCAGGCGAACAAGGGAGGGAGGGAGGAGGAGGAGAAACGCCTGGATGGATTTCCGGGACGAGGCCCTTCGACTGCACAGCGAAAACTGGTGACGACTGCACAACTTGTCGTAGACAATTCTCACGCAGAAGCCATAATCGGCCAGTTGCCTGAGGCAAAACCGGACCGTTGAGAGGGTTAACAGGCCCTGAGCCAGCGGTTCTTGTCTAGAACAAGAGTCCTGATGATGCCCTATTTTTTGCGGTTTTTGGTGGTGAATCATCGATTTGTCCGGGACAATGCGCGGAACCTTCCGCGACGCCCTTCGTGCAGCCGGGAATGGTCATGAGCAACATGTCCGACCCCTCCAACGCGTTGTCTATTGCCTCGGTCGAGCGCGACACCGGCCTGAGCAAGGACACCTTGCGCGTATGGGAGCGTCGCTATGGCTTTCCGCAACCCACCCGGGACGCCTTGGGAGAGCGGGCCTACCCGCTGGACCAGGTCGAGCGTCTGCGCTTGGTCAAGCGATTGCTGGACGCCGGGCACCGCCCGGGGCGCATCGTGGCCCTGCCGGCCCAGGAGTTGGAGCAGTTGGTGGACAGCTTGGCGCCGGCGTGTCCCAGCAGTGTGGGCACACCCGCCGAAGACCTGCAGCCGCTGATGGACGCGGTGTACGCGCATGATGTGGAGTCCCTGCGGCGGCTGCTGACGCAGCGAGTGGCCTATCTGGGCCTGGGGCGCTTCGTACTGGAAGTGGTCTCGCCCTTCAACCGCATGGTGGGTGATGCCTGGCTGCGCGGCCGCATGCAGATCTACGAAGAGCACGCCTACACCGAATCCCTCCAGGTGGTGCTGCGCCATGCCCTTCACAGCCTGCCGGTGCCCACGTCGGACGAGTCCCCGCTGGCGCTGTTGAGCACCTTCCCGGGAGAGCAGCACGGCATCGGCTTGCTGATGGCCGAGTGCCTGCTGCGTCTGGACGGATGCCGCTGCATTTCCCTGGGTGTGCAAACGCCCATCTGGGACATGGTGATGGCCGCCCAGGTGCATGTGGCCGATCTCGTGGTGCTCAGCTTTTCAGGGGTGATGAACCCCAACCATGTGCTCGATGGCCTTCAGGAATTGCGCAGCAAGCTGCCGGCCTCGGTCGAAATCTGGGCCGGCGGATCGGCCCCTGTGATCCAGCGCCGCAGCATCGAGGGCGTGCGGCCTATGCCCGAACTGACGATGATCACCACCGCCTTGGCCGACTGGCGGGCACGGCATTGACCACCCGCGGGCGGCTCAGGCCAGCCGACGATCGCGCATCTTTTTAGCCCGTTGCGGCCCCGCTGCAGGCCCCGTCGTCAACCGGGTGACTGCCGCGCCCCTAAAATTTGGGTTCTTGCTCAAGCAAGCAGCGGCAGCGGCTCTTGGGTGTTGCCTGCCAAGATATTGCGTTCCCGAGACACTCGCCCGCGGATGGCCATCATGCTTTACCCAGAACTGTTCAAGCAACTTGAAGCCGTGCGCTGGAACATGGAGCGCGACATCCCCTGGGACCGCTTCGATGCGGCGCAGCTCAGCGAGGAGCAGGCGCAGACGATCAAGATGAACGCCATCACCGAGTGGGCGGCCCTGCCGGCCACGGAAATGTTCCTGCGCGACAACCGCGGCGACAGCGACTTCTCCGCCTTCATGAGCGTGTGGTTCTTTGAGGAGCAGAAGCATTCGTTGGTCCTCATGGAGTACCTGCGACGCTTTCGGCCTGATCTGGTGCCCACTGAAGCCGAACTGCATGAAGTGCGCTTCGAGTTCGCCCCCGCCCCGGCCCTGGAAACCCTGATGCTGCACTTCTGCGGCGAGATTCGCCTGAACCATTGGTACCGCCGTGCAGCCGAATGGCACAGCGAGCCGGTGATCAAGGCGATCTACGAGACGTTGGCCCGCGATGAAGCCCGCCATGGGGGCGCCTACCTGCGCTACATGAAGCGCGCGCTGCAGCAATTCGGCGATGAGGCCCGTGCGGCCTTCGCCAAGGTGGGTGTGCTCATGGCCAGCGCGCGGCGCACGGCGCAGGCGCTGCATCCCACCAACCTGCATGTGAACGACAAGCTCTTTCCGCGTGACACGGTTCAAAGCCGCCTGCCCGACCCCGAATGGCTGGAGCATTGGCTGGACAAACAGATCGCTTTCGATGCCGTCTGGGAGAGCAAGGTCGTCGAGCGCATCCTGCACAACATGAGCCTGTTGATGGAGCGCAGTTTCGCCAGCGTGCAGGAACTCAATCGCTTCCGCAAGGAAGTGACGCAGGCACTGGCGGCCCGCGGCGCGGGCGCTGCGGCTCAGGCCTGATCCATCGACTCAGGCACTGGGCCTGGGCAAGCCCCGGGCCCCTCAGGCTTTCTTGGCCATCGCCGCGATAGCCGCCTTGCGGTCGGCTTCCACACGTTGCACGCTGGGCCGTGAGGCCATGACCTTGAGGTGTCCCTTCCAATCCACACCGGCTTCGAGCAGGACATCGCTGCCCAGCAGGGTCTTGGTGGCCATCCCCACCAGGGGCAGGCTCACGAAGGCACAGCAGTCGGCCAGGGTGAAGGTCTCACCGGCCACAAACGGCGAGAAGCGCGCCAGCCGCTGGAATGCCGGGATGTTGCGTGCCAATTGCGCGCGCACACGCTCCTTGGTGGCGTCGTCCACTGTGCGACCGAAGAATGCGGCGCCGTACAACTCGCGCGCCACCAGTTCCAGGTGCAGCTCGATGTAGGTGCACAACTCGCGCACCTTGGCCGCCGCAAAGGGGTCGGCCGGCAGCAGGCGAGGTTCAGGCTGCAACTGCTCCAGGTACTCGACGATCACTTGGCTTTCGCACACGGCACCCTGCGGTGTACGGATGAAGGGCACCTTGGCCAGGGGGGAGTCACGCAGCACGGCCTCGTCCTTTGAGCCGGTCATCACCAGTTCCTCCTGGAACGCCAGGTTCTTCTCCAGCAACACGAGCTTGACCTTGTTGTAGTAGTTGCTGACGGCAAAGCCGCAGAGGGTGATCATGAAGGGTTCTCCTCAAAAGGGGTTGGGGCCTGGTGCGAACCATGTGATCCTAACCAGGGCGCCAAGGGTGCGGGCCACATGGCGGCTCAGGTCGCCGCAGGGGGCGCTCGGTTGACCAGCCAGATGCCCACGCCCACGGCGACCAAGGCGACCAAGAGGCGTGGTGTGGCCGCCTCACCCAGCAAGGCCATGCCGGCCAACAGACCCGACAGCGGGGTGAGCAAGGTAAACGAGGCCAAGCGTGTGGCCGGGTAGTGCCGGATCAGCCAGAACCACAGCAGGTAGCTGGCAAAGCTGATCACCACGATCTGGAAGAACATCGAGCCCAGCGCCAAGCTGGACCAACGAGCCGGCCAGGCCTCATCCAGGGCCCAGGCACCCAAGCCCAGCAACGGTGCCGATACCGCCAGTTGGTAGAACAAGGCCTTCTCCGCCGGAGCCTGGGCCAGCCGCGTGGCCCGGATCGCCAGCGTCGTCGCGCCCCACAGCAAGGCCGCCAGCAGTCCCATCGCATCGCCCAGCCATTGCAGCGGGCCGGCCGCCGGTGCCCCAAAGCCCTCCGAAAATGCCAGGGCCACACCGCTGAAGGCGGCCATGAGCCCTGTCCATTGCGCCGGGCGCAGGCGCTCACTGCGCGTGATCCAGGGCATGCCCAGCGCCACCACAAAGGGGCTGAGGTAGATGAACACGATCATGCGCGAGGCGTGGGTGTACTGCAGTCCCCAGAAGATAAAGGCGAACTCGCCGGCGAACAGGACGCCGGCCAAGACCCCGCCGGGCAAGGTGCCGTCGCGCTCAAACAGCGCAATTCCACGCCAACGCGACCAGGCCCATACCAGAAGGGCTGCTCCCAAAGACCGCACCGCTGCCTGCAGCAGGGGGGGCACTTCAGGCAGCGCCGCCTTGGCCACCGATTGGTTGATGCCCCACAGCACACAGCACAACAGAATGCCCGACAGGGCGGTTGCATCCAGGTTGCTGCGGCGTTCGGTCATGCGGAGCTGCGTGTGGGTGATCAAGCCTAGGGCTCGGCTGGGGACCGGGCGGTCCAAAGGCGACGCCTTGAAAGGGCCATGATGCCATCGACCAGTACGGCGGCCACCAGGCCCGCCACCACGCCGCAGCCGTGGGCGTGTCCGGCTCGCACATGTCCGGGCGCATCGGGCAGGGGCGACAACACTTGGCCCAGGGCGCTTCCGCCCTGCCACCATGCTTGCAGCCAGGGCACTTCCAGGGCCAGCTTGATGGCGATGGCCACGGCCACGACCGCGCCCACGGCGCGCCTGGCGCCGCGCGCCTGCATGACCAGGTGCCCACACACGATGACGGCGCCGGCGTGCAGTGTCGCCGACAGCCCGACATAGCGCGACATCGATCCCGGGTCTGTGGCCAGCAGCGCCGTTGACAAGGGCCAGGCCAGCAGCCACGCCAAGGCTTGCGGCGCGCCGGCGCGCGCCGCCCACCCCCAGGCCGCCGTCACCAGGGCCGCCCAGAGATTGGCCTGCAGGTGCGATGAATTGACGTGTACCAGGGCGGCGGTCCACCAGCGCCAGCGGTCCAGTGCCAGCGGGTGGGGCTCGGCGTACCAGCCCCAGGACGCGGCACCCTGCACATCCATGATCCACCAGGCGCCCGCGCTCCCGGCGGCCAGCAAGGCCGCCACCCCCGGCCAAGCCCAGCGGCTCAGTCGAACACCGCCCGCCACAGCGCCATCACCGCCTCACGCGCAGCAGCCAATTCGCCAGGGTCGAATTGCGTGGCCTGCTCGTCCAATCGGGCGCGATGCTGCGCGCGTCGCAATTCCCGATAGGCGTCAGCCGCTGCGAACCCCACCCCGGCTGGCAGCAGCCCGCACGTCTCGGCCGTGCGCAGCAGGGCGATGTTGCCGCTGTTGGCCTGCAACTGCGCATGAGTGGCACTGTGCGTGAGCACCAACTGCTGCACCGCGAATTCGGCGTCCATCATGCCCCCCTGGCTGTGCTTCACGTCGAAGCGGCCCGTTGGCACCGGGCGCGAGGCCCGCACCTTCTCCCGCATGGCCCGCACTTCTTCGCGCAGGGCTGCGGCCTCACGCGGGGCGCACAGCACGCCACGGCGCACGCGTTCGAAGCGTTCGGCCAGTTCCGGCACACCGGCGCACCAGCGCGCCCTTGTGATGGCCTGGTGCTCCCAGGTCCAGGCGGTGTTGCTGCCTCGGCCCATTTGGTAGCGTTCAAAGGCGTCCATCGAGGTCACCAGCAGACCCGAGTTGCCATTGGGGCGCAGCGCGGTATCGATGTCAAAGAGTTCGCCGCTGTTGGTTCGCAAGGTCAGCCACGTGATGAGCTTGCGGACGAAGGCGCCGTAGACCTCTTGAGCGTGCTCATCCTCGTCTTCGTAGAGGAACACGAGGTCCAGATCACCGCCATATCCCAATTCCTTGCCGCCGAGCTTGCCGTAGGCGATCACCGCCAGGCGATGGCCCTCCTCCACGCTTCGGTGGCGCTGCTTGAAGTGCGACCAGGCCCACTGCAGGGTCAACTCGATCATGGTGTCGGCCAAGGCCGAGAGGTCGTCGGCCACCTGCTCGACCGTGATACGGCCCTCCACGTCGCGGACCAGCGTGCGGAACACTTCGGCATGGTGGGCCCTGCGCAGGGTGTCCAACAGCGATTCCTCCGAGGCTTCGCCCGAGCGCACCCAGGCGGCGTGCCGGGCCTGCATCTCGCGGCTGAACTCCTCGCGGTCGAAGCGCTCACGCAGTTGCCGCTCGTCGGCCAACTCGTCGATCACGCCCGGATGGCGCAGCAGGTAGCGCATGGGCCAGCGTGCCAGGCCCAACAACCTGAGCAGCCGACGCTGCACCTCGGGGCGCTCGACCAGCAGGGTCAGGTAGCTCTCGCGGCGCAGCAGAGGATCCAGCCAATCCAAAAAGCGCAGCGCCGCCTCTTCGGTGCAATCGCCGGCTTCGATACCGGCTTCGGCCCGCTGCATCAGACGGGCCAGGCGCAGTCGGCTCTCTTCCTTCAGGGAGGCCACCTTCGGTTGCCTCACCCAGGCCTTCAGGCGCTGCCCAAGGGCCGCAGGCATCCGCTCCAGAAAGGCTTCGGCGTCCACTGGCAGCAGCGGCTTGTTGCAATTGACGCACGCCTTGCCTTGCGCGCTTGGACCCGGGTCGCGTCCCTCATGCAGCAGCGCGTCGAATTCGCCGGCCACGAACTCGCGGGTCAGGCCCAGCTCCTCCAGCAGCGCGCAGGCATCGGCATTGCACGGCAGCCCCATGCTGGCACCGATCCAGGCCAGGTCTCCATCTCCCGACGGCAAGAGATGCGTCTGCTGGTCGTCGAGGTACTGAATGCGGTGCTCAATGCGTCGAAGGAACACATAGGCCTGGGCCAAGCGCTGTGCGGTGTCGGGCCGCATCAGGCCATGGGCCACCAGTTTGGTCAGGCTCTTGAGCGTGGAGCGGCTGCGAATCTCGGGAAAATGTCCTCCGCGAACCACCAGGAGCAACTGCACGATGAACTCGATCTCGCGGATGCCGCCCCGCGAGAGCTTCACGTCGTTGGCGCGCTCGGGTCGCCCGGCGGCGCGCCGTTGCGCCTCATCGCGGATCTTGCGATGCAACTGGCGCAGGCCCTCGAAGACGCCGTAATCCAGGTACTTGCGGTAGACGAAGGGGCTGATGGCCGAGCCCAAGGCCTGCGCGCGGCCGGAGGTGACCGCCTCGCGCGGCGCGACCACGCGACTCTTGAGCCAGGCCAGCCGCTCCCACTCCCGCCCCTGTACATGCAGGTAGTCTTCCAGCATGGCCAGGCTCACCACGGGCGGACCCGAATGGCCATTGGGCCGCAGCGCCAGGTCCACCCGGAACACGAAGCCGTCGTCCGTCACATCGCCAATCAGGCTGTAGATGCGCTTGACAACCTTGCTGAAGAACTCGTGGGCGGTCACGGGTACTTCGCCGTCGGTCAGGCCCTCTTCTTCGTAGACGTACACCAGGTCAATGTCGGAGGAGACATTGAGCTCGCGTGAGCCCAGCTTGCCCATGCCCACCACCCACAGGTCGATGGGCCGACCATCGTCGGTCCGCGGCTGGCCATGGCGCCGTCCCTCTTCGTCTCGGGCCCGGGCCAGCGCCCGCTCCAAGGCCACTTCGGCCAGATCCGTCATGGCCCGCGTGACGGTCTCCAAAGGGGCACCCTGTTCCACATCGAGTACCGCCAGACGCTCGATCACCAGGTTACGGGCCACCCGCAGGGCCGATGGCAGTGCACGACCCTGAGCCATCAGGCGTTGAACCATCTGGTCGATGAGGGTCGCATCGGGTGGACCCACGGGCATGTCGGCCCGTTCACCGCTGTAACGCCGGCGAATGCGTTGAACAAATCGACTGTGCTCAGCCGACACGGCCAACGGCATCTTGAGGTCATTCATCACCAGCACCCCCTGCGCGCAGGGCAAGCCGCGACATCCATGGCACAGTTCGCCCTGAACCGACACACCATGACAGCCAAAGACGAATCACACCCCGCGGGGTTGGATCTGCGCGATCTGCCCCAATCGGATCGTCCTGTGCTCAAAGTCATGGCTCGTGCGGCTGCGTTACTGCTGGTGTCGGCCTGGGTGTTGTTCCTGATGGCCTGGCTCGCACTCTACGGTGTTTTGCTGCCCCGTGTTGGCGCATGGAAACCCGAGATGGAAGCCCGCGCGTCCGCCGCCCTGGGTGTGACGGTTCGGATCGGGCAGATCGAAGTGCCTTCGTCGGGCTGGGTGCCGGCCTTGGTCCTGTCCGAAGTGGCCCTGCTCGATGAGCAGGGCCGTACCGCCCTGCGCTTGCCGCGCGTGTCGGCCGCCCTGTCCGTGCAGTCCCTGCTGAGCCTGGAGTTGCGTTTCGAGCAGCTGTTGATCGAGGGCGCTGCGCTGGAGATTCGCCGCGACCCGTCCGGCCGCATCCGGGTGGGGGGGCTGAGGCTGGACGACGATACGCCGCAACCCGTGGATGGCGGTCAGGCCAGCGCAGACTGGCTCCTGGCCCAAGGTGAGTTCGCCATTCGAGGAGGCCAGGTGCGTTGGGTGGATGAGTGGCGCGGTGCCCCACCCCTGGTACTGCAGGATGTCGACTTCGTCCTGCGCAACGGCCTGCGCCGTCACGAGTTCCGGCTGGATGCCACCTTGCCGGCGCCCTTGGGCCAACGAGCCAGCCTCAGAGGCCGTTTCCGGCACGGCCTGTTCGTCAGCCGCTCCGACTGGCGACAGTGGGTGGGTGAGGTCTACGCCGAGCTGCCGCAAGCCGATGCCGACGCGCTGCGTCCCCATGTGGACCTGCCGGCCGAACTCGTGAGCGGCCAAGGTGCGGCGCGCGTGTGGGTGGATGTGGACCGCGGGCGCGTGCGCGGCGCGACGGCCGACGTGGCCCTGCGCGAGGTGGCCTTGCGCTGGCCCGGCGTGTCCGAGACCATGAGCTTTGCGCGCTTTGAAGGCCGCCTGCTGGCGCGCCAGGATGCGCAGTCCGTGACCCTGGGATTGGAGCGCGTGGGCTTCACCACCGGACAGGGGCAGACCTGGCCGGCCAGCGACATGAAGCTGGTCTTGCGCCACGCGCCGGCTCCGCAGGCCGCGGTGTTGGTCTCGCCTGCGCCAGCCTCCTCGCCTGACGCAGAGCGCGACGATCCGGAGGCCGAGCCTGCGCTGCCCCTGTTGTGGGATGGCCTGGCGGGCCGGGTCATCACCGGCGGCGACTTCAGCGCGGCCGAATTGGACCTGGGCCTGATGGCTTCGGTGGCCGGACGCGCGCCGCTGGGTGCGGCGCTTCACCGGCACTTGCTGAGCCTGGCCCCGCAGGGGCGCATCCAGGACATGAAGGCCAGCTGGGAAGGCCCGGCCGATCAGCCTTCGCGCTACCGCGTGACCGCGCGCTTGGAGGGCTTGCGGCTGGAGCCCGGTGGTGAGCCCGCTGCTAACCGCACGGGGCCCCCGGCGATCGGCCGACCCGGTGTGCGCGGGGCCACGATTCAACTGGAGGCTACCGAATCGGGGGGCCGCGCCGACCTCGTCATTCAGCAGGGTCTGGTGGTGTTTCCGGGCCTGTTCGATCAGCCGGAGTGGCGCCTGGATGACCTGCAGGCCCGCTTGACCTGGCAGCTCAAGGAAAACCTCGAGGTTCGCTTGTCGCCCTTGGCGCTGCGCAGTGCCGACTTCGACGGTGAGGTCAACGGCACTTGGCGGGGATCCTGGCAGGACGCTGCCCATGGTCGCGGCGTACTGGACCTGAATGCGCGGATTCAAAGCGCCCGCGCCGACAGCCTGCACGCGCATCTGCCCACCACGGTGTCGGCGGCCACGCGCGCCTACCTCAAGCGCGCGGTGCGAGGCGGTCGCCTTCAGGATGTGTCGATCAGGGTCAAGGGGGACTTGGCGGAATTTCCCTTCGACCGGCCCGGCACGAAAGGTGAGTTTCGAGTGAATGGGGCGTGGCGAGACGGCACCTTCCTGATGGTGCCTGAGGAGCCCGGCGCGCCGGCGTGGCCCGAGGCCACCCGGGTGGATGCGCGCATCAAGGTCACCGGGCAACGGGTCGAGTTCAGCGAGGTCCGTGGTCGCCTCATGGGGTTGGAGGTCACGCGCACCAACGGCACGGTGGACTGGATGGTGCCCTCGGTGCCGTTGACGCTCGACCTGCAGGCGCGTGGTGCCGCGCAGGACTTTCTGCGCTACGTGCAGGCCACCCCGATCAACGACTGGAGCTCACGCGTCTTGGCCAGCGCACAGGCCACAGGGTCTGCCAATCTGGCCCTGAAGCTCGAGCTGCCCTTGGTGGGTTCCGACCCTTCGCGGGTGAAGGGCAGCGTGCAACTGGGTGGCAATGAACTGCGGCTCAGCCCCAATCTGCCGGCGCTGCAGCAGGCGCGCGGCCGGGTGGATTTCAGCGAGAAGGGCTTCAGCGTGATGGGGGCCACGGCCCAATTGCTCGGGGGTGAGGTGGCCTTGGAAGGCGGTATCTCCCCGGGGGGCGCCACCCGATTGAATTTGCAAGGCACGGCACAAGCCGCATCGGTGAAGGCCGCTCCGGAGCTGGCGTGGCTGGCACCCCTGTCGGCTCGGCTGAGCGGACAAACACCCTATCGGATCAGCGTTGGCGTGTTGGGGGGGCAACTCAATTGGGTGCTCACGTCACCCTTGACCGGCCTCGGGATCGATCTGCCCGCGCCACTGACCAAGCCCGCCAGTGCCAATTGGACGCAAACGCCGCTGCGCGTGGAGCTGACCGCGCTGGGCGGTGTCGCGGGGGCCGAGCGCGAGCGGCTGGATGTGCAGTTGGGCCGACTGGTGCAGGCCCGCTTTGTGCGCCACGCCCAGACGGGCGCGGTCATGGCCGGTGCGGTGGGGGTGGGGATGGCGGAGCCGCCGGCCATGCCCCGCTCCGGGACCGATGTGAGGGTGGTGGCGGAGCACCTGGA
>RFTU01000080.1 GCA_009923315.1 Betaproteobacteria bacterium
CGTCAGCCTGGCAATGGTGGAAACCTCCAGTCCCCGCAATTCTGCAATCTGCCGAGCCACCTGCGGCACATAGGACGGTTGGTTCACCTTTCCACGAAATGGCACCGGCGCCAGGAATGGGCTGTCGGTCTCGATCAGCATGCGATCCAGGGGCACCCAGGCCGCCACATCGCGAAGGTCTTGGGCGTTCTTGAAGGTCAAGATGCCGGAAAACGAGATGTAGAAGCCCAGGTCCAGCGCAGCACGGGCCACTTCGGCGGTTTCCGTGAAGCAATGGAACACGCCGCCGCACTGCTGCGCGTCCTCCTCGCGAAGGATCCGCAAGGTGTCCTGGCTGGCGCTGCGGGTGTGCACCACCAGCGGCTTACCGCAGCGTCGCGCGGCCCGGATATGGGTACGAAACCGCTGGCGCTGCCACTCCATATCGTGCACCGTGCGATGGCCCAGACGAAAGTAATCCAAACCGGTTTCACCGATGCCCACCACCTTCGGATGCGCGGCGAGCTGCAACAACAAGGCCTCATCGGGCTCGGTCAGGTTCTCGGTGTCCGGATGCACGCCCACCGTGCACCACCACGCCGGCTCGGACTCGGCCAACTCGCGCACCGCGGGAAACTCCTCGATGGTGGTGGAAATCACCATCGCAGCCGTGACCTGCGCCTCCCGCATGGCCGACTTGATCTCCACCAGCCGGTCGCGCAGTTCGGGAAAATTCAGGTGGCAGTGTGAGTCAACGAACATGGGGCTTCCTGGATTCGCGCGCAGGCCAGCATCGGCGGCCCTGCAGCACGAGCGATTCGACCAACAGGCCCGCATTCCAGGGGTGGTCTTCGTGGCGGGCGGTGCGTTGCAGTGTCAACCACCAGGCCGCCAAGGCCTCTGCGCGCGCCCCGGTCGGCAGCGCTTCAGCGGGAAAGTAGCGGGCCGGGGCGCCCTGGGCACGCGACATCAGGTCCAGACACACCTTTTGCAGGGTATCGACCACTCGGTGCATCGACAGGCCCTGAAACAGGTCGGCGCGACCCTGTTGCACCGCTGCCGGCAGCTCGGGCCATAGACGAGCGTCCAGGCCCTCGCGGGCCAGGGCCAAGACCTCCAGCGGGCGTCCGCCTGCACCGGCCAGCAAGGTGTCCGGGGCGTCCAAGCCTTGCTCCAGCAACCAGGCCATCGACACATCGCGCTCGGGCACGTCCATGGCCAACTGTTGACAACGGCTGCGCAGCGTCGGCAAGAGAGCCTGCGGATCGAAGGCGCTGAGCACCAGACGCATGGTCCCAGCCGGCTCTTCCAGCGTCTTCAGCAGGGCATTGGCAGCCACCTTATTCAAGGCGTCCACCGGAAACATCACCAGAACCTTGCCGCGGCCCCGGCTGCTGGTTTGGTGGCCCCAGTCGATGGCGTGGCGTACATCGGCCACACGAATCTCACGGCCTCCTGAAGGAGTCTGTCTGGATGAAGCGGTGGCGCCCTCACCTTCATCGATGGCCACGGAGAGTCCGAGACTCTCGCGCAGCGCCTGGGGTACCAGCACCATGATGTCGGGGTGAACGCCGGCCTGCAAGAGGTGACAGGCTTCGCAGCGGCCACACGCCACGGGATTGGGCCGATCGGGCCCTTCGCATAGCCACGACTGCGCCACGACCATCGCCCACTCGAATAGCCCCAGGCCCTGTGGCCCGTGCAGCAGCAAAGCGTGTCCTTTTTGGGTCAAGGCCTGCCGCAAGGGACGCTCCAGCCAAGGCAGGGGTAAACGGCCTTCGGCGCCGACCCACGGCGGCTGCGGCTGGACGGCGCGGCTGCTCACACCGCCCCACCCTGCTGGCCAGCACGCTCGACCATGATGGCCAGCACCTGAGCGCCCACCGCTTCGGGCGCCGCCGTTGCATCCACCACTGCGAATCGCTGGGGTTGGGCATGAAGACGCTGCTGGTAGGCCTGCCTCACCCGTACGAAGAACGATTCGTCTTGGGCCTCGAAACGATCGGGCTGCCTGACCGCGGCCCTTCGCGCCTGGGCCACCTCGGGCGGGACATCGAACAGAAAGGTGAGGTCGGGTTGCCGTTGACCGTGCACCCAACGCTCGAGCTGCTCGAGCACCGCCCAATCAAAGCCCCGGCCCCCACCCTGGTAGGCGAAGGTGGCGTCGGTGAAGCGGTCACACAGCACCACGGCTCCGCGGGCCAATGCGGGCTCGATCACCTTCAGCACATGCTCGCGACGCGCTGCAAACACCAACAGCGATTCCGTCAGCGGGTCCATGGCCTCGTGCAGCACCATGTCCCGCAGACGCTCGGCCAAGGGGGTTCCCCCGGGCTCGCGCGTCAACACAACCTCCCGCCCGCGCGCTCGCCACCACTGGGCCAATGCCACCAGGTGAGTCGACTTGCCGGCACCGTCGATGCCTTCCAAAGAGATGAACAAGGCCTTTCCTTCGCCTAGGGTTGCGGTTTGCCAGCGGGCATTTTCTGGTAACGCCAAACCGCCCGGTTGTGCTCGTCCAGGCTGGCGCTGAAATGGCTGCTGCCATCTCCCCTGGCCACAAAATACAAGGCCGTCGTGGCTTCAGGCTGCACCGCGGCCTTCAGGGACTGTGCCCCCGGCATGGCGATGGCATGCGGCGGCAGTCCGCGGCGGGTATAGGTGTTGAAAGGCGTGTCACGCTGCAGGTCACGTTTGCGCAGGTCCCCGTCGAAGGAGGCCCCCAAGCCGTAGATGACCGTGGGATCGGTCTGCAAGGGCATTCCGATGCGCAGCCGATTGATGAACACGCCAGCGATACGGGCGCGGTCGCTGGCCTGGCCGGTTTCCTTCTCGACGATGGAAGCCAAGACCAAGGCCTCTGCCGGATGGCGAATCGGAAGATCAGGGTGGCGCTGCTCCCAGGCCCCGTGCAATTGGCGCTTCATCGCTTCGTGCGCGCTGAGCAGCACGGTGCGATCGCTGACCCCGCGGCCATAGCGGTAGGTGTCTGGAAAGAACCACCCCTCGGCGGGCAGGTCGGGTGAACCCAAAGCCTTCATGACGGCACGGTCGTCCAGACCATGCAGGGTTTGCCGCAGTCCCGGCGCCCGGGACAGGGCCGCGCGCACCTGTGCGAAGGTCCAGCCCTCAATGAACACCACCGATTCCAGGCTCTCGTCGCCGCGCACCATCTTGGCCAGCAACGCCTCCGGGGTGATACCCGCCTGCGCTGCGTAGCTTCCGGCGCGGATGCGCCGCGCGTCCCCCGACCATCTGAACCACGCTTCGAGCGCCCAGGCTGGCGTGTCCACGCCCGCGTCCACCCAGTCCTGTGCCACCTGCGCCGCGCTTCGTCCACGTTCCACGCTGAGTTCCACCACACCGTGTCGCAGAGACAAGGGGCTGTGGACCCACCAGGCCACCGCAGCGCCCACGGACAAGAAGCCCGCCGCGGCGACCGCCACCACCCACCACCACCGTCGACCTGATGGGCCTGGTCGCCCAGAACGACCCGAACCTGAACCGTGTCCAGACTGATGGCCCGCCTGGCCGCGCCGCTTCGCTGCGGAACGGCGGTCCGCAACCCTTTTGGCGCCGGTGTTCATGGGTGCAAATCATAATCAAGTCATGTCGTCCATCACGCCCCCATCTCCTGCCGCACCCAGCGCTCACGGCCCCTTCAGCGAAACCCTCCGGGGGGGCCCGGGTGGAGCGCGGCTTCCTCACTTGGGTGTGGTGCAGGCCCAAGGGCCTGAGGCTGGGCTCTTCTTGCAGGGTCAACTCACGCAGGATGTGGTGTCCATGAGCACGACCGAAGCGCGCGCCGGGGGCTACTGCAGTGCCAAGGGGCGCCTGCTGGCGAACTTTGTCATCGTGCATCCCGATGAGCAGACCTGGTGGCTCGTCACCCATGCCGGTTTGGTGGAGTCCCTCGTCAAGCGGCTGAAGATGTTCGTGCTGCGGGCCAAGTGCACCGTGGCCACCCGTGAAGACTTGACGGTGTGCGCGCTTCAAGATGTTGGCGCAGCGCCGTGGACGGTCGCGCGCCGCGGCGCGGGCTCGCCTGAGCATGATGGGACCCAGGGCACCGCATGGACGGTCGGGTGGTGGGGCCGACGCGCCCTGCGGATTCAATCTGCCCCTGCCACCACCCCGCCTGGCTCAGACACCACGCCCTTGGTGGACGCGGCAGCGCTTGAGGCCTGGCGGCATGCCGATGTGGCCGCCGGGTGGCCCTGGATCGAACCGGCCACGGTTGAGCAATTCGTCCCGCAGATGATCAACTTCGAACTCCTGGGCGGGGTGAATTTTCGCAAGGGCTGCTACCCCGGGCAGGAGGTGGTGGCACGCAGCCAGTACCGCGGCACGCTCAAGCGTCGAATGGGGCTCTTCCTGCTTGACTTGCCCGGTGGCAGTGGTCTCCCGGCCGCTGGTGCCGAACTGTTCCACAGCGATGACGCGACCCAGCCGGCGGGGATGGTGGTCAACGCCGCGGCCGACCCGGCGGATGCGCTGCGCATCCTGTTGTTGGCCGAGGTGAAGATCGCGGCTCAGGCAGCGGGCACCCTGCACCTGCTGGCACCCGATGGCCCGCCGCTCAGGCCCTGCACCCTGCCCTATCCCATCCCCACCGAATCGGAGATGTAGGGTGTGCCTGATGGCCATGGCCTGGCAGCTGCACCCGAACCTCCCGCTGATATTGGCGGCGAATCGGGATGAGTTCCACGAGCGAGAAGCAACCGCCATGGGCTGGTGGGACGATGGCCACACGCTGGCCGGGCGCGACCTACAGGCCGGCGGCACCTGGCTGGGATTGAGCCGTGAGGGTCGAATTGGCCTGCTCACCAATGTGCGCGAGCCGGGGCAGCAGCAGCCCGGCTTGCCCTCTCGTGGCGGCTTGGTTCCGATGTGGCTTCAGACCGCGGTCGGACCCGCCGACATGGCTGAACGTTTGCAGATCACGCGCACCAACGGCTACAACCTGCTGGGCATCGACCTTGCCAACGCCCAGGCCCATTGTTGGAGCAACCGGCATGGCCACCGAGAGCGCTTGGCGCCTGGCTTGTATGGTCTGTCCAACGCAGCGCTGGACACCCCATGGCCGAAACTGCAGCGACTCAAGCGCATGGTGTCGGAGGCCTGCGAGCAGCCTGCGCAACTGAAGTCAGCCTTGCTGCAGGCGCTGACCGATCGAGATCAAGCGCCTGATGAGCATCTGCCGCAAACGGGTGTCCCCCTGGACTGGGAGCGTTGGCTTTCGAGCATCTTCATCCAGACGCCAGACCAACGCTACGGCACCCGGTGCTCCACCGTGATCGTCGCTGAGCAAAGCACCCCCTGGCAATGGAAGGTGCACGCCGTGGAGCAATCCTGGAATTCGCAAGGCCAGCCCACCGGCCGGGTCGAACAGACGGTGATCGTCACGTCACCGGCATCCGCTTGCGCATGAGGAGGTGCTCGATACCCGCCTCTTCAAACGGTTCGGACGCCACCTCAAATCCAGAGCGCCGATAAAAGCCGACGACGGGGGTCTGAGCATGCAGCCGCACCTCATTGAAGCCCAGCAGGCGAGCGCGCTCACACAGCGCCTGCAGCATGGTGTTGCCGACTGAGGCGCCACGAACGGTCGCCATCACGGCCATGCGCCCGATCTTGCCGGTTCGGGCATCCACCGTCAGCAGACGCCCGGTGCCCACCACCTGCCCCAGGCGATTGCGCGCCACCACATGATGCGCCTGCGCATCATGCTCATCTTGCTCGATGTCCTGGGACACGCCTTGCTCCTGGACGAAGACGGCGTGGCGCAGTGGCCCGGCCTGACCTTCCAAGGCGGGCCAACTGCCCTGCTCCACCGTCACCATGGGCTCACCGCGCTCGAAGGCCTCCATCCAATCCCTCAGCACTTTCGGGATGGGCCGGCTGGTCTGGGTCGACGGATCGGCAAAGACATAAACAATCTCACCGTGAACCAGGCGGCTTTGGCCTTTGAAGGCGCAGGCCTGTAGCGTCATCGACGACTGGCCCAGGCGCAGCAGCCGCATGCCGATGTGCAGCTGATCGTCGTAGCGTGCAGAAGCTTCGTACTCCAAGGTCGCCTTGCGGACAAACAGATCGCCCTGCAGCTCGTGCATGGCTTCGTGATAGGGCATCGCCAGTTGCCGCCAATAGGCCGCCACGGCCGTATCGAAGTACATCAGGTAGTGTCCATTGAAGACGATGCGCTGGAGGTCCACCTCCGCCCATCGGACCCTCAGCGGATCCAGGCAACGGAAGTCTCGACGCTCGGGCAGCTTCGGTCGTGCAGCGCTTTGGCTCATAGTCGATCTTTCGGGTTCCCAGGTCACCACAAGGCGTCTTTCAACGCCTGCGCGCACCAGTCTTGGGCCTGATGCGCCTGGCGCAGTGCTCGGCCCATCTTGATGAAATCATGCACCACGCCGCGCACCAGCTCCAGCTGGACTGGCACACCGGCCATGCGCAAGCGGTCCGCATAGGCCACCCCCTCATCCAACAACGGGTCACACTCGGCCAACAGCACCGCCGCGGGCGCAACGCCGTCCAACGACTCCGCGTTCAGAGGCGCAAAACGCCAATCCGAGCGCTGCTCACGATCGATGTAGTGGGCGAAAAACCACTCGATGGTCCGCGCATCGAGTAGGTAGCCCCGCGCATACCGCTCATGGGACATCGTGTCCGCATGGGCGGTGGTGCCCGGCGTGATCAGCAACTGAAGGCGCAGCGCCATGCCCGCATCGCGCGCCATGATGGCGCAGACCGCGGCCAGGGTGCCGCCCGCACTATCGCCGCCCACCGCCAGGCGCGTACCGTCCAAGCCCCATTGAGAACCGGATTGCGAAAGGGCCGCCAGTGCATCAAAACTGTCGTCTACCGCGGTCGGGAAGCGGTGTTCCGGGGCCAGGCGATAGTCCAAGGACACGACGGCGACACCGGACCGATAGGCCATCTGTCGGCAAAGGCTGTCGTGGGTTTCAAGGCTGCCCACGGTGAAGCCGCCACCATGCAGGTACAACAGCGCTGGCGTGTGCTTCAGCACGGCGACCGGACTGTACAGACGCGCCGCCAGTGTCCCCCCGTCTCGCCGCGGCAGTGTCAGGGGCTGCACCACCGGCAACGGCTGGCGCGGCTGATCCAGCACCTCGGCCGACCGCTCGTAGGTGGCCCTGGCCTGCTGGGCGCTGCGCTCATGGAACGGCGGCTGTGGCACGCGTTCGATGCGCTCGAGCAACTCGCGCATGGCGGGCAGCAGATCGTCACGGCCGCGCACCGCATCCCCCCCTTGTGCACAATCCCGGAGTCGCTTTCATCATCATCCATCGGCCATGACCACGATCCATTATCTGACCCAGGTCCAGTTCGACCACGGCGCGGTGGCCGCCTTGCCTCAGGAATGTGCCCGCGTGGGGGTCACGCGTGCCCTGGTGGTGACCGATGCGGGCGTCAGGGCCGCAGGCGTCCTGGCTCAGGCCCTTGCGGCCTTGAAGGACGTCCCGCACACCGTATTCGATGGCACCCCAAGCAACCCGACGGAGGCGGCCGTGCGAGCAGCGGCTGACCTGTACCGTCAGGAGCGTTGCGACGGTCTGATCGCCGTGGGCGGTGGATCCAGCATCGACCTGGCCAAGGGAGTGGCCATCGCCGCCACGCACGAAGGCCCGTTGACGCATTACGCCACGATTGAGGGCGGCAGCCCTCGCATCACCGCCGCCGTCGCGCCGCTCATCGCGGTGCCCACCACCGCCGGCACCGGCAGCGAGGTGGCGCGGGGGGCCATCATCATCGTGGAGGATGGTCGCAAACTGGGTTTTCACAGCTGGCATCTGGTGCCCCGCAGCGCCGTGTTGGACCCTGACCTCACCCTGGGGTTGCCGGCAGGTCTCACCGCCGCCACCGGCATGGACGCGATCGCCCACTGCATGGAGACCTTCATGGCCCCAGCCGTCAACCCACCGGCCGATGGCATCGCCATCGACGGCCTGCAGCGGGGATGGGCCTCCATCGAGAGGGCCACCCAGAACGGCCAGGACCGGCGCGCGCGCTGGCAGATGATGTCAGCGAGCATGCAGGGAGCCATGGCCTTTCAGAAGGGCCTGGGCTGCGTCCATTCACTCAGCCACAGCCTGGGCGGCGTGAACCCCAAACTGCACCACGGTACGCTCAACGCGCTGTTTTTGCCGGCAGTCATCCGATTCAACGCCAGAGCCCCGTCCATCCAACAGGAGCAGCGTTTGGCCCGAATGGCCACCGCCATGGGTCTGCCCAGTTGCGGCGCAGATGGAAGGGAATTGGCCGAGGCCGTGCGCGAACTCAACGCCCGATTGGGCCTGCCCAAGGGCCTGGCGGCCCTGGGCGTGCAACGCGACTGGTTCGAGCGAATCATCGCCGGCGCCTTGGCCGACCATTGCCACAAGACCAATCCCGTGATCGCCTCGGCAGACGACTACCGACAATTGCTTGAGGCGTCGATGTAGGGCGTCAGAACACGGCGTGCTCCCCGCGCTGGTCGGCGACCTCGCCGCGGGCCAGGGCTCGGTAATGGGCCGCCAGCGTTCGTTGGCCGAATTCCGGCGTGTCACAGGCGCTGTAGCGCCCTTGCGTCGAATCCCACACCAGCATCGATTCGGTGGCGTAGTAGCGGCCAATCCTCGCCAACTCAGCCTTGCGCGCGGCTCCAGGCAGCACTCTGCCTGCCAACGTCAGCGTCGCGATGACGCCATCCATCAGCGCCACAGGCACCTGCTTGAAGCGTGGCTTCATCTGCAAGGCCTCGAACAGCAGCATGCCCTGCTCTCGAGGCGTGAGCGCGGGCCCGGGTCCTCCGATCGGCAGAATGCGCCGTTGCAGCGCCGGATCGTCCAGGCATCGCGCCATGTATTCACCCACGTCCTCATCAGCGATCGGCTTGCAGGCCGTCAGCCTGCCATCTCCGAACAACAGAAAGGGCTTGCCCGCGCGCAGGCGCTCGACTTGTCCGGACAGTGACTTGAAGAACGCGGTGGGCCGAACGATCGAGTAGCTCAGCCCGGAGTCGATCAAGGCCGCCTCAAAGGCGAGCTTGGCCTTCTGAAAGGCCAGCAGCGGCTTTTGCACACAGATGGCCGACAGCAAGACCACCTGCTCTACACCCACCTCACGGCAGGCTTGCAAGGCCTGCAGATGGGCCGCATGGTCTACCGCCCAGGCGTCGGCAGGTTCACCGGTACGTGAGGCCAGGCACGACACCCAGGCGTCAAAGTGCTCGCCCCTCAGGCCGTCCTGGCGCAGCGATTGGCCGCTCAGGGCGTTGCCCTCGCGTATCTCGATGCCCGGGGTTTGACGCAGCCGATCCATCGCAGCGGTCGCCGCGGGACGGCCCGGGCGCGAGGGCCTGACCAAGCACACCACCTGGTGCCCTCTGAGGGCCAAGCGCATCGCCGTGGCTTGACCGATGGTTCCCGTGGCACCCAACAAGAAAACGCGGCGCATCCCCATGACGCAAGCGTACACAAGAACGCGCGCTGCAGACTCAGTGGAACTGCTCTTCCTCTGTCGAACCCGCCAAAGCCTTCACGCTGGAGGATCCACCTTGGATCACAGTGGTCACATCGTCGAAGTAGCCCGCGCCCACTTCCTGTTGGTGCGACACAAAGGTGTAGCCCTGCTCGCGCGCTTTGAATTCCGGCTCTTGCACCATCTCCACATAGTGCTTCATGCCTTCCCCGTTGGCGTAGGCATTGGCAAAGCGGAAGGTCTGGTACCAGTTGATGTGGATACCGGCCAAGGTGATGAACTGGTACTTGTAGCCCAGCGCACTGAGCTCGTCCTGGAACGCGGCAATGGTCCTGTCGTCCAGGTTCTTCTTCCAGTTGAATGAGGGCGAGCAGTTGTAGCTCAGCAGCTTGCCCGGGCACTGGGCGTGCACGGCCTGGGCGAATTCGCGGGCAAAGCCCAAGTCGGGCGTGCCGGTTTCACACCACACCAGGTCAGCGTAGGGGGCGTATGCCACGCCGCGGCTGATGGCCTGTTCCAGGCCATTGGCAACGCGGTAAAAGCCTTCCTGCGTGCGCTCGCCCGTGAGGAAGGGCTTGTCGTTGGCATCGTGGTCACTGGTCAACAGATTGGCGGCCTCGGCATCCGTGCGGGCCAGCACGATCGTCGGCACACCCATCACGTCGGCCGCAAAGCGAGCAGCAATGAGCTTTTCCACCGCTTCGCCCGTGGGCACCAGCACCTTGCCGCCCATGTGTCCGCACTTCTTCACCGCGGCCAGCTGGTCCTCGAAGTGCACACCAGCCGCTCCTGCCGCAATCATGTTTTTCATCAGCTCAAAGGCATTGAGCACACCGCCAAATCCCGCTTCAGCATCGGCCACGATCGGCAGAAAGTAATCGATGAACTCCTTGTCAGTGGGCCCGACGCCTCGGCTCCACTGGATTTCGTCGGCACGCTTGAAGGTGTTGTTGATGCGGCGAACCATGGTGGGGACCGAGTCGTAGGCATAGAGAGACTGGTCGGGGTACATGGTTTCCGACGTGTTGCCGTCGGCAGCGACCTGCCAGCCACTGAGGTACACAGCCTCCAGGCCCGCTTTGGCCTGCTGCATGGCCTGCCCCGCACTGATGGCGCCAAAGGCATTCACATAGCCCTTTCGCGCGCCGCCGTTGACCAGGTCCCACAGCTTCTGCGCGCCGCGCTTGGCCAGCGTGTACTCCGGCTGCAGACTGCCGCGCAGGCGCACCACATCAGCGGCGCTGTATCCGCGCTTGACGCCCTTCCAGCGCGGGTTTTGAGCCCAGTCCTTTTCCAGGGCTGCAATCTGTTGGTCACGGGTGGATGTGGTCATGGTGCGCTCCGTTGGGCTGTGGTGTTGATCGACAGGTACAGCATACGATATTGTTATATCTTATGTCTTATATAAGACAT
>RFTU01000009.1 GCA_009923315.1 Betaproteobacteria bacterium
GCAGCGCGGGTTCTGGTTGAGTGCGGCCTTGTTGGCGCTGGGCGCGATGCTGGCCAGCCGGCAACGGCCGCTGGGCTGAACGGCGAGCGTCTCGGGCTTCAAGCTCGGCCGCGGTGCGCCCGCACTGCGGAGGTGGCGTGTCTGAACGCGCCGCGCTGCCCGCCTCAGGCGTTGGCCGTGCTGTGCCGCCGGAAGGTGGGGGCCACCCGATGCCGATGGGCCTGTTCGAAGGCGTAGCCATATCCCAACAGTGCCGCTTCGCTCCAAGCGGGACCGACGAAGGACAGCCCCACGGGCAGTACCGCCCCAGCCTGAATGCCCACCACGCCCATGGGCACGGTCAGGTGCGGCAGGCCGGCCACCGCGGCGGCGGAGGAAAAGCCCCCGGTGGAGTGGTCGCCGGCGCCCAGATCCGTGAGTGAGGCTGGGCCGCCACTGGGCGCCACCAAGGCCTGGATGCGCTCCCGTTCGAACAAGGCGTCCAGCCCCTCTGTTCGGGCCAGGCGGCGGCACTTTTCGAGCGCGGCCTTGTAGGCGGGGCTGTCCAGGCCCCCGAGCTCACGGGCCTGCAGGAAGAGCTCCTGGCCGAAGTGGGGCATCACGCGGCTTGCATTCGCCTCATTGAAGGCGATGATGTCCTCAAGGGTGCGCACGCGGGCGCTGGGGGCGAATTCGGCCAGCCAGGTCGCCAGTCCGGCCTTGAGCTCTACCAACAGAACGGTGAGTTCATCCGCGCTCCAGCTGGCCGGGCGTGGGGCCTGGACATCGACCAGTTGCGCGCCCAGCTGCTCGAGTTGGTGCAGGCTGCGATCGAACAGGGCGCTGACACCGGCGTGTGGGTTGAGTTGGTTGCGGGCCACGCCGATGCGCACGCCCTGCAGGGCGTCGGTCCTCAGCGCCTCGAGGAAATCGCCAGGTTGGGGCGCTGGTTCGGTGGCGGCGTCGCGCGCGTCCAGCGCGATGATGGCGTTCATCAGCGCTGCGGCGTCGGCCACCGTGCGGGTCATGGGGCCTGCGGTGTCTTGCGTGTGTGAAATCGGGATGATGCCGTCGCGGCTGATGCGCCCGACGGTAGGCTTCAGGCCGATGAGGCCGTTGCGGGTGGCCGGCGAGATGATGGAGCCATCGGTCTCCGTGCCGACGCCCAACACACCCAGGCCTGCGGCGATGGCCGCTGCGGTGCCCGAGCTGCTGCCGCTGGTGTTGCGGTCCAGCGCATAGGGGTTGCGGGTAAGGCCCCCGCGGCTGCTCCAGCCGCTGGTGGAGCGGTTGGAGCGGATGTTGGCCCATTCGCTGAGATTGGTCTTGGCCAGGATGAGGGCGCCGGCCTTTCGCAGCTGCGTCACGAGGTGGGCGTCGCGTGCGGCGCGCGTGCCTTCCAGAGCCAGGGAGCCCGCTGTCGTTTGCATGCGGTCGCCGGTGGCGATGTTGTCCTTGAGCAGCACGGGAATGCCGTGCAACGGCCCGAGCCATTGGGACTGACGGGCGAGCTGGTCCAAACGTCTGGCCTCCTGCAGCGCATCGGGGTTGAGTTCGATGATGCTGTTCAGGCGCGGGCCGGCGCGGTCGATGGCCGCGATGCGGTCGAGGTGGGACTGCGCGATGGCCAGCACGCTCGTGCGGCCCTCTCTTAGGGCGCGTGCGAGGTTGGCCGTGGTGGCGCGGGCGGGATCAAGCTTCATGAGCGGTTTCGCGATGGCCAGGGGTGTGCTGATGGCCGCGGCGCTGCTTCCCAGAGCTTGAAGAAGTGAGCGGCGTTTCATGCGCGAACTGTAGGGCGTGAGCGCTGAGGTGCGAACAGGCACGAAAAAAGGCAACCGTGGCGGTTGCCTTTTGGGGGGCAGGAACCCGGCGGCTGTTGCCGCGGGCTTTACAGACCTGCGGCCGCGCGAAGCGCCGCCGCCTTGTCCGTGCGCTCCCAGGTGAACTCGGGCTCTTCGCGCCCAAAGTGTCCGTAGGCCGCCGTCTTGGAATAGATCGGACGCAGCAGGTCGAGCATCTGGATGATGCCCTTGGGGCGCAGGTCGAAGTGTTCGTTCACGAGGGCGGCGATCTTCTCGTCGGAGACGGCGCCGGTTCCTTCGGTGTAGACCGTCACATTCATGGGGCGGGCCACGCCAATGGCATAGGCCACCTGGACCTGGCACTGCTTGGCCAGACCCGCAGCCACCACGTTCTTGGCCACATAGCGAGCGGCGTAGGCCGCGCTTCGGTCGACCTTGGAAGGGTCTTTGCCGGAGAAGGCGCCCCCCCCGTGTGGGCATGCACCGCCATAGGTGTCCACGATGATCTTTCGGCCGGTCAGGCCGCAGTCGCCCTGTGGGCCGCCGATGACGAAGCGGCCGGTGGGGTTGATCAGGTACTGGGTTTCCTTCAGCCACTCCTTCGGCAGCACCGGCTTGATGATTTCCTCGATTACCGCCTCGATGAAGGCCGGCTTCATCTTCGTGCCGTCGCTCATCTCCGGCGCGTGCTGGCTTGAGAGCACCACGGTGTCGATGCTGTGAGGCTTGCCGTCCACATAGCGCATGGTCACTTGGCTCTTGGCGTCAGGGCGCAGGAAGGGCAGGCGGCCGTCCTTGCGCAATTGGGCTTGGCGCTCGACCAAACGGTGCGCGTAGTAGATGGGCGCGGGCATCAGCTCGGGCGTTTCGTCACACGCGTAGCCGAACATCAGGCCCTGGTCGCCGGCGCCGATGTTGAGGTAATCGTCGGACGCGTGGTCCACTCCCTGGGCGATGTCATTGCTCTGCTTGTCGTAGCAGACCATCACCGCGCAGCCCTTGTAGTCGATGCCGTACTCGGTGTTGTCATAGCCGATGCGCTTGATGGTGTCGCGCGCGACCTGGATGTAGTCGACATGCGCGTTGGTGGTGATCTCACCGGCCAGCACGACCAGCCCCGTGTTGCACAGCGTTTCTGCAGCCACGCGAGACCGCGGATCTTGTGTGAAGATGGCGTCGAGGATGGCATCGGAGACCTGATCGGCCACCTTGTCGGGGTGGCCCTCAGAGACCGATTCCGAGGTGAAGAGGTAGTCGTTGGACACTTGCTTACACTCCTTGTATGGGGTTGTCGGGCGCGTTGCCGAGCAGTGGAAGCGAGCGGCGAACGCTTTAGCAGAATTTGTGAATCGCCCCGCAAGTAGTTCAGTAACTCGGCGATGCGCTCATTATACGAATCATGACCAACCTGCTGCATTGGCTGGCCCATTGGCCCTTGTGGCTTTTGCACCGCCTGGGAGCCGTGTTGGGGTGGTTGACCTATGCGGGCTCGGCCTCCTACCGCCAGCGCCTGGTGGCCAATGCCGCGCGCGCAGGCTTGGGGGTGCGGGCCAGGCGGGCCTCGGTGGCCCAGGCTGGGAGGATGGTGGCCGAACTCCCGTGGCTGTGGCTGGCCCCCGCAGAGCGCCCCATCGGGAAATGGGTGCAGTGGACGGGTGCGGCCGTGCTCGATGAGGCGGTGAACCGAGGCGGGGGTGTGATCCTGCTGACCCCCCATCTGGGCAGTTTTGAGGTGTGCGCCCAGGCCTACGCCCAGCGGTGGGGTGCGAAGGCGCCCATGACCGCTTTGTATCGACCGGCGCGCAAGGCGTGGCTGCGCGAAGTGGAAGAAAGCAGTCGGCAGCGTCCGGGTCTGATCACGGCCCCTGCAAACCTCACGGGCGTGCGGCAGATGATCCGAGCGCTGCGGCGTGGCCAAACGGTGGGCCTGCTGCCCGACCAAGTTCCCCCCGATGGGATGGGGGTGTGGGCCCCCTTCTTCGGGCAGCCCGCGTACACCATGACGCTCGCTTCGCGCCTGCAGGAGCAGACGGGCGCGCCACTGCTGTTGATGTGGGCGGAGCGGCAGCCGGGTGGCCGAGGGTGGCGGGTGGGCGTGCAGCATCCGCAAGAGCTGCTGCCCGGTGTGAGCGACTACAGCCCGGCCTCCATCAATCGGCTCATGGAAGCCTTGATCCTGCGCGCACCGGAGCAGTACTTGTGGGGCTACCACCGCTACAAGCAGCCGCGGTCTGTGCCGACGCATGAGGAGACACCGGGCGCATGAAGGGTCGTCTGATCAGCCGATGGAGCGCACGCTCGGTGATGGCCCTGCTTTGGCTGCTGCACCTGTTGCCCCTTCCGGTTTTGGCGGCGCTGGGCCGCGGCCTGGGTCGGGTGTTGCATGCGGTGGCGCACTCGCGCCGACGAGTGGCGCTGCGCAACGTGCAGCGCTGCCTTGGCTCGTGGGATGCCAGCCGACAACAGGACTTGGTGCGGGAACATTTTGAGTACCTGGGCCGCAGTCTCTTGGAGCGTGGCGTGCTGTGGTGGGGATCGCCCGCTCGGCTGCGACGCTTGATTCAGGTCGAGGGCGAAGTGGACCTTGCCGCCCGCACGCCGGGCCATTTCATGTGGGTGGTGCCGCACTTCCTGGCATTGGAAACAGCCGGTGTGGCGACGCAGCTTTTCCAGAAGCGCCACGTGACGGCGTTCTACCAACGGCAGACCAATCCGGTTTTCGATGACGCCATTCGTCAAGGGCGGCTGCGTTTCGGTCATGCCACGGTGCACACGCGACACGACAATGCGCTCAAGCTGATGCGTGACCTCAGACAAGGCGCCGCGTTTCTGAATCTGCCCGACATGGATTTCGGGCTGAAAGACTCGGCTTTCGTGGACTTCTTCGGCCATTCCGCTGCCACGCTGATGGCGCCGGCTCGGATGGCTCGCTCCATGGGGATGCTGGTACAGCCTGTGCTGGCACTGATGCGCCCGGATGGCCGGGGCTATGTGGTGAAGTTTCTGCCACCATGGACCGACTGGCCCGGGCAGGATGACGACGTGTCCGCCACGCGGCGGCTCAACGCCTGGATTGAGCAGCAGGTGCTGGCACACCCCGCACAGTATCTGTGGGTGCACAAGCGCTTCAAGACTCGCCCGCCGGGGCAGGACTCGTTTTATGACTGAGCGCGCCGGATAATGTCCGATATGAAACTGCGCTTCACCAAGATGCAGGGAGCGGGCAACGACTTCGTGGTGCTGGATGCCACGCGGGATACGCTCCCGCTGGATGTCGCGCTGCTCAAGCGTCTGGGAGATCGGCGTTTGGGTGTGGGGGCCGATCAGATTCTGGTGGTGGAACCTCCGTCATCGAAGGATGTGGACTTCGGTTACCGCATTTTCAATGGCGCCACCGGAGAAGAAGTGGAGCACTGTGGAAATGGTGCGCGCTGCTTCGTCCGCTATGTGCGCGAGCATGGCCTGATCGACCGCGACGTGGTGCGTGTGCAGACCATGAACAATCGATTGGAACTGCGCCTGCAGCCCGATGGGCGCGTGACGGTGGACATGAATGCACCCATCTTCGCGCCTGATCGTCTACCGTTTGATGCGGCGGGGCTTGTGCCTCGAGCAGTGGGTGCATTCGAACTATGGCCCCTGGCGCTTGCAGACGGCGGCACCGTGGAGGTGGCCGCGGTATCCATGGGCAACCCGCACGCGGTTCAGCGCGTGGAAGATGTACGCGCGTTCGATGTGGCCCGCGTGGGGCCCCAGGTGGAGTCCCATCCGCGATTTCCCAGGCGTGTGAATGCTGGCTTCATGCAGGTGATGTCACGCAGCTCCGTGAGGCTGCGCGTATTCGAGCGCGATGCCGGCGAAACCCTGGCCTGCGGGACCGGCGCCTGCGCTGCGGTGGTGGCCGGCATCCGTTTGGGATGGCTCGATTCGCGGGTGGACGTCCACACCCAGGGCGGCGTGCTGACCGTCGAGTGGCCGTTTGCTCGAGAAGGCCTGTCCGCCCACGTGATGATGACCGGCCCAGCCGAGACGGTTTTTGAAGGAGAGATTTCACTGTGAACCATGACAATGCAGGCGACCTGGGCGTGCAAGGCATCACCGAGGCCGACATCGCCAACTACTTGGCGCACACGCCGGGCTTCTTCGAGCGTCAGGCCGAACTCCTGGCGACGATTCGCTTGGCCAGCCCCCACGGCACGCGGGCCGTTTCGCTGCAGGAGCGGCAAATGGAGATGCTGCGCGAGCGCATCAAGGGCTTGGAGCACAAGATCATCGAGATGATCCGCGCAGGGCAGGACAATGTCGCCATCGCCGACCGACTGCACCGCTGGACGCGCAGCCTCATGCTCACCGCGCAGGCGCGTGATCTGCCCGGGGTCTTGGTGACGCAACTCCGCCAGCAGTTCATGGTGCCGCAGGCCGCGGTTCGTCTATGGGGTGTGGCCGAACCGTACGCCGATGTGCCGCAGGCGCAGGGCGTTTCAGAAGAAGTGCGTGCGATGGCCCAGTCCCTGAGCCTGCCGTTTTGCGGATTGAACTCGGGAGGCGATGTGGTCAAGTGGCTGGAAGATGCCCATACCGTCGCCTCGATGGCCATGATTCCCTTGCGCCACGGAGCGGGCGACGGTTGCTTTGGCTTGCTGGTGCTGGGTTCACCCGACCCCACACGCTATGCGGCGGACATGGGAACCGACTTCCTCATGCGCATGGGTGAGTTGGCCAGTGCAGCACTGTCGCGGCTGTTGCCAAAGTCGCAGGTATGAAGGACACCGCCGCCACGCGCGATGCCGCGGTGGCGCGGTACCTGGAGCATGTCGCCGTAGCGCGGCGCTTGGCGCCGCGCAGTGTGGCCATGATCGGCGACGGATTGGCTCGCTTGGAGGCGTGCTGCACGCGAGACAGCGTGGCGCTGGCTGCGGTGCAGACCCACCATGTGCGCAGCTGGCTGGCGCGGCTGCACCAAGGCGGCTTGGCGCCGCGATCGGTGGCGATCATCCTCTCGGCGTGGCGGGGGTTCTACCGTTGGTGGGGCCGCGAAGGTGGCGTGGTGGCGAACCCGGCCGATGGTGTGAAGGCACCCAAGGCGCCCAGGCCCCTGCCCAAGGCCTTGTCGGTGGACCAGGCGGTGGCCCTTGCGGAACACCGGCGGCCGGTTCGCGGCGATGCGACCGACCCGCGGCGAGACCTCGCCTTGGCCGCGCGCGACCACGCGATCATCGAACTGCTGTATGGCTGCGGGCTGCGCGTGGGTGAACTGGTGGGGCTGGACGTGCAGCCCAGTGATCATGCTGCTGGATGGTTGGACCTGCAGGACGCCACGGCCCACGTGACGGGAAAAGGGCGCAAGCGCCGCGCCGTGCCCATGGGACAGGCGGCACTGCGCGCGGTTGTCCAGTGGCTGGCCCATCGCGGCAGCACGGTACCGGCTCATGACGTGGCGCTGTTCTTGAACCGGCAAGGCCTGCGATTGAGCGACAGCCAGGTGCGCACACGCCTGCGCCAGGCCGCCTTGCACGCTGGCCTGCCCACTTCGGTGCACCCCCACATGCTGCGGCACAGTTTTGCCAGCCACCTTTTGCAGTCCAGCGGCGACCTGCGCGCGGTGCAGGAACTGTTGGGGCACGCGCACATCAGCACCACGCAGGTGTACACCAAGCTGGACTTTCAGCACTTGGCGAAGGTCTACGACGCGGCGCATCCAAGGGCCAAGCGCAAAGGCTGATAAGCCCGAGGGACGGCGGCCATCGCAGCACCTGCTGGCCAGTGGCCGTCCGCTCAATGCCCATCCACAAGGCCCTGGGCCCGTGCCGGACAATGTCGACCATGAAGACCATCAAGCTGCGTGAGGGCAAGGAGCGCTCGGTGCTGCGCCGCCATCCCTGGGTGTTCCAGGGCAGCATCGCCAAGGGCCAGGCCGACGCCGGTGAAACCGTGCGCGTGGAGTCTCACGCCGGCGAGTTCCTGGCCTGGGCCTCGTTCAGCCCGACTTCGATGATCCGTGCGCGGGCCTGGAGTTTTGAGCAGGCCGAGCGAATCGACCATGCCTTCTTCAAGCGGCGCGTCCAGGCTGCGCTGGACCTTCGCAGCCGGCTACCCATCCGCAGCAATGGGGTGCGCTTGATCCATGGCGAGGCCGATGGCCTGCCGGGCCTCATCGTGGACCGCTATGCCGACGTGTTGAGCGTGCAGTTCTTGTCGGCCGGCACCGAGCGGTGGAAACAGGCGATTGCGGACATCCTGATGGAGCGCACCGGCGTGTCGAGTCTGTATGAGCGTTCGGATTCGGGTGTGCGCACGCTAGAAGGCCTGCAGCCGGTGGCGGGGTGGCTGCGGGGTGCCCAGGGCGCGCAGACCGAGGTCACCATCGACGAACATGACTGGAAGCTCACCCTGGACGTGGCCGAGGGCCACAAGACGGGTTTCTATCTGGACCAGCGCGACAATCGCCTGCGTTTTGCGCAGTGGATCCGGCAGTTCGGCGCGCAGCGGGTATTGAATTGCTATTGCTACACGGGTGGCTTTTCCGTGGCGGCGCTGGCCGGCGGCGCGACCGAAGTGGTCAGTGTGGACTCTTCCGCGCCGGCGTTGGCGAGGGCTTCGTCCCATGTGAGGCTCAATGGCTTTGATCCAGGGCGCCACCGCGCGCTGGACGCGGATGTGAACCAGACGCTGCGGGATGCGATCAAGAGCGGTGAGGCCTTTGACGCCATCGTCTTGGATCCGCCGAAGTTTGCACCTACCGCTGCGCACGCGGAGCGGGCGGCGCGGGCCTACAAGGACATCAACCGCCTGGCCTTCAAGCTCCTGGCCCCCGGAGGCCTGCTGCTGACCTTCTCCTGTTCGGGCGGCGTCGGGCCCGAGTTGTTCCACAAGATCGTGGCCGGTGCCGGGCTGGATGCGGGGGTGGACGGCTACGTCCTGGACCGCATGGCGGCGGCGCCGGACCACCCGCAGACGATCTGCTTCCCTGAGGGGGAGTACCTCAAGGGCCTGGCGATCATCAAGCGCTGATCAGCCCCACCTTGAAGCGGTGCCGCTTCACGCTGAAGTAGGCCTTGACGTGGCGGACATTGTGGTCTTCCGTCAGCAGGCGCTGGGAGAACCGTTGGTAGGCGGGCATGTGGGGTAGCTGGGCGATCAACACGAAGTCCGGCCCGGGTGTGACCTGATAGCACTGCTGGACCTCGGGCTGCGCGCAGGCCAGTGCCGCGAAAGCCTGTAAAGCGTGCTCGCCCTGTCGTTCCAGGCTGACTTCCACCACCGCCAAGAAACCCTCGCCCAGGGTTTGCGGATTCAGGATGGCCACGACCCCTTCGATCGCGCCCGTTTCCTTCAGGCGCTTGACCCGTCTGAGGGTGGCCGCCGGGGACAAGCCGATGAGGCGGGCCAGCTCCAGGTTCGACTGGTCAGCGTTGTCTTGCAGGATGCCCAGAATGCGGCGGTCGACTTCATCGAGGGATGACATAGATTTCATTTGTTGGACTGAAATGAAATTTTATTCAAATTCCTCCCTAAGACAAAATTTAATTGCTCTTAGAGCCAAATATTGATCGCTAATTGATATCCAAGTCGCCTACGATGCTCGCCGGTTTTCTCTTGCGGAGTGCACCCCATGTGCGGCATCGTCGGCGCGGTTTCCCAGCGCAACATCGTTCCCATCCTCATCGAGGGCCTCAAGCGCTTGGAATACCGCGGCTATGACTCCTGTGGTGTGGCGGTGCACCAGGAGGGCGCCTTGCGCCGGGCGCGCAGCACCTCACGGGTGGCCGAACTTCAGGCGCAGGCGGCTGTCGACGGCGTGTCCTCGGGTACCGGGATCGCCCACACGCGTTGGGCCACGCACGGCGCGCCGGCCGTGCACAACGCCCACCCGCACTTTTCGCCCGGTCCGCGTGCGGTCGATGGTGCACCGGGCCGTATCGCCCTGGTGCACAACGGCATCATCGAGAACCACGATGAGCTGCGCGCCGAACTGCAGGCCCGTGGGTATGTGTTTGCCAGTCAAACCGACACCGAGGTGATCGCTCATCTGGTGGACCATCTGTACGCGGGCGACCTGGTGGAGGCGGTGCAGCAGGCCATTGGGCGGTTGCAAGGCGCCTATGCGATCGCGGTGTTCTGTCGCGATGAACCCCATCGTGTGGTGGGCGCTCGCGAGGGCTCACCCTTGGTTCTGGGAGTCGGGGAGGCGGCCCAGGGGGAGTTTTTCCTGGCCTCGGACGCCATGGCCCTGGCCGGCGTCACCGATCAGATCGTTTATCTGGAAGAAGGCGATGTGGTGGACCTGCAGTTGGGTCGCATGCGCATCAGTGCCCTGTCGGCTTCGTCGCCTGACAGTGGCCGCTTCGAGACGGTGCATCGGACGCTGCGCACGGTGCAGGCCCACAGCGGTGCGGCCGAGTTGGGGCCTTACCGCCACTACATGCAAAAGGAAATCTTCGAACAGCCCGTGGCCATTGCCAACACGCTGGACGCGGTGCAGGACATTCGACCTGAGTTGTTCGGCGACGGTGCGTACCGGGTGTTCAAGGAGGTGAACTCGGTGCTGATTCTGGCTTGCGGTACCAGCTACTACGCCGGCAGCGTGGCCAAGTACTGGCTGGAGTCGGTGGCGCGCATTCCCTGTCAGGTGGAGATTGCCAGTGAATATCGCTACCGCGACAGCGTGCCCAATCCACGCACGCTGGTGGTCACGATCACGCAAAGCGGTGAGACGGCTGATACGCTGGCTGCGCTCAAGCACGCCCGTTCGCAGGGCATGTTGCACACGCTGACCGTTTGCAACGTGGCCACCAGTGCGATGGTGCGGGAATGCTCGATGGCCTTCATCACGCGCGCTGGGGCCGAGATCGGCGTGGCCTCGACCAAGGCCTTCACCACGCAACTGGTCGGCCTGTTCCTGCTGACGTTGTCGCTGGCGCAGGTGCGTGGGCAGTTGAGCGATGAACAGGAGCAACAGCACCTCAAGGAGCTGCGTCATCTGCCGGTGGCGGTGCAGGCGGTGCTGGCTTTGGAGCCGCAGATCGTGGCGTGGTCGCAGGCCTTCACGCCCAAGCAGCACGTCCTGTTTCTGGGCCGCGGGAGCCACTACCCCGTGGCGCTCGAAGGTGCCCTGAAGCTCAAGGAAATCAGCTATATCCATGCTGAGGCCTATCCGGCTGGTGAGTTGAAGCACGGCCCGCTGGCGCTGGTGGATGCCGATATGCCGGTGGTGACCGTGGCCCCGAACGACCAGTTGCTGGAAAAGCTCAAGAGCAACCTGCAGGAGGTGCGCGCGCGCGGCGGAGAGTTGTATGTGTTCGCTGATGGGGACACCCAGATCGCCAGCTCCGAAGGTGTGCATGTGATTCGGATGCCCGAGCACTATGGGGTCTTGTCACCCATCCTGCACACCGTGCCGCTGCAGCTGTTGGCGTATCACACGGCATGCGCGCGGGGGACGGATGTGGACAAGCCGCGGAACTTGGCGAAGTCCGTGACCGTGGAGTAGCGCGTGGCGGCCCTTCGCCCCACCGCATCCAGCGCGACTCGACCGCTCAATGGTGCGTCGGGCTGGTCCACAGGCGCTGACGGGCCGGATTCGGGGATGGAGTAGATTCACTCCATCGGCCAGCAGCAGGAGGGCCGTTCTCACGGATGCCCCGAATGCCCCACTTTCTTCGCGCCATCATGACCGTGCTGACGGTGGCCTTGGGCAGCCTGGTACAGGCCCAGCCCACGGTCGCCGGCGACGATCTCCACCGTCGCCTCCAAGTCCTGATCACCGCCGAAATCCAGGCCGGCAAGCTGCCTGGCGCTGTGGTGCTGGTGGGACATCGAGGGCGTGTGGTTTACCGCCAGGCCTTCGGCCACCGGGCCCTGGTCCCTCACGCGGAGCCGATGACCGTCGACACGGTATTCGATGTGGCCAGTCTGACCAAAGTGGTGGCCACGGCCACCGGCGTGATGGTGCTGGTGGAGCGGGGTGAGCTGCGCCTGGCCGATACGGTGGGGCGCTTCTTCCCCGAACTGCAGGACGAGGCAGCCAAGCGCGTCACGGTGCTGCAGCTGCTCACCCATGTGGCCGGCTATGCGCCGGATTTCGATCTGAAGCACCGATGGACGGGCCGTGAGGGACTGCTCAAGGCCTTGACCGCCGAACGGTTGGCGCATGCCCCAGGCTCAAGGTTCGTGTATTCGGACATTGGCTACATCATCTTGGGCGAGATCATTGAGCGGGTCAGCGGACGCAGCCTGGACCGCTTCTTTTCGGAGGAGATCGCCTCGAGGCTGGGGATGCGCGACAGCGGTTTCCGGCGCATCGATCCAGCCCCTGACTCTTCCCACTCATCAGACCTGGCGCGTATCGCGCCGACTGAGAGGATTCGCGGGCAACAGAGCTACCTGGGGGCACGATTTGAGGGCCCGGACGCACAAGGCCAGCGGATGCTGCGCGGGCAGGTGCACGACCCCACCGCGCATCGCATGAACGGCGTGGCCGGGCATGCGGGCTTGTTTTCCACGGCCGATGACCTGGCCCGGTTTGGCCAGATGGTGCTGAGCGCCGGAGCGGTTGACAGCCGCCGGCTGCTGTCGCCTTCGAGCATCATGCGCATGACCGCACCCGTGGTGGTGAGCGAAGAAGGCTGGACGCGTGGGCTGGGTTGGGATATGGCCACTTCGTTTTCGTCGAACCGAGGTGAGCTGTTTCCGTTGGGTTCTTTCGGTCACACGGGCTTCACCGGCACCTCCCTCTGGATCGATCCGGTGTCGCAGACCTATGCCGTATTCCTGTCCAACCGAGTGCATCCAGACGGCAAGGGCGATGTGGCGGCGCTTCGCGCCAAGGTGATGACGGCCGTTGCGGCAGCCTACGGCGCTGCCGATACCGCAGCTTTCAAGACATTCGAAGCCCATTACTCAGCCCAGGTGGCCGCGCAGGTGCCGCGCTTCAAGGAGCAAGCCGAGCGGCTGCGGGGCGCGCGCCATTCTGCTGCGGCCGTGGCGGATGCGGTGGTGCTCAACGGCATCGATGTGTTGGACAAAGCGGGCTTCAAGCCCCTGGAAGGCTTGCGCGTGGGCTTGGTGACCAACCACACCGGTCGACGTGTGGACGGTCGGCCGTCAATCGACGTCTTGAAGGCCGCGAAGAATGTGCAATTGGTGGCGCTGTTCTCGCCTGAGCACGGGATACGCGGCGAACTCGACCAGGCTCAGATCGCGGACTCGACGGATGACAAGACGGGCCTGCCCATCCATTCGCTCTACGGCAAGACTCGGCGGCCCACGCCCGAGCAGTTGCGTGGGCTTGATGCGCTGGTGTTCGACATTCAGGACATTGGCACCCGGTTCTACACCTACATCTCCACGCTGCAGCATGTGCTGGAGGAAGCCGCCAAAGCGGGCAAGCCGGTGTTTGTGTTGGACCGCCCCAACCCAATCAACGGCGTGGAGGTGGAGGGTCCGTTGGCCGATGCCGACAAGCTCAGCTTCGTGGCCACCCACACCATGCCGGTTCGGCACGGCATGACCATCGGCGAGTTGGCCCTGATGTTCAATCAGGAGCAGGGCATTGGAGCCGATGTGCGCGTGGTGAAGATGGAAAACTGGCGTCGTGGACAGTGGTTCGACCAGCTCCAGCAGGTCTGGGTCAACCCTTCGCCGAACATGCGCAGCCTGACGCAGGCCACGCTGTACCCCGGTCACCAACTTGTCGGTCGGGCGCGGCACCGACACACCCTTCGAATGGGTGGGCGCGCCCTACATCGACGGGCGCGCCTTGGCATCGCACCTGAATGCACGGGGCCTGGCGGGTGTGCGCTTCGTGCCGGTGCGGTTCATGCCCTCATCCTCCGTGTTCAAGGGGGAATGGTGCGGCGGGGTGAACATCGTGATCACGGACCGCGCGAAGTTCCGTCCGGTGCTCCTGGGATTGGAGCTGGCCTCGGCCTTGCGGCAGCTGTATCCCAGGGATTGGAGGCCCGAGCGGCTATTGACGCTGTTGGTCAACGCGCGGGCGTTTGAGGCGGTGTTGCGGGGTGACGATCCCAGGGTTGTGGAAGCGGCTCATGAGGCGGGATTGGAGTCGTTTAGGCGCAGGCGAGAGCGGTTCCTCCTCTATTGACTCGCCGATCTTCGGCCGCGCGTCAGATCGGGGCCTTGCTGGTTGCCTGCGGTGTGGCGCCGTCCAACGGCGCTTAGGCCATACCCGATCGGCGAGCGCCGTGGCGAACGAGCCAGCTCTCAAACTCTGCGTACCACTGCAGCGCGTTGTGCGGTTTGAGCACCCAGTGCCCTTCGTCCGGGAACCACAAGAGCCTGGCGTCCACGCCACGGGCCTTGAGCGTGTTGTAGTAGGCCAGCCCGTTGTGGTCGGGCACTCGGAAGTCCTGAGCACCGTGGATCACGAAGGTGGGTGTGTCCATGCGGGCTGCGTGTTCCACGGGGCTTTGTGCGGCTAGCCGTTCGGGCTGTTCCCAGTAGGTGCCGGCCAGGTCCTTGTGGCGCTGGGTGTAGGAGTCTGCACTCCAGGTGGCGCGGCGGTCCAAGACCCCGGCGTGACAGATGTAGGCGCGAATGGGACCCTTGGGCCAGGGGCGCCAGTGGCCGTTCATCCAGGCCACCAGGAAGCCGCCATAACTGGCACCGGCGGCGTACACCCGTGAGGGGTCGCACCAGGGCTGGCGGCGTATCCAATTGTTGGCGGCCTTGAGATCCAACAATTCGAGCTGACCTTGTCGACCCAAGATGCTGGTGCGAAAGGATTCTCCAAATCCGCTGGAGCCGTGGTAGTTCGTCTGCACCACCACATGGCCGAGGGCGGCAAACACATGAGGGTTCCAACGGTAGCTGAAGGTATCGCCGCTGGCGCTGTAGGGTCCACCGTGGATCACGTGCAGGGCTGACCGCCGGCTGCCGCTCCTGTGGCCTGGCGGATAGGTGACCCAAAGCTGGACTTCTTCCCCCAGTGCACCCTTGACGGTGCGCTCCTCCATCAGGCCCAGGCGCACCGTACGGAGCAGCTCGTCGTTGAACCGTTCCACGCGCTGCTCCGAGCCGGCCTGCCGCGCATAAGCCCGAGCAGGGTGTTGGGCACTGTCGCGCACGGTCAGCACCGTGGCGCTTTCTCCGCTGCCTTGCACCGCCAAGCCTTGTACCCAGCCGCCATGGACTTGTCGCGTGAAGCTGCCGCTGGCCCGTTCGTACCGCCACCCATGGCATCGGCCCGCCGCTTCAGCGGTGAACCAAAGCGCCCTGCCGTCCTGTTCCCATTGCAGCGGAGGCAGCGGGTCATGCTGCCAAGCGCGGGCGTCCGAGGGTCTAAAGGCGCGCGAGGTGGGCCACACGGCCAGCCGCCCGTAGCTGGCGTGACCATACGGAGTGTCCGTGCGGTGCACGGGTGTGGCGATGCAGGCGATGTCGTGGCCTGCAGGGCTGTAGCGCGGAGCCTGGAAGTCCCACCGCTCATGATGGGCGATGCGTTTGAAGCGGCGTCCCTTGATCGTGAGCTGCACCAGCTCGCAACGCTGGCCACCGGCCTTCACCGCATGGGGGTCATGCGTGAACACGACGGTTTTGCCATCGGGGCTGACGTCAAAGCAATTCAGCCCAGGTTCGTCGCGCGGCAACTCATAGGCGCTGTTCTCGAACAGATCGGTAACTTTGCCCGTGCGGATGTCCAGCAGGTGCAGATGCGCCACGCGCCCCTGCGGCAAATGGGCATTCCAATAGCGGTACTGGGTCTCCTGGGTCACCACACCACTGGCCCTGCGCTGGTTCCAGGCCTCTTGCCGGCGGTTTTGCGCCGCCTCGCCCTTGAGGTCGGGCCACACCCAAGCGATGAAGACGATCTGGCGCGCATCGGGCATCCAACGGAAAGCGCCGATGCCGGGTTGGTAATGGCTGACGCGCCGCGCCTCACCGCCGCGCCGGGGTATGAGATACAGCTGCGGGGCCGTGTCTTTGCTGCCCTCCTGCTCGCGTTCTGCGGTGAAGGCGACCTGATGACCATCGGGTGCATGAGCCGGTGCGCCGTCTCGTTGGCCGCAGGTGGTCAGTGCGCGTGGGGGTTCGCCGCCGTGCAGCGGCAGCAGCCACAGCGCTGAACGCATGCGGTTGTGCTTCAGATCCACTTGGCTGACGGTGCACACGGCCTCCTGGCCGTCGGGCGCCAATGAGACGGCGCCCAGGCGGTCCAACTGCAGAAGGGTCTCGGCGGTGAGGGTGGTCTTCATGCCCGAAGTATCGCGGCGGCGCAGCTGATGCGCGAGTGGCTTCAGGTTCTGGCGCTGAAGCGCGCCAGGATTGCCGCATGCTGGCGAGGCCACTCCTGCAGCGCACTCGTGTCCCCGTCAAAGACACCGCGCAGGAAGGCCACAGACAAGTCCTGGGTAGCCGCCTTGACCTTGGGGTTGAGGTTCACTCCGCCTGTTGCTGTACGGTCGGTGAACATGCTGTGCGAGCCGCCCTCGAATACCGCCAGCCATTTGCGCGCACTGCCGGTGGCGTCGAACACTGATAGCCGGTCCCGCAGACCGCTGTAGTAGCCCGGGATGCGGATCACGTCTTCCGTGGCGGTGATGTGCAGGCTGGGCACCTGTACCGAGTTGAGGATGGAAGACGGGTCACCCTCCCCGTAGAAAGGAGGCGCCGAAATCACGATGGCGGCCTTGATGCGCGCATCGCTGAGATCGAGGGTGCCCGCTTCGCGCTGCACCAGTGCACCTGCGGCCAGCAGCGTCGTGTTTGCGCCGTAGGAGTGGCCTGCGGCGATGATGCGATGGGCGTCGAGCCGGCGACCCACTTCGCCGGACAGCAGCTGATCCAGCGCGAAGCGCAGGTCGCCGGCGCGGGCGATCGCTTCAGCGTCCTGGGCGGCGGCCTGCAGGCGACCCACCATGGACCACAGGCCGCCGCTCCACAGCGTGCGGTCGCTTCCCACATGTTGCACGTGAAGGCTGGCCCAGCCCCGTGTCGCCCAGTGTGTACCGAGGTAGGAATAGCCGCGGCGCGACCCGCCGATGCCGTGCGAGAACACGATCACCGGGGCCTGGCGCGCTTCACTGGCGCTGCGCGGTAGGTACAGCCGCACCGGAACGGGACGCGAACGCAGTGCATCTTGCCAATCGAATTCCAGGGTGACGTAGGCCTCGTTTGAACGCGACAGGGCGTTGGAGGGGATGCCGTCCTGCTGGTTCGACGCCGATGCATCGGAGGGAACAGCCGCCGGTGCCCCCTGCGGCCACAAGGCCCAAGCGCCGCAGGAGGCGGCCGCGCCCAGGGCACTTGAGCATCCTAGGCCTTGCAACAACTGACGGCGGTTCAGTGGGGAGCGGGACATGGCGGGACTGTGTCAAGCAGGGGTGGAGCCATCAGCAGATTCTCAGCCATGGGCTTGAACCCGGTCGGCATCGGTGGCATTCCGCGACACAATGCGTTCGGACCACCTCAGATCCCCAACCCGAACCGAAGAAGGACGCTGGATGCCCGAGCTGCACGACAACCCGATGGGCCTGATGGGATTCGAATTCGTGGAGTTCGCGTCTCCGAAGGCCGACCTGCTGGAACCGCTGTTCCAACGCATGGGGTTTTCAATGGTGGCGCGTCACCGCAGCAAGGACGTGGTGCTGTACCGCCAGGGTGACATCAACTTCATCGTCAACCGTGAGCCGCGCAGCCTGGCTGGCTATTTTGCAGCCGAGCATGGGCCCAGTGCCTGTGCGCTGGCCTTTCGGGTGAAGGATTCGCACAAGGCCTATGCGCGGGCGCTGGAATTGGGTGCACAGCCGGTGGATGTGCCCACCGGGCCGATGGAGCTTCGCCTGCCGGCGATCAAGGGCATCGGTGGCGCACCGCTCTACCTCATTGACCGCTTCGAAGACGGCAAGAGCATCTACGACATCGACTTCGAGTTTCTGCCGGAATTCGAGTCGCTCGAACAGCGCCATCCGACCGGCCATGGCCTGAGGCTCATCGACCATCTCACCCACAATGTGTACCGAGGCCGAATGGCCTACTGGAGTGCGTTCTACGAAAAGCTCTTCAACTTCCGCGAGATCCGCTACTTCGACATCAAGGGCGAGTACACCGGCCTGACCAGCAAGGCCATGACGGCGCCAGACAACCTCATCCGCATTCCGCTCAACGAAGAGTCCGGCCGCGGTGGCACGGGCCAGATCGAAGAGTTCCTGATGCAGTTCAACGGCGAGGGCATTCAGCATATTGCCCTGCTGACCGATAACCTCCTGGCCTCCGTCGACGCCCTGCAGATGGCCGGCGTGCCGCTGATGACCGCCCCCAACGAGGTGTACTACGAGATGCTGGAAGAGCGCATGCCGGGCCACGGCGAGCCGGTGGGCGAGTTGAAGGCGCGCGGCATCCTGCTGGACGGCAGCACCGCCGGCGGTGACAAGCGCCTGCTGCTGCAGATCTTCAGCCAACCCGTTTTGGGCCCCGTGTTCTTCGAGTTCATCCAGCGCAAAGCCGACCAGGGCTTTGGCGAAGGGAACTTCAAGGCTTTGTTCGAAAGCCTGGAGCGTGACCAGATCCGCCGCGGAACACTGAGCCCGACGGCTTCTTCAACCGCTTGATCATGAATCCCGCTGCCATCTGAAGATGTGAGTGCCTCAGGATTTCGGCCTTGGCGCGATGGCCAGCGGCCCTGGCGCTGCACAACGGGCACCGGCTGAGGATTCTCTACCACCATCGGCAAGGCCAGGTCAGGGAACCGGATCCGATGGCCCGAGTCTGAGATGATGGTCAAGCCGTGCCAGTGCCGGCATGGCGCATTGGCGGATTGGCGCATTGGCGGAATGGCGGATTCGAAAGGGGAGGGCGTTGGCATGACATGGGGCCGAAAGGACAGGCGAGGTCTGCATCCATCCATCATCTGCGCTGCGGCCCTGGCGTTTGCTGCGGGCCTGCCGTCGCGCGCGCAAGCCGGTGAAGTGTCGGTGTCCTTCGTGAAGCCCGAACACTACACCGATATCGGATTTGGCCACGCGACCCGCCAGCGCAATCTCAAGACACTGCAGGATCACCTGATGAAGTGGGGTGGCCGCCTGCCCGATGCGACTCGTCTGGAGATCGACGTGCTCGATGTGGACCTGGCCGGCATCGAGCGCCCGGTGGGCCATGAGCCCTGGGTGCGCGTGCTCAACGGCAAGGTGGACGGTCCGCGCATGACGCTGCGCTGGGCGATTCGAGAAGGCGCCACCATCGTGGCGTCCGGGCAGGAGCAACTCAGCGACATGGCGTACGCGCACCGCATGCCGCTGGGAGACCGCCACCAGGCGCTGTACTACGACCTTCGGATGATCGACGATTGGCTGCGTGAGCTTTCCCAAGGCCTGACGCGATAAGGCCCTCGGCCGGGCAGGCGCGGTCAGCCACGCAAAAAGCAGGAGTGAAGTCGCGTGCCTGCTGTGCGCTGGCTTGCGCCGAATCAGTCCATCGCGTGGCGTGGGCCCTAGCCTTGGGGCGTGTCCCCCCCGACCCCTTCCAGCCCGGTGTTTCGCCTACTTGCCGTGGGCAAGACCTACGGCCAAGGGCCGGCGGCGGTGCATGCACTGCGCGAGGTGAATCTGGAGGTGGCCAGCGGCGAGTTCATGGTCATGCTCGGCCCATCGGGTAGCGGCAAGAGCACGCTGCTGAACCTGATGGGCGGTCTGGATCGCCCCACCACCGGTGAGTTGCACTTCAGGTCCCAGCGCTTGGACGGCGCCGATGACGCCACCCTGACCCGGTTCAGGCGTGAACATGTGGGCTTCGTCTTTCAGTTCTACAACCTCATCCCCAGTCTCACGGTAAGGGAGAACGTGGCCCTGGTGGCCGAGTTGGTTTCGCATCCGATGCGGGTAGACGAAGCCCTGGCCCAGGTGGGGCTGAGTGATCGGGCTGGACACTTCCCGTCCGAAATCTCCGGAGGCGAGCAGCAGCGGGTTGCGATCGCGCGAGCGGTGGTCAAACAGCCTGCGGTGCTGTTGTGTGACGAGCCCACCGGTGCCTTGGATTGCGACACTGGCAAGCGGGTGCTGCAGACCCTGCTCAACATCCATGAGCGGCTGGGTACCACCGTGGTGGTGATCACGCACAACGCGGTGATCGCTGAATTGGCTGACCGGGTGGTGCGATTGGCCGATGGTCGGATTGCAGCCATTGAGCGACCGGCCAAGCGAGCGCGGGTGGAAGAGATCGCATGGTGAGCCCATGGTGATGCTGCTGCAGCGCAAGCTGGCACGTGACCTGCTGAGGCTGTGGAGCCAGGTCCTGACCATTGCCTTGGTCGTGGCCAGCGCAGTGGGTGCGCTGCTCACCACGCAGGCCTGCGTGTACAGCCTGCAGGCCGCACGTGATCGCTTCTATGTGCAGGCTCACATGGCCGATGTTTTTGCCAGCGTACGGCGTGCCCCGCGCTCCGTGCTGCCCCTGTTCGATGACCTGCCCGGTGTGGCGCAGGTACAGGCTACGGTTGAGAGACCCGCACGGCTGCTGTTGCCGGGGCAGGTGGATCCGGTCATGGGGCATCTGGTGGGCGTGGATGCCATGCGGCCTTTCGCATTGAACCGCCCGGTGCTGCGGCAAACGGACGGATCGGTGCAGCCGGGCATTTGGCCTGGTGCCCTGCGCAGCGACGGTGTGATGCCGGCCTGGTTGTCCGAGGGCTTTGCCCAGGCCCGCGGCCTTCAGCGTGGACAGCAGCTTCAGGTGCTGATGAACGGGCGCTTGCGCACCGTGGAAATCACTGGACTGGCTCTGGCACCGGATGTGATCTTTGCCGGCGCCATGGGCATGCCCGACCCGCGCGGCTACGGCGTGTTGTGGGTGGACGAGCGGGCCTTGGCCGCGGCCTGGGACCTGCAGGGCGCCTTCACGCGCTTGACCCTGCGGCTGGCGCCAGGCGCACGAGAAGAAGCGGTGCTCGCGTCGCTGCAGGACCTGCTGCCGCGTTGGGGCGGGCGGGATGCAGTGCCCCGCCGGCTGCAAGCCTCGCACCAGATGCTGGACAACGAAATCCAAGAGCAGCGCCTGCTGGGTACGGTGCTGCCCTTGGTATTCACGGCCGTTTCCATTTTCTTGCTGCATGTGGTGATGGTGCGCCTGGTGGCCACACAGCGCGAGCAGATCGCCAGCCTCAAGGCGCTGGGCTTCAGCAATGCCGCTCTGGCCTGGCACCAATTGCAGTTGGTGCTCGTGATCGCCGCCGTCGGTGTGGCCGTCGGCGGCACCTTGGGTTGGTGGGCCGGCCGCTGGCTCATGGGCCTGTATGCCGAGTTCTTCCGCTTTCCCGAGCTGCCGCTTGTGATCCCGGCCAGCGTGTGGTGGCAAGCCGTGGCCCTGGCGGTGGTGGCCGCGGTGTTGGGTGCGGCGCAGGCGATGGCGGGCATCCTGCGCTTGAGCCCCGCCCAGGCCATGCAGCCGCCGGCGCCGCCGCGGTTCTCACAGGGTCGATGGGAAGTTGCGATGGAGCGGGCGTTGGGCCTGTCGCTGGTGCTGCGCATGATCCTCAGGCAATTGCGGCGCCGGCCCTGGCGTTCACTGTTCAGTGTGCTGGGAATGGCCAGCGCCTTGGCCCTGGTGGTGATGGGTAACTTCTTCCGCGATGCGATTGAGCACATCGTCACGCGCCAGTTCGACACCGTGTGGCGCGGCGATGTGCAGGTGATCACACCGGAAGTGGTGGGTTCTGGCGCGATACGCGAATTGGCGCGCGTGCCGGGTGTGGTGGCCGTGGAGGGCACACGCTCGGTGGCCGCTACTGTGGTGCATGGGCACCGCAGCCAGCGTGTGCAACTACGAGGGCTGGACCCGCTGGGTCAGCAGCAGCGGCTGGTGGATGTTCAGGGGCGTGTGGTGCCGCTCAGCGAGGACGGCCTGGTACTGACCGACCGTCTGGCGCGCAAGTTGGGTGTGCGCGTGGGTGATGAGCTGCTGGTGAAACTGGTGGAGGGGCCGCGGCCTTCGGTGCAGCTGCGCGTTTCTCACCTGGTAGGCGAGACCATGGGCTTGAATGCCACCACCACGCGCAGTACCCTCAACCGGTTGATGCAGGAAGACGACCGCATCAACGCCCTGAGCCTCGTGGTGCAGTCCGACGAGTTGGATGCGGTGCTGCGCGCCACCACCCGGATGCCGCGGGTGGGTGGTGCCTTCAGCAAGGCGCACCTGCTGCACAACATGCAAGCGGTCACCGCGCGCAACATCCGCATCATGAGCACCATCATGACCGGATTTGCCCTGATCGTGGCCGTGGGGGTCGTCTACAACCACGCACGCATTGCGCTGGCTGAACGCTCTTGGGAGCTGGCGAGCCTGCGGGTGCTGGGGCTCACGCGCACGGAGGTGGCCCAGTTGATGGTGGGCGAGCAGGCGCTGTTGTTGGTGATGGCCGTGCCCCTGGGAATGTGCCTAGGCTGGCTTCTGGTGTGGGGGCTGAGCGTGGGCCTGCGCAGCGACCAATTCCAGTTCCCGGTCGTGGTGTGGCCGCGCACCTATGCCCTGGGTGCCCTCAGCCTGAGCGCGGCTGCAGCCGCCAGCGCCGGCGTCGTCTGGGCCCGCGTGCAGGGCCTGGACCTGGTGGCGGCCTTGAAGACACGGGAGTAGGCGCGATGAACTTGATGGCGTGGAAGCAGTGGCCGTGGCGGTGGCTGTCCGCCGCTGGGGTGGTGATCGGGGTGGGGGCGGTGCTGACCTGGTCTTTCATGCCCCAGGCCGTTGAAGTGGAAACGGCCAGGGCTGAAGTGCGCGCCTTCGAGGAGGTGGTGGAGGACGATGGCCGCGCGCGGGTGCGCGAGCGCCTGGCCGTCACCATGCCCTGGACCGGTGCGCTGGAGCGTCCCGCCTTGAAGGAAGGGCACACCGTGTCGTCCGACGAGTCCCTGTTCTGGGTTCGCCCGGCACAACCGGTCTTGTTGGACGCCCGCACCCGCGCTGAACTTCAGGCGCGCACGGCGGCTGCCCAGGCCTCTTGGCAGCGCAGCGCGCGGCAGACCGAGGTGGCCCTGGTGGCTTGGCAGCGGTCCGCCGTGGCCGCGGCTCGTTCGGCGATGCTGGCCGAGCAGTCCTTCGTGTCCCGTTCGCAGGTGGAGACGGCCGTTTTGGACCTTCAGCGTGATGAACGAAGTTGGCAGGCCGCTCAGGCGGCTGAGCGCGCGGCATTGCATGAACTGGAGCAGGCACGCGTGTCGCTGGCCACGGCCGGCAACGGGCCGGGCGCGGCGCGGCGGCCCGTGCGGGTCACACCGATGGGGTCGGCGTCACCGCGCAACCTTCAGGTGCTGCGGGTCGCGCAGCCCCATGAGGCGGTGCTGCCCGCCGGCGCGGTGGTGATGGAGGTGGGCGATGTGCACCGCCCCGAGGTGGTGGTGCCCTTGCTCAGTCAGGATGCGCTGCGCATTCGCACGGGCAGCACCGCGCGATTGAGCGGCTGGGCCGACCGGGCAGGCCCTGTGGCCTCGGTGGAAGGCTACGTGCGTCTGATCGAGCCGGCGGCGACCACGAAGATTTCCGCTCTGGGGCTGGAAGAGCAGCGCGTGAATGTGGTGATCGAGCCCTCACAGGACTTGCCTGCGGGCGACGGCTACACCGTGCGCGCGCAGGTGGTGTTGCGCCGAGCAGACGAGGCGCTGCAAGTACCGGTGAGCGCCGTATTCCCGCAGCCCGGCAAGCCCACATCCCACGCGGTGTTCACGGTGGAAGGCGGGCGGGCACGGCGGGTGGAGGTCCAACTCGAAGGCCGCAGCGCCGCCTGGGTTTGGATACGGACGGGGCTGGAGGCGGGACAGGCGGTGGTGGTCTTTCCACCGGCATCGCTGCAGGACGGTGCGCGCGTGCGCGTGGTCCGTTGATGGAACCGACCCGTTGACCCGCTCGCCCGCATGGGCGAGCGGCAAGCCAAGAGCCTTCCCTCAACCCCAACGCGTGGGCCGGTGGTTGTTCAGAATCCTCAGCGCACCGAAGTGAAGCGGGCCTCGGGCCGGTCGTCCGAGCGGTGCAAGGTGCTCACGCCGGGCTTCATGGCCCAGGGCCGCATCTGGTGGTGCAGGGGCAGCAGCAGGTGCTCATCGCGGGTGCGCTTGAGCGCTTCGCGCATCATGGCCAAGCGCTTGGTGGCGTCCATCTCGGTCTTCATGGCATCCACGAGTTGGTCGACCTGCGGGTCGCTCACGCGCGCGAAGTTGAAATTGCCGTCGGCGCCACTGGTACGCGTGCGCACGATGGACTGCAGCGTGTACTGCGCATCGAAGGTGGCCACGCCCCAGCCCAGCATATAGGCCGATGTGTCGAAGTTCTGGAAGCGGACACTGTGCTGAGCGAACGGTTCGGCCACCAGACGAACCTTCATGCCGATCTTGGCCCACATCGGCAGCAGGGCTTGGCAGATCTCTTCGTCGTTCACATAGCGGTTGTTCGAGCAGTTGAGCTGGAACTCGAAGCCATTGGGGTAGCCCGCTTCAGCAAGCAGTTTCTTGGCGCGGTCCACATCGGGTCTGCTCACCGCATCGAGTTCAGCGCTCCAGCCTTCCACGCCTGGAGGCACCATGATGGCTGCGGGAATCGACAGACCACGCATGATGGTGCGCCTGATGGCCTCGCGGTCCACCACGATGGACAGCGCCTCACGCACGCGCTTGTCCTTGAAGGGGTTCTTGCCCTTCACATCACTGTATTTGAGTTCGTTGCTGTGCTGATCCAGTGCCAGGAAGATGGTGCGGACCTCGGGGCCGTCCATCACCTTGAGTTTGGGGTCCTGGCGAAGGCGGGCCACGTCTTGCGTGGGCATGTCCGTCAGCAGGTCCACGTCGCCGGCGATGAGCGCGGCCACGCGGGTAGGGTCGCTCTTGATGGGCGTGTAGACCACGTCGGTCACGTTGCTGTTGTGCTTGTCCCACCAGTTCGGGTTGATCTTCATGGTCACGCGCTGGTCGGGAACCCAACCGGTGATCATGTAGGGGCCCGTACCCATCACATTGCGCGAGGCGTAATTCTCTTCCTTGGCCTTGTAGTTCTGGACATCGGTGGACTTGTTCTTCTCGGCCCAGGCCTTGCTCATCATGCGGAAGTCCACGATGTTTCGCAGCAGCAGCGGGTTGGGGGCGGCCATGATGAAGTCCACGGTGTGGCTGTCGATCTTGCGGATCTCGGCGATACCGGTGACGTAGATGCCCATCGTGCCCTGAGGCTGTCGGATGCGGCTGAAGCTGAACACCACATCATCGGCGGTGAAGGCCGAACCATCATGGAAACGCACATTGCGGCGCAGTTCGAATCGGACTTGCGTCGGACTGATGTAGGTCCATTTGGTGGCCAGAGCGGGTTCAATCTTGCGATCGGCGTCGTAGCGCACCAGGCCTTCATAAGCGTGCATCAAGATGGCTGAGGTGGTGCTGTGGTTCTGCGAATGGGGGTCCAGCGTCAGGATGTCGTTCTGAGCGGCCCAGCGCAGGGTGACGGCGGGTGCCGGCGAGGCCGCCGCTGCCGGTTGGGCCTGAGCGCTCAGCGGCAGCACGGCCGACAGCGCCCATACAGCGCCGGCCAGGGCGATGGGCGCTCGGCGCTGGACTCGGTGGTGGGAAGCCTTCGGGGTTTTCGACAGGAACGGGATGGTGAACCGGATCATGGAGGTCGCCTTGTGGTGGAGAGCCGATGGGCGGGTTGGGGAGGATGGCCTTGACTATAGGGCCGGCACAGCAGGCTGCGCATGCGGAACTGCCCGATGTGTGGGACCCGTCGCCCGCCGCTCAGGTGCGACCGCCCAGCAGCGGAAGGCTGCGCCGCCGCCTTCCCTCCAGCAGAGCCAGTGCATTCACGACGGCTGGCGCCACCGGAGGCGTACCCGGCTCACCCACTCCGCCGGGTGGGCGGTCACTGGGGATGAGCACCGTGTCAATCTGGGGCATGTCGGCCATGGTCAGCACAGGATGGTCGGCCCAGCCCTTGAGCTGCACCTGCCCGCGCTCCACGGGCACACGTCCCCACAGAGCCGCGCTCAGCCCGTAGACGATCGCACTTTCCAGTTGGGCACGAACCGTGTCGGGGTGCACCAGGGTGCCGGCGTCCAAGGCACACACGATACGGTGCACGCGCGGGCGCCCATCGCGCAGGCTCACCTCGGCCACCTGCGCGCAGATGGAGCCAAAGCATCCGTGCAGGGCCAGGCCCCGAGCGCGGCCCGACGGCGCTGCCGTACCCCAGCCCGCCGCCTGCGCGGCTGCCCGCAGCACGGCCAGATGCCTCGGATGCTGCTGCAGCAGGTCCTCGCGCAGGGCCAGCGGGTCACGCCCCAGGGCCTGGGCCACTTCGTCCAGGAAGCACTCGGTGAAGAAGGCGTTGTAGGAGTGACCCACGCTTCTCCAGGAACCTACGGGCAGGACCGAGGGGCACAGCACCTGCTCGACCAACTGGTTCGCAATGGCATAGGGCAGGTCGTAGGCCCCTTCGATCTGAACCTTGTCGGGCATCGCCGGCAGGGCTTCGGTGAGGGGCCCGGGAAAGAGTCGACGGAAGGTGCCGTCCGAAAGCGAAGGTGCGACGACCTTGATCTGAAGCGCGCGGAGTTGCAGGCCGCTCGGCGTAGCCGTGGGGTTGGCCTCAGGGCCCGTGCGGTCCGAACGGGTTGATCCAGCAGTGCTGCCCGCGTCGACCGAGTCCTTCACCAAGCCCGCGGTCAGGCGCGCCAGCGCTGCAGGCCGGTACACATCATGCTGAAGGTCCTGTTCGCGCGTCCACATCAGGTGCACGGGCGTGCCGGGCATCTTCAGAGCCAGGTGCGTGGCTTGCTCCACGATGTCGGTTTCCAATCGGCGCCCGAAGCCACCGCCCAGATAGGGAATCTGCAGCTGAACCTGATCGATGTCGATGTCGGCGATCTTTGACGCCCGCCACCGCGCCAGGATCGGCGACTGCGTGCCCGTCCACAACTGCAGTCGGCCGTCTTTGAACAGGGCAGTGGCGTTCAGCGGTTCCATCATCGCGTGCGCCAGGTAGGGCACCTCATAGTCGGCCTGCAGCGTCTGCGGCGCCGCGGCCAGCATCGCCGGCGCCTCTCCCAGATGGCGAAATCGCGTGCCCGATTCTTCGTCCAGCATCTGACGCATGGTCTCTTGCTGCGCCTGCGTGCTGTGGCCGGCGTTCAGGCCGGGGTCCCATTCCAGGTCCAGGGCTTGAGCACCCTTGAGCGCCTGCCAGGTCTGGTCGGCGACCACGGCCACAGCCGGCACCGGCCAGTCGGGGAACTCATGCACAGCCCGCACACCGGCGATCTTCAGTGCCTTGCTCGAATCGACTTTGACCAGTCGACCGTGCACGAACGGGCAGGTGCGCAGGACCGCGCGCTTCAGATTGGGCAGCGTGAGGTCCGATCCGAAGGCGGCGCGACCGCAGGACTTATCGGGTGTATCCAGCCGGGTCGGAGAGGTGCCAATGAGTGCCCATTTCGAAGAGGGCTTGAGCGACAGCTTCGAGGGCGGCTCCATGGGCTTGCTGGCCCACAGTCCGGCGAGCTCGCCATAGCCCATGCGGCGACCACTGGGCTGATGAAGCACCTCACCCTGCAGGGTAAGGCACTGCTCGCTGTCGACCTTCCAATGCCGTGCCGCAGTGGCGCGCAGCACCTCGCGCGCCGATGCCCCGGCCCAGCGCATGGGCTCCCAAGCTGCGCGCACGCTGGTGGAGCCGCCGGTCACATTCAGCGACAGCATCATGGCGGTGTGCGACATCGTCCAGCGGGCAGCTTGGGCCAACCAGCCTGCGTCATCGGCTTGCAGGGGCAGCACCGCATGCAGCAGCACGGTGTTGGCGTACACCCGCCCTGGGCTGGCAGGCTCCACGCCCACCTGCGCCCACGGCACGTCGAGTTCCTCCGCCACGAGCATCGCCAGCGAGGTGTGCACGCCCTGGCCCATCTCAGAGCGGGGCAGGGCGACGCTGACGCGGCCATCGGACGTGATGCGCAGCCAAGCGTTGAGCGCAGCGCCCTGGGCTGGACCGCTGGGCTCACCTGCACCGCCCGGTGCGGGAGCCTGACCCCGCTGGCGTGGGTCGATCGGGCTGCAACCCACCAGCAGACAGCCCCCTGCGGCGGCGCCGACAAACAAGAATTGGCGTCGACTGCCCCAGATGCCCTGGTGCAGGCCAGTGGGTTCGCGGGTTTCCGTCATGAGGGCTCCTGATAGGGATCCTGATAGGGCACCTGAGCTTAACGTTGGTTTGAGCATCCGCACTGAGCATGCCCCGCTGCGATCGCCGGATTTCCGCCAGCCGTCCGCGCGCAAGCCCCCGAAAGTGCCCGAGCTCCCGCGTTAAGCTACGGTCGATGAAAGTTGCCTGTCATCAACGCCGCAGTCCGGCGCGGGCTGCTGTGACGGGCCCCGCGGTGGCCTGCACCCCATGAGCGGCATGCCTTTGGGGCGCATCGGCTTCATCGGCGCCGGCCGGCTCGGGCAGGCACTGGCCGTGGCGTTTGCGCGCGCCGGCTATGCCGTTTCGGCGGTCAACAGCCGAACGGCAGCCTCAGCACAGGCGCTGGCGCAGCGCGTTGACCCACATGCGCGGCAAAGGCCCTTGGTGGCAGGGCATCCCCAAGCGGTGGTCGATGCATGCGACACCGTGTTCATCACGGTCAACGACGATCACATCGAAAGCATGGCCCGATCCGTGGCGTGGCGTGAAGGGCAGGCGGTGGTGCACTGCAGCGGCGCCACCGAGATCGAAGCGCTGCAGGCTGCGCGTCACGCCGGGGCTGACACCGGTGGTTTTCACCCCCTGCACACCTTCGGAGATGTGGACACTGCCGTGGCCGCCTTGCCCGGTTGCGCGGTGGCCGTGGAGTCGGCCGATGAAGGCTTGCGTGCGGGTCTCATGAACCTGGCGCACCACATCGACGCCAGACCCTTTGAGCTGCCGCGTGGCAGCCGAGCCCTCTACCATGCCAGCGCCCACTATGCCGGATCGCTGGTGGTGACACTCATGAACGAGGCCGTGCAGCACTGGGGGCGCTTGGGCATTCCCTCAGACCAGGCCCTCGACGCGTTGCTGCCCCTGCTGAGAAGCACGGTGCGCACGATCGAATCCCGCGGTCTGGGCCCGGGTATGGCTGGGGTCGCGGCGCGCGGAGATGCGGTGACCTTGGCCCGGCACCTGCAGGCCATCGGGGCAGCAGGGCTGGTCGAGCGACAGCTCTACGCCGATTTGACGCGGCGCAGCGTGGCCTTGGCGATCGACAGCGGGCGCATCAGCCCAGAGCAGGCACAGGCCCTGTATGCCACCCTGAACATGGCGTGGCGGCCTGAAGACCACTGAAGGGTTGGAGGCCCGGACCGTTGTCAGATCGGCTGGCGCCGTTGGTGCTCAAAGCGAACCCCCGCCCAGCACCTTGTAAAGGGTGGCCTGGTTGATCAGGGCCAGGGCACCGGCTTGCACCAGCGCGGCCTGTGCCGCATAGAGCGAGCGCTGTGCGTCCAGCACCTCCAGGTAGGCCGAAGCCCCCAGCTTCCAACGCGTCTGGGCCAACTCCACGCGCTGGGTCTCGGCCTTCACCTGGGCCTGCAGCGCCTGCACCTGGTCGGCGAGCGTGGCGCGTGAAGCCAAGGCATCGCTGACCTCCTTGAAGGCCACCTGCACGGCCTTGTCGTATTGGGCCAGCGCCGCCTGCTGCGCCGCCTGAGCCTGTGCCACGCCCGCGCGCAGACGCCCTGCATCGAAGATGGGGGCCAGCAACTGAGGTGCCACACCCCAGACCCAAGTTCCGCCGGAGAACAGTGAGGACAGCTCCTTGCTGGCCTGACCGTAGGAGGCGGTGAGTGTGATGCGGGGGAAGTAGGCCCGGCGCGCAGCCTGCACATTGGCTTGCGCTGCGCGAAGCTGCGCTTCGGCCGCACCGATGTCCGGCCGCTGAGCCAACACATCGGAGGGCAGTTCCGCGCGCAGCGGCGGCAGGCGGCCCCACGCATCCGGCGCCAGCGGGGCAGCGCTGGGCATATCGGGCGGCAATGGGCGACCCACCAACAACACCAACGCGCTCTCATCTGCAGCCTTTTGCCGCTGTACCTGGGCCAGCGCGGCACGCGCGGACTGCAGCAGGGATTGCGCCTGCACCCACTCCAGGGCTGAGGCAGCACCCGCCTGAAGTCGTCCCTGCACGATCTGCAGGTTGTCTTCACGGCTGCGCACGGTGTCCAGCGTGATGCGCAAGAGCGCCTCGTCAGCCTGCAGATTCACATGAGCCGCCGCAACCGCCGCAATCAGGCTGGCGCGCGCAGCGGACCGCAGGAACTCGCTGGCGCGAAGCTGTTCTTGCGCGGCTGTTGCTTGTTGTCGAACCCGGCCGAACAAGTCCATCTCATAGGCGGTGGTGGCCAGGCCGCCGATGACCGTCGTGCTCACACCACCCGTGTTTGTGGGTACGCGCGTGCCACTGATGCCCGCGTTGAGGGTGGGCCAAAGGTCCGCCTCGCGGATCACCGCCTGAGCGCGAGCCTGCTCCACATTCAGCGCGGCCACCCGCAGGTCGCGGTTGTGTTCGAGCGCCAAGCGAATCAGGGCCTGGAGCCGGGCTTCGGTGAAGAAGCCGTCCCACGCGAGGTCCTTGGCGGACCCACTGGAGATCGGCGACTCACCTGCACCCGTTGATGAGCCCGCGACGGCTCCATCGGTGAAACGTTGCGCCACCACCATCGGGTCGTTCAACCCATTGGACGCGGGCGGCTGCGCGGGCGACGTGGCGCAAGCCACCAACCCCAAAGTCGCCGCGACCGCGGCTGCCGATGCGAGGCGACGCAGCGGCGCGCTCATGACCAATCCTCCACTTTGGGCTTGTCGGGATCTTCGTGGGCATACAACTGCCGCTGCCGCTCGCTGCCCTTGAACGATCGCCTGACCACCACAAAGAAGATGGGCACCATGAACACGGCCAGCACCGTGGCCGAGATCATGCCGCCCATCACGCCGGTGCCGATGGAGCGCTGTCCGGCCGAGCCCGCACCGCTGGCCAGGACCAGAGGCATGACCCCGAGGATGAAGGCCAAAGAGGTCATGATGATGGGTCGAAGCCGCAGGTGCGCTGCTTCCAGCACGGCCGTGACCAGGTCTTTGCCCTGGGCATGCAGGTCCTTGGCAAACTCGATGATCAGCACCGCATTCTTGGCCGACAGGCCGATGATGGTGATCATGCCCACCTTGAAGAACACATCGTTCTCAAGGCCGCGCATCATCGTGGCCATCACCGTGCCGAACACGCCCAGTGGCACCACCAGGATCACCGCCAGCGGAATCGACCAGCTCTCGTACAAGGCTGCCAGGCACAGGAATACCGCCAGCAGCGAGAAGAAGAACAGCAGGTAAGCGGTGGAGCCGCTGAGTTTTTCCTCACGCGCCAGGCCCGTCCACTCGTATCCGATGCCTTTGGGCAGCTGTGCGGCCAGGCGTTCCATCTCGGCGATCGCCTCGCCCGTGCTCACACCCTTGGCGGGCTCACCGGCAATGCGCATGGCGGGATAACCGTTGTAACGCACCGCCTGCATGGCTCCGGTCACCCACCGCGTGTTGGCGAATGCTGCAAACGCAACGCTCTCGCCTCGGCTGTTGAGCACCGGAAGTGCCAGCAGGTCTTCGGGCTCCATGCGGGCGGGCGCATCGGCTTGCACCACCACACGCTGCACACGCCCAGCATTGAGAAAGTCGTTGATGTAGGCCGAACCCAGTGCGGTGCCCAAGGCGTTGTTGATGGCCGCGAAGCCCACACCCAGAGCGGCCGCGCGGTCACGGTCGATCTGCAACTCCACTTGAGCGGCGTCTTCCAGGCCATCGGGCCGCACGGCGGAGAGCACCGGGCTCTTCTGCGCCTCGCCCAGCAGCTGGTTGCGCGCCTGCAGCAGCACCTCCCGGCCCACGCCACCGCGGTCTTGCAAACGGAAGGCAAACCCGTTGGCGCGGCCCAGTTCACGGATGGGCGGCGGACTCACCACGAAGATGAAGGCGTCGCGGATACCCGACAACATGCCCTGGGCGCGCTTGACCAGCGCCTGAGCGGATTGCTCGGGATCGGGCCGTTCGTCCCAATCCTTGAGCGCCACGAAGTTCAGCGCCGAGTTCTGGCCGGATCCCGAGAAGTTGAAGCCCAGCACGCTGGTCATCGCCTTGACCTCTGGCTGCTTGAGCATCACGCCTTCGATCTGCTTCATCACCGCCAGGGTGCGCTCCTGCGTAGCGCCTGGGGGCAGCAGCACGTTCACCAGGATGTTGCCCTGGTCCTCATTGGGCACGAAGGCGGTGGGCAGCCGGGCGTACATCACCGCCGCTGCGCCGATCACCGCGGCGTAGATGACCATGTAGCGCCAGCAGTTGCGCAGCATGCGCGCCACCACGCTCTCGTAGCCGCGCGCCGCGCGCGAGTAGCCGCGGTTGAACCAGCCGAAGAAACCGCCTCGGGCGTGGTGATGCCCGGCCTCAACCGGCTTGAGCAGGGTTGCACACAAGGCGGGTGAGAAGCTCAGGGCCAGGAAGGCCGACAGCAGGATGGCCGTGACCATCACGGCGGCGAATTGGCGGTAGATGTTGCCGATGGCTCCGCTGAAGAAGGCCAGTGGGATGAATACCGAGACCAGCACCACCGTGACGCCCACGATGGCCCCGCTGATCTGCGACATCGCCTTGCGGGTGGCCGCACGCGGACTCAGCCCTTCCTCGCTCATGATGCGTTCGACGTTCTCCACCACCACGATGGCGTCGTCCACGACGATGCCGATCACCAGCACCATGCCGAACATGGTCAGCACGTTGATGGAAAAGCCCAGGGTCAGAAGTGCGGCGAAGGTCCCCAGCAGGCACACGGGCACCACCAGCGTGGGAATGATCGTGTAGCGGATGTTCTGCAGGAACAGAAACATCACGATGAACACCAAGGCCACCGCCTCCACCAGGGTTTTGGCCACCTGGGTGATGGAGATGCGGATGAACAGCGACCCGTCGAAGGGGATGGTGGCCTTCACCCCTGGAGGAAAGAACTTTTCGATCTGGTCGAGCTTGGCGCGGATGGCGTCGGCCGTCTCCAGTGCATTGGCACCTGAGGCCAGTTGCACCGACATGCCCGCCGAGGGCTCGCCATTGAGCCGCGTGCGCAAGGAATAGCTTTGCGCGCCCAATTCAATTCGGGCCACATCCTTCAAGCGCACCGCCGAACCGTCGGGATTGGCGCGCAGCACGATGTTTCCGAACTGGGCTACCGAGCTCAATTGCCCCTGTACCGTGACGGTGGCGCTCACCAGTTGCGTGGACAGCGCCGGCTGCTCCCCGAGCGAGCCCGATGTGACCTGGATGTTCTGCTGTGCGATGGCGGAGTTCACATCCAACATCGACAGGCGATAGCCCTGCAGCTTCACCGGGTCCACCCAGATGCGCATGGCGCGCTCGGTGCCGAACAGGTTGGCCTGGCCGACCCCGGGCACGCGCTGAATTTCCGGCAGAACGGTGCGCGCGGCGTAGTCGCCCAGGGCGACCGGGTCAAAGGCCGGGTTCTCGGAAGACAGCACCACGAACAGCAGGAAGTTCGGATTGGCCTTGTCCACCCGTATGCCTTGCTGCGTGACGGCAGCCGGCAGCCGCGGTGAGGCACGCGCCAGGCGGTTCTGCACGTCCACCTGTGCAAGGTCCGGGTTCGTACCCGGTTCGTAGCTGAGGGTGATGGAGCCTGAGCCATTGGCCTGCGCCACCGACTCCAGGTACACGAGGCCAGGTGAGCCGTTCATCTCTTGCTCGATCAGCGAGATGACCGTGTTTTCGAGGGTTGTCGCCGAGGCTCCGGGGTAGGTGACGTTCAACGAAATGGAGGGCGGGGCCACCGGCGGGTACTGTGCGATGGGCAGTTGCGTGACGGCCACGCCCCCGCCCACGAGGATGAACAGGGCAATGACCCAGGCAAAGACCGGGCGGTTGATGAAGAACGGCGCCATGTGCCGCTCCTATCGGCTTGAAGCAGTCGACGGGGCGGACGCGTTGGCAGGCACCGCACTGCCGGGTTTGGAGCCCGGCGAACCCGCCGGGCCGGCAGGGCCAGAACCGCCCGATCCTGCTGCCGGTGGCGCCCACGGCACCGGCTGGACCGGCCCCTTGCCGCGCAGTTTCTGGAAGCCGTCGACCATCACCTGCTCGCCTTCCTTCAGACCTTCGAGGACCACCCATTGGCCGTCACGCGCGGGGCCCACTCGGACCGGACGCTGGTCGACCATGCCGTCTTCACCCACGACCCGCACCGTATCGCCCTGCGGGCCGCGGCTGACCGCCTGTTGCGGCAACAACATGGCCCCTGGGGCCTGCGCCTGTTCCACCCGCACGCGCACGAACAGGCCGGGCAGCAGCGTCTGCTTCGGATTGGGCACGATGGCGCGCAGCGTGATCTGGCCGGTGGTGGGGTCCACGCTCAGGTCGGAGAACAGCAGCTTGCCGGGCAGAGGATGCGTGCTGCCGTCTTCCAGGTGCAGCGTGACGGCAGCGGCATCGGGCCCTGCCTTCTTGAACTGACCGCGGGCAATGGCCGCACGCAGTCGCAGCACATCGGCCGCCGGTTGCGTGAAGTTCACATAAAGGGGATCCACTTGTTGGATCAGCGCCAGCGGGGTGGCCTCGCCTTGGCCCACCAGAGCGCCTTCGGTGACCTGGGCGCGCCCGATGCGCCCCGCGATCGGGGCGGTGACGCTGGCGTAACCCAGATTCAGTTGCGCCGTCTGCACCGCCGCGCGGGCGGTGGCCACCTCGGCTAGGGCCTGCTGCCGGGCGGCCTGTGCGTTGATGGACTCTTGTTCGCTGATGGCCTTGGCGTCCAAGAGGGGTTTGGCGCGGTCGGCATTGGCCTGGGCCTGCATCAGGGTGGCCTCGGCGCGAGCCAGTTGCGCCTGGGCGCTGGCCAGGGCCGCTTGATAGGGCGCAGGGTCGATGGTGTAGAGCAGCTGGCCCGCCTTCACATCGCTGCCTTCCTCGAAATGGCGCGCGGCCAGGATGCCAGCCGCGCGCGCCCGAACCTGCGCGATCCGCGAAGCCTCGGTGCGGCCGGGCAACTCGGTGAGCAGGCCGACATCGCCAGGGGAGACCTTCACGACGCCCACCGCCGGCGCTGGAGGGGAGGCGCCCGGGCCTGAGGCCGCACCGCCCTTGTTCTCATTCCCACCACCGCAGGCCGAAAGCCCCAGCAGCACGCAGAGCAAGCCACCCATGGCGGCCCATCGATTCATGTGCGCAGTCATTGGGCAACTGTAGCGACACTCCCGCGTCCGCGGGCGATTTAGGGTAAACTAGAGGTTCTTCATCCCCTCTGACCACTCGGCCCCATCGTGCATTCGATGTTCGGCCGACACTTCCTGGTGCAGGTCGGCGGCGATGCCGTCGCTTCGGACCCACCGGTACCGTCCCGGGATCTTGGTTGCTTGCCGTACCGCAACCGCCCGCCGGACCTCAATTCCACTTTCGCGACTTCACCTGCGGACAGCCACATGCTTTGGCCCTGCCCGCTGAACCCGTGCCCGGCGCAGGCGAGCCAGGCGCGTGGTGCTTTGCTTGTTGATTGGAAATTCATGTCTTTCGAAAATCTGGGCCTGGCCCCCGCCCTGACCCGTGCCCTGGCCGACGCCGGCTACGAGCAGGCCACTGATGTGCAGCAGCAGGCCATCCCCCTGGGACTGAGCCGGTTGGACCTCAAGGTCAGCAGCCAGACCGGTAGCGGCAAGACCGCTTCGTTCGCGCTGCCCGCGCTTCAGCGTATCTTGGAGGCGCGCGGTGATGGCGACAAGCGACGCGAAAAGGGTGTCGTGCATGGCCCCCGCGTCCTGGTGTTGGCGCCCACTCGCGAGTTGGCGATGCAGGTGGCCAAGGCCTTCAGCGCTTACGGCAAGCATGTGCAGGGCTTGCGCGTGACCACCGTGGTGGGCGGCGTGCCGTATGGCGCGCAGCTCAAGGCGTTGCGGGGCCCGTTGGATGTGGTGATCGCCACGCCGGGTCGACTGATCGACCACCTGGGCAGCGGCAAGTGCGTGTTGCAGAACTTGGAGATGCTGGTGCTGGATGAAGCCGACCGCATGCTCGACATGGGCTTCATCGACGACATCCGCCACATCGCCCAGCAGACGCCGGCGCAGCGGCAGACGGTGATGTTCAGCGCCACCTTTGCCGGCCACGTGGGCCGCTTGGCCGATGAGCTCTTGAAGCCCGAAGCGCAGACGGTGCAGGTGGCGCGCCACACCGATACGCATGCCAGCATTGAGCAGCGCCTGCACTGGGCGGACAACCGCCAGCACAAGGACGCCCTGCTGGATCACCTGCTGGCCGACCGCGAGGTGGACCAGGCCGTGGTGTTCACCAGCACCCAGCAGGACGCCGACTGGCTGGCCGATCGCCTGGCCGAATTTGGCCATCGAGTGGCCTCGCTGCACGGTGGCATGCCCCAGGGCCGCCGCACCCGCGTGCTGCAGGGGCTGCGCACGCGTCAGCTGCGTGTGCTGGTGGCCACCGATGTGGCCGCGCGCGGCATCGACGTGCCCACCATCAGCCATGTCATCAACTACGGCATGCCGATGAAGGCCGAAGACTATGTGCATCGCATCGGCCGAACCGGCCGCGCCGGCCGCAATGGCTTGGCGGTGACGCTGGCCGAGCGGCGTGATGTGTCGATGGTCAAGCGCATCCAGCAGTTCACCACCCAGTCCATTCCCGTGGCGCAGGTCACGGGGTTGGAGCCTCGGCAGCCGGAGCCGCGCATCTTCATGGGAGCGCCCCGCGGGGCCGGTGGTGAGCACCGCGGGCATCCGGGTGGGCGCCATGGCGGGCACGGCCATCCTGGCGCGCGTCAGGGTGGTCGCCCGGGTGGGAACCCGGCCGGCCGCAGCCGCCCCGAGGGTCCAGGCTATGGCCGCCCCCCAGGCCATGGCGATGCGGCCCATGCTGGCCGACCGGAGGGCCACTTCGAGCGTCGCCGCGAAGGTGGCGCGCAAGCTCGCCGGGCTGCAGCACCTGCCGCGGGCCGCGGTCGATTCGGTGACCAAAAGCCGCGCGGCGCGTTCCAGGCGCGCGATTCGCGTTGGGGGCGTTGATCCCCTGACCTCGGCGGACGGCTGAAGGCCTCTGGCCGGCTCCCTACCGGAGCCGGCTGCCTGACTTGGCATCAAAATCCGGGTGATCCGGAGAATGAAGATGTCCAAAAGCGTGCTGATGCGTGCAGCCTATGGTGTCCCCCTCGTGGCGATGTTGACGATCGCCCCGATGGCGCTGGCGCCATCCGCCGTTCTGGCCGCGCCGCCTGCGACCACGGTCGATCGTGCAGCGACCCAAGCCCTGCACCGCCTATTCGACGACGAGTGGGAGCGCCGGATGCGGGAGTTTCCCGAGGAGGCGGCCTATTTCGGCGACCAGCGTGGCGCGGATCGGTGGACGGACCTCAGCGCCCAGGCCATCGCGGCACGGGAGGCGGCCGACCGCTCGGCCTTGCAGCGCCTGAGGGCGATACCGCGGGCCCAACTCTCGCCGGCCGATCAGCTCCACCAAGACACCTTCGCCTGGTTGCTGCAGGAGGCGGTGGATCGTCAGCGCTTCCGTGAGCACTTGCAACCTGTGGGTCACCAAAGTGGGCCCCAGACGGCCGACCGCATCGCCGAGCTGCTCCGTTTTTCCACGCCGGCCGACTATCGGCGGTACCTCAAGCGACTGTCGGCGCTGCCGGCCTATCTCGAGCAGAACATCGCCCTGATGCGCGAAGGCGTGAAAGTCGGGGTCGTGCCCCCTCGCGTGTTGATGAACCGGGTACCCGCCCAGATCGCCGCGCAGGTGGTGACAGACCCCACCAACAGCCCGTTCTACCGGCCCTTCAAGCGATTTCCAGCGGGTGTGCCGCAGGGCGAGCGCGAGGCGTTGGCGCACGAGGCGCAGGCCCTCATCCGCGATCTCGTGGTGCCTGCCTACGCGGCGTTTGCGCGCTACTTCAATGAGGACTACCTACCCCACACGCGCGAGACCATCGCCGCCACAGCTCGCCCCGATGGTCCGGCCTATTACGACTTCCTGGCGCGGTCTTACACCACCACGACGCTCAGTGCCGATGCCATTCACCAGACGGGCCTGGCAGAAGTGGCGCGCATTCGCGCCGAGATGGAAAAGGTCAAGACCGAGACCGGATACACCGGCACGCTCGAGGCCTTCTTCACCTTCCTGCGTACCGACCCGCGGTTCTTCAAGAAGACACCGGCCGAACTGTTGGCCGCTTATGAAGCCGTTTCCAAGCGGGTCGACCCGCAGATGGTCAAGGTGTTCCGCAAGCTGCCGCGCTTGCCCTATGGCGTGCGCCCGATTCCCGACCACCAGGCGCCGGACACGACCACGGCCTACTACCAACCCGGCGCCAACGATGGCAGCCGCGCGGGCTTCTACTATGTCAACCTCTACAAGGTTGAGATGCGTCCCACTTGGGAGATGGTGCCGCTGACGCTGCATGAGGCCGTGCCAGGGCATCACCATCAGTTCGCGCTGGGCCTGGAATTGCCGGATGCGCCGACCTTCCGCCGCACGGCGTATTTCGTGGCCTACAGCGAAGGCTGGGGCCTGTACGCCGAACAACTCGGCTACGACATGGGTCTGTACGACGACCCCTATGACCGCTTCGGTCAACTCGTGTACGAGATGTGGCGTGCCGTGCGGCTGGTGGTGGACACCGGCATGCATGCCAAGGGCTGGAGCCGCGAGCAGGCCATCGCCTACTTCCGGGCCCATGCCGCCAAGACCGAGCAGGACATCGTCAACGAAATCGACCGCTACATTGGCACGCCTGGGCAGGCTCTGGCCTACAAGATCGGGCAGTTGCGAATCAGCGCCTTGCGCAGCCAGGCCCAGCAGGTGCTGGGTGAGCGCTTCGATGTGCGTGACTTCAATGATGCGGTGCTGTCCACCGGCTCGGTGCCCCTGCAGGTGCTGGAGGCGCACATGGCGGCATGGATCGCCGCGCAAAAGCGCCGCCAGCCTTCGCTGGAAAGCCGCGCGGGCAAGGTGGTCCCGTCATGAGCGGCGCGTCCCCCAACACCCGCACCCAGATCCACCGCGTGCGCGTGGAGTTCGGCGACTGCGACCCGGCCGGTATCGTCTTCTTCCCCAACTTCAACCGCTGGATGGACCAGAGCTCGCATCACTTCTTTGTTTCCTGCGGCATTCCCCCCTGGCGCGAATTGGTGAAGACGCGCGGCATCATCGGCACGCCGCTGCTGGAGATCCACACCCGCTTCGTGAAGTCGGCGACCTATGGCGAGGAACTCGAGATCCACACCTGTGTCGAAGCGTGGAACCGGAAGACCTTCAAACAGCGCCATGTGGTGATGCGCGGCCAGGACCTCATCTGCGAAGGCACCGAACTGCGTGTGTTCTGCGTGCGCGATGTTGAGAACCCCGACCGCCTGCGCAGCATCGAGGTGCCCGAGGACATCCGCGCGGCCTGCAGTTGACGCGGGTTTGTCCTGATCTGCGAGACGGCTGAGGTCGGGCGTTCCGCTTCTAAAATTGACCGACCGGTCGGTTAACTAATCCCACTGGGCCGTATCCCGGCATCCCGACAGACCCTTCAGGAGACACGACCACCATGGACATGACGATCGCCAGCATCCTGGCGCTCGACGGTGTGACGAACGGCTCGGTGTATGCGCTGCTGGCGCTGGCCACCGTGCTCGTGTTCGCGGTCACGCGCGTCATCTTCGTGCCCCAGGGCGAATTCGTGGCTTTCGGTGCGCTGACCCTGGCCATGTTTCAGATGGGGCAGGTACCGGGCACCGTGTGGTTCCTCTTGGCGCTCACGGCGTTGACGGTGGTGGGCATGGTGGTCACGGGTACTCGCCAGGGCCTGCCGGTCGCACGAATGGCGCGGCAAGTGGTGGAGGTGGCCGCCTACCCGGTCCTCATCAGCCTGCTGGCCTGGTGGGCGGCGCCGCAGCAGTTTCCGCTGCTGGTGCAAGCTGCCCTGACGTTGGCCGTGGTCACGCCCTCTGGCGGGCTGATCTACCGACTGGCCTATGAGGCCTTGGCCGATGCCACCGTGCTGGTGCTGCTCATCGTGTCGGTGGGTCTGCACTTTGCGCTGGTGGGGCTGGGCCTGTTCTTCTTTGGTGCCGAAGGTTTTCGCAACCCGAGCTTCTGGGACCAACGCTTCAGCCTCGGCGCGCTCACGCTGTCGGGGCAGACGGTCATCATCTTCGTCATTTCCCTGGTACTGATCGTGGCCTTGTGGTTTCTCTTTGAACACACGCTGCTGGGCAAGTCGCTGCGCGCGACCGCAGTGAACCGAACGGGTGCGCGCCTGATGGGCATCTCCAGCACGGGAGCGGGCCGTACCGCCTTCACGATGGCGGCCTTCATCGGCGCGCTGTCGGGCCTGCTGATCAGCCCCACCACCACCGTGTTCTACGACACGGGCTTCCTGATTGGCCTGAAGGGATTCGTGGCGGCCGTGTTTGCGGGGCTGTCCAGCTATCCGCTGGCGCTGGTGGGCGCGCTGTTCGTGGGACTGATCGAGAGCTTTGGCTCCTTTTGGGCCAGCGCCTTCAAGGAGGTGATCGTGTTCGCGGCCATTTTGCCGGTGCTGCTGTGGCGCTCGATCACCGATCCCCATGGTGAGGAGCACTGAGATGAACGCCATTCGTCGGTGGGCCTTTCCTGTCTTTGCCCTGCTGATGTTGGGCCTGCCGCTGTTGCCGGTGCCCGACTTCTGGATCACGCAAAGCAATTTGGTCGGTCTGTATTCCATCGTGGCGCTCGGCCTGGTCCTGCTCACCGGAGTGGCGGGCCTGACCAGCTTCGGCCAGGCCGCATTCGTGGGCGTTGGGGCCTATGCAGCGGGTTACATGGTCGTCACGCTGAACGCGTCACCCTGGTTGGCGCTGGTCGTGGGCATCGCACTGGCCTTGGTGGCTGCGCTGCTGCTGGGTCTGCTCACCTTGCGGATGTCCGGCCACTACCTTCCCCTGGCCACCATCTGCTGGGGGCTGGCTCTGAACTACACCATGGCCAACATGGAGTTCCTGGGCAAATACGACGGCATCAATGGCATTCCCTCGCTGGACCTCTTCGGCATCGAACTGGGCTCCGGCCGCGGCTTGCATGTGCTGATCTGGGCGGTGGCACTGGTGAGCGCGGTGGGTGTGACCAACCTGCTGGATTCCCGCGTCGGCAGGGCCATCCGGTCGCTCAAGACCGGATCGACCATGGCCGAGGCCATGGGGATCTCGACCTTTCGCTACAAGCTCATCGCCTTCATCCTGGCCGCGGTACTGGCTGCGGTTTCAGGCTGGCTCTTCGCGCACTTTCAGCGCACCGTCAACCCCACGCCCTTTGGCCTGAACAAGGGCATCGAGTACCTCTTCATGGCCGTGCTCGGTGGGGTGGGCCATGTATGGGGTGCGTTCCTGGGTGCCGGCGTGGTCAAGCTGATCGAGGACGAGTTGCAGGTCCTCCTGCCGGCACTCCTGGGCTCGAGCGGCAACTTCGAGATCATCGTGTTCGGCATCGTGCTGATCCTGGTGCTGAAGTACGCACCCGACGGTCTGTGGACCTTCATCCAGAATCGCCTGCCCATCGTCCCGCGCACGGTGGATTGGACCGATGCCGACCACATGCCGCACGAGTCCAAGCCACCCAGAGGACAGCGTCTGCTCGAAGTCCAGCAGGTGCGCAAGGAGTTCGGCGGTCTGGTGGCGGTCAACGATGTGAGCTTCCACATGGATGCGGGCGAGATCATCGGACTGATCGGCCCCAATGGTGCAGGCAAGAGCACCACCTTCAACTTGATCACCGGCGTGCTGCCTCTGACCGCGGGTTCTGTCGTCTGGCGTGGCGAGTCCATTGCCGGCCTACCGTCTCGCGACATCGCGCGGCGCGGCATCTCCCGGACCTTCCAGCACGTGAAGATGATTCCCGAGATGACGGTGTTGGAGAACGTGGCACTGGGCGCCTACATCCGAAGTAGCGCGAACACGGTTCAGGCGATGTTGGCGCTCGACCAGGCCGAGGAACGCCGCATCTTCGCCGAGGCGCACCGTCAGCTTCAGCGCATCGGTATGGACGACCGCATGCACGAACTGGCCGGCAATCTGGCCTTGGGCCCCCAGCGCCTGATGGAAATTGCGCGTGCCCTGTGCACCGATCCTGCCCTGCTGCTGTTGGACGAGCCCGCTGCGGGCCTGAGGCACAAGGAGAAAATGGCGCTGGCCGATGTCCTGCGCCAGTTGCGTGCAGAAGGCGTCACCCTCTTGCTGGTAGAGCACGACATGGACTTCGTGATGGGCTTGACCGACCGGATCGTGGTGATGGAGTTCGGCACCAAGCTGATGGAAGGCACGCCCGCGCAGGTGCAGGCCAGCCCGGCCGTGCGCGCAGCCTACCTGGGCGTGGAGCATTGATGGCCACGGGGCTTGCGGCTGTCAGGGTCAACTTGCGTTGGCCTTTGCCGCTGTGTTTGAGGGAATTGACATGAGCACGATGCTGTTGGAAGTCACCGATCTGCACGCGGGCTATGGTCGCGCGGAAGTCCTCGCCGGCTTGAACTTCACGGTCCAGCAGGGCCAGGTGATCACCATCATCGGCCCCAACGGTGCGGGCAAGAGCACCACGCTGAACGCGCTGATCGGCCTGCTGCCTTCGCGTGGGCGTGTCACCTTCGATGGGCAGGACCTCACCGATGTCTCGCTGGAAGACCGGGTGATGATGGGCCTGGCTCTGGTGCCGGAAAAGCGCGAGCTGTTTTCCACGATGCCGGTCGAAGACAACCTGGTGCTGGGCGGCTGGCGCGCGATGAAGCAGCGCGTGCCCAACTGGAAGCGCGAGATCGAACGCGTGTACGGGCTGTTTCCTCGCCTGAAGGAGCGCCGCACGCAGCTGGCTGGCACCCTCAGCGGTGGTGAGCGGCAGATGCTGGCCGTGGGCCGCGCCCTGATGAGTTCACCTCGCCTGCTGATGCTGGATGAGCCCAGCCTGGGTCTGGCGCCCTTGGTGGTCAAGGAGATCTTTCGCATCATCGAGCGGTTGCGCGCCGAGGGCACCTCCATTCTCTTGGTGGAGCAGAACGCGCGTGCCGCACTGGAAGTGGCCGACCACGGTTATGTGCTGGAGACGGGTTCCTTTGCGGTGGACGGGCCGGCAGCCGAGCTTGCCCACAACCCGCGCGTGATCGAGAGCTATTTGGGCGCCAGCAACCGTGAGGCTGCCTCAGACGCCTGATCGTGGGGTACTGGACACCCCGCTGAGTTGACGCGTCGCCCGCGCCTCGGTCGTCGCTGGTCAGTCCTTCGAGGTGCGCATCGTTGCGCCGCCTGAGCTGCACAAGATGGCGTTCTGCCTGCTGATGGGGGTGGTCGAGCACGGCAATGCGCCCCGGCGCTGGTGGACGGCTTGACGGCGAGCTAGCATCCGGGCTTGGAGAACGGCCGCATGGATTCACTGGACCTTCAGGTGTTGCAACAAGCGCGCGAATGGAAGCACGCTGGCCACGCCGTGTGCTTGGTCACCGTGATCGAAACATGGGGGTCTGCTCCGCGCCCGCCCGGGGCTCTGTTGGCCCTGCGTGATGATGGTCTGGTGGTGGGCTCGGTTTCGGGTGGGTGTGTCGAAGACGATCTGATTGAACGGGTGCGCAAGGGTGACCGTGTGGGCAGGCCTTCACTCATCACTTATGGCGTGTCGAAGGAGGAAGCTGCCCGATTTGGTCTGCCATGCGGCGGCAACCTTCGCCTGGTGCAGGAACCGTTGACCGACATGGCTTGGGTCGACGAGGTCTTGGACCGAACGTCGCGACATGAAATCGTGGCTCGCATCGTGTCGCTGGACACGGGCGCGGTGACGCTGGAGCCGGGCGTGCGAGGCGAGGCCTTCGCCTTCGATGGCAGCACCATGCGCACCGTGTTCGGTCCGCGCTGGCGACTCCTGATCATCGGGGCCGGACAGTTGTCCCGCGCGGTGGCGCAGATGGCGCTCATGCTGGACTTCGAGGTGATCTGTTGCGACCCGCGTGAGGAGTACCACTTGAGTTGGGAGGTTGCCGGTACCGTGTTCAGCAAGGCCATGCCCGACGACTTGGTGAAGGAGCTTCAATTGGATCCCCACAGCGCGGTGGTGGCGGTCACGCACGACCCGAAGCTGGACGACCTCGTGCTGTTGGAGGCGCTGAAGTCGCCAGCCTTCTACATCGGAGCCCTCGGTTCTCGCGGCAATACCGCCCAGCGCAAGGAGCGGCTGAAGCTGTTTGACCTGAGTGAGGCTGAAATCGACCGACTGCACGGGCCCATCGGCCTGGATCTGGGCGGAAAGACGCCGGCGGAAATTGCGGTGGCGATCATGGCCGAGATCATCGCGGTGCGCAGTGGGACGGCCTTGCGGCAGAAGAAGCACGGGTCTTCCGTGCCCGCTTGTTCCGTGACGGCTCCGTAGGGGCGGTTTGGTGTGGTGGCTGAGCCACTGAGCGATGCCGGGAGCCACTCGGTCTGGGCATGCGGGCTGCGCCACAGGCCTCCCCAACACGGCACAATCAGATCATGAGCGGCATCGAGCCCACCTGGCCCACCCCTGGCACGCACCGTATTCCCTTCGGCGTCTACAACGATGCCGATCTGCACCAGCGGGAGCTCGAGCGCTTGTTCTACCGCAACCATTGGCACTACATCGGGCTGGAGGCCGAAATACCCCAGCCTGGCGACTTCAAGCGCACCGCGCTGGGCGAGCGCAGTGTGGTGATGGCGCGCGCACTGGACGGGCAGATCCATGTGGTGGAAAACGTCTGCAAGCACCGCGGCATGCAGTTCTGCCGCGAGCGCCACGGCAACCGCAAGGAGTTCGTCTGCCCTTACCACCAATGGAGCTACACCCTCAGCGGTGATCTGCAAGGCGTGCCCTTCCGAAGAGGCGTTCGCCAGGATGGCAAGGTCAACGGGGGAATGCCGGCGGATTTCGAACCCAAGCAACATGGCCTGACCCGGCTGCGCGTCGCCTTGCGCGGCGGCGTGGTGTTCGCCACCTTCGACCACGAGATGGAGTCGTTGGAAGACTTCATCGGTCCGACCATCCTGCACTGGTTCGATCGTTTGTTCAATGGCCGTCGGCTGACCATACTGGGATACAACCGCCAGCGCATTCCGGGCAACTGGAAGCTGATGCAGGAGAACATCAAGGACCCTTACCACCCCGGCCTGCTGCACACTTGGTTCGTGACCTTTGGTCTTTGGCGTGCCGACAACAAGGCCCAACTGCAGATGGACGACCGCCATCGGCATGCGGCCATGATCTCCACCCGCGGGGCCACCGGAGCCGCTGCTCAGGTCACCCAGGTGTCCTCGTTCAAGGAATCGATGAAGCTGCACGACGACCGCTTTCTGGACATCGTGCCCGAGCCCTGGTGGGGCGGGCCCACGGCGGTGATGACCACGCTGTTTCCCAGCGTGATCCTGCAGCAGCAGGTCAACAGCGTATCGACTCGTCACATCCAGCCCGACGGCCACGGCCACTTCGACTTTGTGTGGACGCACTTCGGTTTCGAAGATGATGATGAGGTCATGACGCAGCGTCGCCTTCGTCAAGCCAATCTGTTCGGGCCTGCGGGCTTCGTGTCGGCCGACGATGGCGAGGTGATCGAGATGTGCCAGGAAGCGTTTGAGCGCGCTCAGCACGGGCAGGGTCAGACACTGGCCGAACTCGGCGGGCGCGAGGTCGGCGACACCGACCACATGGTGACCGAGACCCTGATCCGCGGCATGTACCGCTATTGGCGTGAGGTGATGCACGCATGACGTCCATCGGCTCATCGATCCCGGTCAGTGGCCCGGTGGGTGGTGAGGCCCCGTCAGGGCCCGCGAACCTGAGCGTGCAGGACCAATGGGCGCTCGCGCAGTTATTGGCCCAGGCCGCCCAACTGGCTGATGCGGGCCGGTGGATCGATTGGGCCGAACTGTTCACAGACGACTGCCTGTACCTGCTGCAGCCCCGAGAAAACTTCGACCGGGGCTTTCCCCTGGCCACCATGCGCCTGGAGAGCAAGGGCATGCTGCTGGACCGGGCCTATGCCGTCACGCAAACCATCTTCCATGATCCTTATTACCAGCGACATGTGGTGGGGACGCCCTTGGTGTTGAAGGCCGAAGACGGCCGCATCCACTGCGAGGCGAACTACGCCGTGTTCCGCACCAAGCTCAGCAAGGAAAGTACCGTCTTCAATGTCGGACGCTACCTCGATGAGGTGGTCCGCACGCCACGGGGCTTGAAATTCGCCGTGAGGCGGGCGGTCTACGACAGTGAGATGATCCCCAACTCCATCATTTATCCGATCTGAACGTGAGCACCGCCTACTGGATCTATGCGGCCGAGCTGGCCGATGTGCACGCCCAAGACGTGATGCCGGTGTCTACTGACGGACACGATCTGGCCCTGTACAGCGTGGACGGCCAGGTGTATTGCACCGCCAACCAATGCACCCACGGCAACGCCTTCCTCAGCGAGGGTTTCCTCATCGAGGGTGAAATCGAGTGTCCGCTGCACCAGGGCCGTTTCGACGTGAAAACCGGCCAGCCCACCGGCGACCCGGCCTGCGATCCGGTCCGCGTGTACCCGGTCAAGATCGAAGCCGGGCGGGTGTTTGTGGAGTTGAGCTGAGGGCCGGTGGAGTCGGAGCAGGGCTGATGGCCTTTCACGCTCCATGAAGCAGATGCAGGCATTCGAAGCTGAAGGACGATGATGAACCTGAACCCAGGCGCCCTGGCGGGGATCCGTGTGCTCGACCTTTCCCGGGTGTTGGCGGGCCCTTCCAGCACGCAGATCCTGGCCGATCACGGCGCCGATGTCCTCAAGGTGGAGCCACCTTCGGGCGACGAAACACGGACTTGGGGCCCGCCTTTTGATGACAGCGGCACGGCCTCTTACTACAGGGGACTCAACCGCAACAAGCGCGGCATCACCCTGGACCTGAGCACCGAGGCGGCCCGCGCCCAAGTGCTGCAACTGCTGGCCGAGTCCGATGTGCTGGTGGAGAACTTCAAGACCGGCACCATGGAGAAGTGGGGCCTGGGGTGGGACATCCTGTGCGAGCGCTTCCCGCGCCTGGTGTACTGCCGCGTCACGGGTTTCGGTGCCGATGGTCCCTACGGCGGCCTGCCGGGCTATGACGCCGCCATCCAGGCGCTCATTGGGCTGATGAGCGTCAACGGTGAGCCCGATGAACGAGGCGGTCAGCCGCTGCGCGCCGGTGTGCCGGTGGTGGATCTGGCCACCGGACTGAATGCCGCCTTGGGTGTGACCCTGGCACTGTTCGAACGCGAACGCAGTGGCCGCGGACAGTTTCTGGAAGTGGCGCTGTACGACGTGGGCCTGACCCTGTTGCACCCTCATACCGCGAACCACCTGATGGACGGCCGCATCCCGCAGCGCACCGGTAACGACCACCCCAACATCAGCCCCTATGACGTATTCCCCACGGGCAGCGAGCCGCTGTTTCTGGCCGTGGGCAATGACCGGCAGTTCCAGCTGTTGTGCCGTGGCATTGGCGCGCCGGAGTTGGCGGCCGACCCTCGTTTTGCGACGAACGCGCTGCGATCGAAACACCGGGGTGATCTGCGGCTCCTGCTGGAGGCCGCGCTGGCGCCCCATGAAGGCAAAGCCCTGGCCGTGCGGCTGCTGGAAGCCGGCGTGCCCTGTGCGCCCATACAGGACATTGCCGCGGCCTTGAAGGACGCCCATACCGCGCATCGCGGCATGGTGGTGCAGGTGGGCGAGGACTACCGGGGTATCGGCTCGCCCATCAAGCTCGAGCGCACGCCACCGAGCTACCGGCTGCCTCCCCCACCGCGCGGGGGCACGGAACCTCGGGGCTAAGGGTTCCTCGGCGGGGGCTTGAAACCCCGGCGGCCACCCCCATCTTCAGTCGGCATCCTCAGCAGTCGCCCCTTCACGGGGTCACGGACTGCCGTCTTTGATTCACCTGAAGCCCCCAGCACACATGGACAAGAAGACCCTTTCGTTTCAGGCCGAAGTGCAGCAGATCCTGCACTTGGTCACGCACTCGCTGTACTCCAACAAGGAAATCTTCCTGCGCGAGCTGATTTCCAATGCCTCCGACGCCTGCGACAAGCTGCGATTCGAAGCCTTGGACAACGCGGCGCTCTACGAAGACCAGCCCAACTTGGAGGTGCGCATCCTGGTGGATGCCGCGAACAAGACACTCACCATTCGCGACAACGGCATTGGCATGAGTGCCGAGGAGGCGGTGGCCAACTTGGGCACCATCGCCAAGAGCGGCACCCGCGAATTCATGTCCCGCCTGGAAGGCGACCAGAAGAAGGACGCGCAACTCATCGGCCAGTTCGGCGTGGGCTTCTACTCGGGGTTCATCGTGGCCGACCGCATCACCGTGGAAACCCGTCGCGCGGGTGCCGGTGCCCAGGACGGCGTGCGTTGGAGCAGCAGTGGCACCGGCGAGTTCGAGGTGGAGACCATTGGCAAGGCCAGTCGCGGCACCGACATCATCCTGCATCTGCGTGAAGGCGAAGACGAGGAATACCTCAAGGCTTGGAAGTTGAAGCAAGTCATCGGCAAGTACTCCGACCACATTTCATTGCCCATCCTGATGCAGAAGGAGGAATGGGACAAGGACAAGAGCGAGTACGTGACCAAGGATGAATGGGAAACCGTCAACAAGGCTGCCGCGCTGTGGGCCCGCGCCAAGAGCGAGGTGACCGATGCCGAGTACCAGGAGTTCTATAAGCAGATCAGCTACGACCAGGCGCCTCCGCTGGCCTACACCCACAACCGGGTCGAGGGCCGAAGCGACTACACGCAACTGCTCTTCATTCCGGCCAAGGCACCCTTTGACCTGTGGAACCGTGACAAGCGCGGCGGTGTCAAGCTCTATGTGAAGCGTGTCTTCATCATGGACGATGCCGAGGCGCTGATGCCGGTGTACCTGCGCTTTGTCAAGGGCGTCATCGATTCGAATGATCTGCCGCTGAATGTCAGCCGTGAACTGCTGCAGGAAAGCCGCGATGTGAAGGCCATCCGTGAAGGTTCGACCAAGCGGGTGCTGTCGATGCTCGAGTCACTGGCCGATTCCGACAACGCCGACGACAAGCGCAAATACGCTGATTTCTGGCAGGAGTTTGGTGCTGTGCTCAAGGAAGGCATTGGCGAGGACATGGCCAACCGCGAGCGCTTGAGCAAGTTGCTGCGCTTTGCATCCACGCATGACGCCGGTGACCAGCAGGTGGTGTCTTTGCCCGACTATGTGGGCCGCATGAAGGAAGGCCAGGAGGCCATCTACTACATCACCGCCGACACGCTGGCCGCGGCCAAGAACAGCCCGCAACTGGAGATCTTCCGCAAAAAGGGCATTGAGGTGCTGCTGCTGTCCGACCGTGTGGACGAGTGGATGCTCTCGCACCTCTACGAGTTCGACGGCAAGCCGCTGCAGAGCATCGCCAAGGGCGCGGTGGACCTGGGCAAGCTGCAGGACGAGGCCGAAAAGAAGGAAGCACAAGCTGCAGCCGAGGCCTTCAAGCCCGTGCTCGAGAAGATCAAGGAAGCCCTCAAGGACCGCGCCAAGGATGTTCGCGCCACCACGCGCCTGGTGGATTCACCCGCCTGCCTTGTGGTCGAAGAGGGCGACATGAGCGGACACCTGGCGCGCCTTCTGAAGCAGGCCGGCCAGCAGGCCCCCGCATCGCAGCCGATCCTGGAGGTCAATCCCTCGCATGCGCTGGTCAAGAAGCTCCAAACCGATGAGTCGCGCTTCGCAGACCTGGCCCACTTGCTGTTCGACCAAGCGGTGCTGGCCGAAGGCGGCGCGCTGGACAACCCGGCTGAGCACGTGCAACGCGTGACGCGCTTGTTGGTGGCTTAGGCCGCCGGGGTCGTCGGGCCCGCAGAGCCCGGCGCCCCGCTCTTCAGCGCGCAGGTGCTTGAGGGCGCTGGATGGCCCAAGCGTCCCTCATTCCTTGGCCATCAACTTCTTGGCCAAGCTCCAGCGGTGGACCTCACTCGGGCCGTCGTAGATGCGGAAGGGCCGCACATCGCGCCAAATCCGCTCGACGATGGTCTCGCCCGTCACGCCTTGTCCACCCAGAATCTGCACGCAGCGATCGACGACGCGGAAGATGGCCTCGGACGCGATCACCTTGGTCATGCTCGATTCGGTGTTGGCCTTGCCCCCCTGATCAAGCACCCAGGCACAGTGCCAGATGGAAAGTCGGGCCGTGTGGATATCGAGCTCGTTGTCGGCGAGCATGAACCCTACGCCCTCGTGCTCGCCCAGGGGCTTGCCGAAGGCGGTGCGCTTTCGTGCATGGGCCAGGGCCACGTCGTGCGCTCGGCGCGCTGCACCCAGCCAGCGCATGCAGTGGGTCAGCCGCGCCGGCGCCAAGCGCACCTGCGCGTAGCGAAAGCCCTTGCCCAGTTCGCCCAGTACGGCATCAGGCCCCACGCGCAGGTTGTCAAACTTCACCACGCAATGGCCGCCCGGAAAGCACCGGTCCAGAGAATCCATCGTGCGCTCCACGGTGATACCCGGGGCGTTCATGTCTGACAGGAACATGGTGGCCGAACCATCGGGCAGGCGCGCCATGATGATGGCAAAGCCCGCGCCATCGGCACCGGTGATGAGCCACTTGGTCCCATTGATCAGCCAGCCTTCGCCATGGGCATCGCTCACCGGCATGGCGGTGGTTTGCAGCATCGAAGGGTCTGAGCCCGCGCCAGGAGGCGGCTCGGTCATGCAAAAGCACGAGCGAATCTGGCCCGATGCCAAAGGTGCCAACCACCGGTTCTTCTGATCGGCGGTGGCCACCACCTCCATGAGGTGCATATTGCCTTCATCTGGCGCGAACAGGTTCATCGCCAGAGGACCCAGGGTGGAATAACCCGCTTCCTCAAACACCACGGCGCGGCTGCGATGGTCCAGGCCGAGTCCGCCGTAATGCTCCGAGACATGCGGCGCCAGGAGCCCTGCCGTCTTGGCGCGCGCCACCAGCTCCAATCGGAAGTCTTCGCGGGGGCCGTGATCGCCCCAGCGCGGGTCGCGCTCCAACGGAATGATCTCATCGACGATGAAGCGGCGCACACGCGCCTGCAGAGCCTGCAGTTCGGGGGTGAGGGCGAAGTTCATAACCCCCATCCTAGTTCGAATCCCCCAAGCCATAGGGCATGCGCATTCGAGGCCATCCTGTCGTGTTGCGCACCATCAAACAGCCCCACGCGCGCGCGCGGCGGCCATTTGCATGCATCATGCAGCCATGAACAGAGCCCGCCCCCGCCCCCCCTTGGCCGTGTTGGCCTGGCGCCAGACTTGGCGTGACTTCCGTGCGGGTGAATTGCGTCTGTTGGCCCTGGCGGTGGTGCTGGCGGTGGCGGCCCTGTCGGCGGT
>RFTU01000081.1 GCA_009923315.1 Betaproteobacteria bacterium
GCGTGGATTGCAGGTGACCTTGTTGGAAGCCGCGTCGGGGCCCGGCGGGAAGATGCAGCCGCTGCAGGTGGGGGGCGCGTCCATCGACGCCGGTCCCACGGTGTTCACCATGCGCTGGGTGTTTGAGCAGCTCTTTGAACAGGCCGGCGCCTCGTTTGCCGATCGGGTGCCTTGCGAGCCCCTGAACATCTTGGCGCGGCATGGCTGGCGCGACCAGGACGCGCGGCTGGACCTGTATGCCCGGTCATCCGATTCGGCAGAGGCGATCGCGGCGTTCAGTTCCCCAGCCGAGGCGCGGCGCTTTGATGCGTTTTGCCGGGAAGCGCGCCGCCTGTACCGCCATCTGGAGGGGCCCTACATCCGCTCGGAAAGGCCGACGATGCTCAGCCTGATGAAGGACCTGGGCCCGGGTGGCTTGTGGGCGCTGACGGGCCTGGGACCTTTCCAGTCCCTATGGGCGAGCTTGTCGCGCCGGTTTGCCGACCCGCGCCTTCAGCAACTGTTCGGTCGCTACGCGACCTACTGCGGCGCTTCCCCATGGCAGGCCCCGGCCACCCTGATGCTCATCGCGCAGGTCGAGATGGATGGGGTATGGGCGGTGCGCGGCGGCATGGGCCAGTTGGCCAGGGCGCTGGCCGAGCTCGCCGGTGAGCGAGGCGTGGTGCAGCGCTATGGGACGCGGGTGTCGGAAGTCCTGGTGGCGGGTGGCCGTGCTCGGGGCGTGAAACTCGAATCCGGTGAGACCTTGGATGCCGATACGGTCGTGTTCAACGGCGATGTGAACGCCTTGGCGCAAGGGCGATTGGGCGCGGCCGGCCGGTCCTGCGGGACACCCCGAGCGCGCTCAGAGCGTTCGCTGTCGGCCCTGACCTGGAGCATTCGAGCTCCCACGCAGGGATGGCCCCTCACTCGGCACAACGTCTTTTTCGATCACGATTACCAGAGCGAGTTTGAGGACATCTTCGGCCACGCGCGCTTTCCGCAGCGGCCCACCGTGTATGTGTGTGCGCAGGACCGCCACGATCAGGGCCTTGTCGATCGCGGCCTGCAGGAGGTGGCTGAACGCCTCCTGGTGTTGGTCAACGCGCCGGCGTGTGCAGACGAGTGGCCCGGGCCCGATCAGATCCGTGAGCAGGAGATGCTGTCATGTCAGGAGCGAACCTTCGAGCTGTTGAGCGCCTGCGGGCTGCAGGTGCATCGGAATCAGGGCATGGAGCAGCGCATGACCCCGTGGGACTTCGAGCAGCGGTACCCGAGTTCGGCGGGAAGCCTTTATGGTCCGGCCACACACGGATGGATGTCGGCCTTTCGAAGGGGGTCGGCCCGCACCCCGATACCGGGGCTGTTCCTGGCGGGGGGCAGTGTGCACCCGGGCCCCGGGGTCCCGATGGCCACGATGTCGGGACGCTTGGCCGCCGAAACCGTGATGGCTCACCTCGATTCGACCAGCCTGTCGCGCCGGGTGGTTATCTCTGGTGGTATCTCGATGCGGTCAGCGATGACGGCCGGCATGCCCTGACCATCATCGCCTTCGTCGGCAGTGTCTTTTCGCCCTACTACGCACGTGCCTTTGAGCGCAGGGGTTCGGCCGTGGATCCGCAAGACCATGTCTGCATCAACGTCGCGCTGTACGGGCAGGGCGGACACCGATGGGCCATGACCGAGCGCAGCAGCCGATGGATGGATCGATCGGCCACGCACTTTCAAGTGGGCCCGAGTTCGCTGGCCTGGAATGGTCGTTGGTTCGAACTGGCCTTCGATGAGCGCCAATGCCCTTGGCCGGCGCGGTTGCGTGGTCGCGTGCGCATTCATCCCAGTGCCTTCACATCGTTCAGGGCCGACCTGGACGAGCACGGGCGGCACCGATGGGGGCCGCTGGCACCCTGTTCACGGGTGGAGGTGGAGGTCGACCATGGCGGCCCCAACTGGATCGGCCATGGCTATCTGGACTCCAATGAAGGTGATGAGCCGATCCATATCCCCTTTGAGCGCTGGGACTGGTCGCGCAGCGTCAGCGCCAGTGGCCACACCTCGGTTCTCTACGATGTTCAGTGCAAGTCGGGCGCGCAGCGACTGGTGTTGCAGCGCTTCCATCCCGATGGGCGCAGTGAAGCCTTTGAGGCACCACCGCGCCAGATGCTGCCGCGAACCGCCTGGGGTATCGCCCGAAGCACGCGCAGCGACGAGGGTTCGCAGCCGCAGGTTGTGCAGGTCTTCGAAAACACACCCTTCTATGTGCGCGACCTGGTGGCCTCGACGCTTTTGGGCGAGCCGGGTCGGTCGGTGCATGAATCCCTGGATGCGCGTCGGCTGGCCTCCAGGGTGGTTCGGATGATGCTGCCGTTTCGCATGCCGCGCCGCCGCTAGTGGTCCTTTGGCGGACCCTCAAGCGGCTGCGCTGATTCACGCCTGGACTCCCGTTCGTCCTGCACGCGCTGGCGTTCACGCTCGGCCAGCAGGCGTTCTCGGTCACGCTTGACCGATCGCAGCTGCCACCAGCCGAAGGCCAAGGCGCCGCCGAAGACGAGGACGCCCTCGATCAGGATCAGCGGCCAGTGTGAGCTCTCCATGGTCCCCGGGGGGCGATCCCGATCAGGCCGCCTTCATTCAGGCAGACCGCAGGGGCGTACCGCTCGGGCTCGGGCTCTGCGATGAGGACCCGGCGGCATCCCGCGCGTGGATCAGGGCGTCGTTGCGGCGCAAGCGCTCGGCCTCGCGCCGCTCGAAGAGATCGATCAGCCAGACCACGCGGCCATCGTCGCCGGACTCCTCACCCATGTCCACGGGAGCGGTGGGGTCGGTGGGTGCCGACGCATCCACCAGAAATTGGGTAGCGGGTAGGGCGGGCTCCCACGTTCCATCGGGCCCGGGCACGCGACGGGGACGCGTGGGACCCGCCAAAGCCTTGCCCAACAGGAACAACTTGCGCCGGCTCGACACCACGGCGCGGCTGTCCACGGAGTTCAAGCCCTGGCGCTCCAGCTCGCGCCCGATTTCGGCATAGACCAAACCCGCGGCCCGAATGGCCGCCTGGCAGTCACGGGGCAAGAGGGCCAAGCCCGCTTCGGCTCGCTTATAGAGACGATCGGCCTCGGCCAGCAGGCGGCTGACCACGCGGCTGATCGATTCGTTGAACTCAGGGGTGCGCATCCACCCGTCTGGGTCCAGCCCTTCATCGCGCAGCCACTGTCGGGGCAGGTACAGCCGACCGGCGCGAGCGTCTTCACCCACATCGCGCGCGATGTTGGTCAACTGCATGGCCACGCCCAGGTCGCAGGCCCGCGCAATCGCCGCGGCACTGCGCACGCCCATGATCAGGGTCATCATCGAGCCGACCGTGGACGCCACACGGGCGGCATAGCCGTGCAGTTCTTCAACCGTCTCGTAGCGTCGCTGCTGAGCGTCCCAGGCAAAGCCTTCCAACAGGGCGTCCAACAAGGCACGGGGAATCCGATGCTGGTGCACGACCATGGCCAAGGCGAGGTCGGACTCGAGTTGCTGGGGATGCGCCAGATAGACGGCATCCAAGCGCTGCTGCAGCTCTCGGATGGCTGCTGCCTTGTCGGTGCCGTCGTCGATCAGGTCGTCGGCCACGCGGCAAAACGCATACAGCGCTGTGGCGGCCAAGCGGATGCGCGGCGGCAGCAGCAGCGAGGCGGCAAAGAAAGTCTTGGAGCCGCCTCGCATGAGGCTGCGGCAGGCCTTCAGGTCGAAGTCTTCCGGGGGGCGGCTGCCTGCGGCAGCGCGGTGGGTGGCTTGGACAGTCATAGGCGCGACGGGTGTGGGCTGGTGCAGGCGTGGAGCGGCGCCCGGGCCTGTGCCTGAGGATGACATTCGCTGGCCCTGGGGATCAACTTGTCCAGGGCCATGGCCGACATCAGCACACCGGGCACACCCGCACCGGGGTGGGTGCTGGCGCCCACCATGTAAAGCTGCTGGATGTCTTCACTTCGGTTGTGAGGGCGAAACCAGGCGCTTTGCAGCAGCAGGGGTTCCAATCCGAAGGCCGCACCCTTGAAGGACAAGAGCCGATCCTGGAAGTCCAGCGGGGTGGTGACGCGGGAGGTCACGATGTGCGCGCCCAAATCCGGCAAGACCGAACGCTCCAGCGCCTCCTGCACCGCGCGGCGGTATTGTTCGGCTGTAGAGCGCCAGTCGGTGCCACTGTCCAGATGGGGCACGGGGGACAGGGCATAGAACGCATCACAACCCGCAGGCGCCATGCTGGGGTCACTGGCCGTGGGTCGATGAAGGTACAGGCTGAAGTCCGGCGCGAGTCGATGGCGCTTGAAGATGTCCTGAAGCAGTTCCCGGTAACGGGGCCCGAGCACCAGCATGTGGTGCGGCACATCCTCATAGCGGCGGTTGGTTCCGAAGTACCAGACGAACAGGCTCATGGAATAGCGGCCCTTTTCCACCCGGCGGTCGCTCCAGTGGCGACGATGCTGCGGCGCAATCAGGTGCTTGTAGGTCCAGGCCACGTCGGCGTTGCACACCACGAGGTCTGCCTTGAGGGCTTGGCCATCGGCCAGTTCCACGCCATGGGCGCGCCCTTGCGTCACCAGGATCTGGCGCACTTCGCTGTTGAATCGAATCTCGTTGCCCTGACCCTGGATCAGTTTGGCCAGGCCCTGCGCCAGGGCACCGGTTCCCCCCATGGCCCAGTGCACGCCCCAGCGTTTTTCCAAGGCATTGATCAGCGCGTAAGCGGAGGTCACCGAAAAGGGGTTTCCGCCAATCAGCAGAGGATGGAAGCTGAACACGATGCGCAGCTTCGGGTTGCTCAGGAACGCGGCCACCCGGTGGTAGATGGGGGTCCAGGCCCGCATGCGAACCATCGAGGGCACCGCGGCCAGCAAGTCTTTGATGCTGTCAAAGGGCACCGTGCCCAGGCCTTCGAAGCCCAGTTGGCGACACTTTTCGGCGTACGCCATGAAGCGGTCGTAGCCGTCCACATCCTCAGGTGCGAATCGGGCGACTTCGTCTCTCATCCGAGCGGTGTCGCCGCAATAGTCGAAGTGTGATCCGTCATCGAAGCGGATCCGATAAAAAGGGTCCATCGCCTTGAGCGGCACATGGTCGCTCATGCGCTGCCCGCACAAGGTCCAGAGTTCCTCCAGCAGGTGTGGGGCGGTGATGATGGTGGGCCCCGCGTCGAAGGTGAAACCGTCTTGGCGCCAGACATAGGCGCGGCCACCCACCTGGTCCAGTTTTTCCAGCACCGTGACCCGGTAACCCTTGGCGCCCAGGCGAATCGCGGCGGCCAAGCCACCAAAACCACTGCCGATCACGACGGCGTGCGGGCGGGCGTCCGAGGGCCCGAGCGACGTGCCCCCTGCCGGTAGGGCCAGGCCAGCCTCAGGCCGAACGGGCGTGTAGTAGCTTCTCATCACGCTGGATCCTCAGGGTGGAACCGCTGGTTCCCAGCTCCTGGGGCGCGGTGGCGGTGGCGGCATGGGTGGCACCGATGGGCCCCCCGTCCAGTGGCGAACCCGCCTGGCGCCGGTGGCGCAGCGCCCAACGCCATAGGGCGCTGGGGCTGATGGGCAAGACCAGCATCCAGTGTTCGAGCACGCCCATGGCCAGCATCGTGGCCACCAACAGCCTGCCGATAGCCGCCGCACTGCCTGATTCAGCGGCCATCGCGCCCATCACCAACCACACGACCATGCCGGTGGAGGCCGTGATCGAGAACGGCATCAGCAGGTTCATGGGTGCCTTGCGGAAGTAGTGCTGCAGGTAGGTCAGATGGCTGGGCAGAAACTCCAGCCCGAGGTTGCGCACGCCCAAGAACAGGTTGAGCTTGGCGCTGGCCCGCATGCACCACAGCACGGCAAAGGTCCACAGGCCGATCGGATTGGCTTGCTTCCAAGTCAGTGCGGCCAACAGGCTCAGCGACAGCAAGAGCCACAGTTCGTGCCACAGGATGACCTGCACCGCCTGCAGCGCTTGGCGCCACCGCGAACAGCCCTCGGTATGCCCCCATTTGCGCGGCCCCGTGATCCAGCCGGTCAGGAAGGAAAGCTCGTGCCAGCCCCACAGCAGCAAGGCGCAAGTGAAGGCGCAATAGGCGCCGGCCACCGAGGTTTGTGAGGCGGTATGGGCCAGCCCCCCAAGTGCGCCAACGGCCAACAGGCTGGAGATCACCAGGCTCCAGCGGAAGGTGCGATGCGGCAAACCGTCGAGCAGGATCACCACGCCGGTGCTGAACCACCAGATGAACACGGCGAAGACGGTGGGCAGCAGCCAGTCAGCCATGATCTCCCACTGCGTTGTTGAGCATCGCCACGGCAGGCATCACCACGAGGGTTGCAGCCGGATCTGTTGGGGCAGGTCGTGGGACTTCACCGGCATCGTGTACAGCCGCAGGTAAGTCCAGGCGGCGGAAGCGGCACAACCGGCCCACTGCAGGTGGCCCCATAAGCCGCCGCGCTCCTTGGCGGCGTCCATGCGACGCGACAGGTCCACCAACCGGTTCATGCCGGCACGGAAGTCCGGATGGTCAAGGTCCAGCGTGATGGGGAACACCTGACGGGTGATCTCCGAGGTGATGTGCAGCACCTGCCAGTCGTATTCGGTGGAGTCGAGCCCCATGGCGTTGTGCAGCATCGGCCGGGTGTGGTCTCGCACATACATGGTGGCGTACACGGCCAGGAGGAAGAAGCGGATCCACAGCTTGTTGCCGCCCTGAAGCAAATGCGGGTTGGCCCTCATGATCAAGGCAAAGGACTCGCCATGACGAAACTCGTCGTTGCACCAGCGTTCGAACCACCGGAAGATCGGGTGGAAGCGCTTGTCGGGGTGCCTTTCGAGTTGCCGGAAGATGCTGATGTAGCGGGCATAGCCAATCTTCTCGGACAAGTAGGTGGCGTAGAAGATGTACTTCGGTTTGAAGTAGGTGTACTGCTTGGTTCGCTTCAGATCACCCAAGTCGATGCCGATGCCAAAGTCCCGAAGGGACTGGTTGATGAAGCCCGCATGGCGGGATTCATCACGCGCCATGAACCGCATCAACTGCTTGATGTCGGGGTTGTCAACATTCTTGGCGATCTCGTTGTACAGGATGCAACCAGAGAACTCGGAGGTCACCGAGGTGATCAGGAAGTCCACGAACTCCTTGCGCAATTCGGGCGTGAGTGCGGCCAGACTCGCGCGGGCCTCCTCACCGAAGGCGGCATCGCGCTGGAAGTGGTCGTGGTTGTTGTCGCCCTCGTATTCGGCCATCATCGCGTCCCATTCGGCCCGCACCGGCGACACGTCGATGGCGTTCATCGCCTTGAAGTCTGTGGTGTAGAAGCGCGGACTCAGCAGCGTGGTTTCCTTGGCCTTTCGGGCTGCGTCGTCCGAGCTGGCGAATCCCGGTGCGGCAATGCCGCTGGGCAGGGCTTGGCGTTCGGTGCTCATGGTCGTTCCTTGTGAATCAGTCGTGCAAAGCTGCCGGCGTGCTGCGGGCCGAAGGACTCCAGGTCCAGTCGCATACCGGTCTGTGGATCGATCAACGTCAGGCGGCCGTCCTGTCGCTGATGCAGTTCAAACGGCGCCTGATTGCCGAGGTTTCGGCGCATGCGGTCGTGGCTGAGCACCCGCAGGGCGCCGCGCAGGAAGCCCGCCTCACCCTCCACCACGGTCAGGCGTTGATCGGTGTGGCCATCCCGCACGTCGATCGTTCCGTCGGGCAGGTCCAGGAAGCGCAGCGGGAAGACTTGAACGGTGGGCGCATCGGGATGCCGAATCTCCAGGCCTGACCATCGAACCGCTGCCACGATCAGCACCGTGATCAACAGCAGGCTACCCAGGATGGCCAAGGCGGCCGGGGGCACCATCGGGGCTTCGTGGGCGTGGTGGCTGGACATCGTGAGGGAGCGCTGGGCTGCGCCTAGGTCGGATGGGCGGGCGCGTGCAGGGGTTGCCCTGACGCCGGGGACGAAGAGGCAAGCGACGGCCGCGCGCGAACGCCCCGAGCCTGCGACCAGGTTTCTGTCAGCAGTGCCGCCACACGCTGTGCTTGCGGGATGCCGCGCAGCATCGGTTGCGGATGCTTCAGGTGCCAAGCCCGCGCATGCGGCCAAAGCTGCAGATACGGTATGCGCGAGGGTGCCTCGATCTCCAGTGAGACGTCACCATGCCCATCCGGGCCGATGCGCAGGTTGGCGCCCCCCACACGGCTGAAGGGAATGTTGAAGGTGACGGTCAGCACGATCCCAATGCGCATCACCACGCGGTGGTTGGTCAGCGTGTAAAGCGTGTGCCGCGCACTCAGCCAAGCCAGGGCCCAGACGATCAGCAGGCCGCTGATGGCCAGCACCAGGAAGGGCGCCATGCCCTTGGCCAGCTCCAGGCCGGTCGGTTCATCTTCCAGCAGGAAGACCAATCGAAGCGCACCGATCAGACCGAAATAGAGCACCAGCTTGCGCAGGTGGAAGGCCTCCAGGGCCAGTACGCGCCACTGGGGCGCGCCTTGCCACAGGATGCGTTCTCCAGGCGGCAGCTCTTCGGGCAAGCCGGGGACCGGCTCCTCGTCGTGCTCCTGCAGCAGACCGGCCGAGTGGCTGTGCCGACTGGCCGGCTGGACCGGTGCGGTGCGAACGGGCCTCATACCAGCGGCTCAGCCCTTGAGGGTTCAGCGTAGAGCGTGCCGCCACCGAAGTAGCCCATCACCTTTTCCTCTTCGAGGAAGGTGATCTGGTCGGGGCTCTTGAGGCCCGGTACGTCCTCGAACTGATGACCCAGCACAGCTTGGACCTTCACACCCGACCGCGTGATGCGGCAGAACGGGAAAGGCACCATCACGCGGCGGCCGCCCGGGGTCTGCACCTCCAGATAGCGGAACATCACCTCGGCGGTGTCGACCCACAGGTCCGTGATCACCCCGCCGGCTTCGTCGTCCGCACCCACGATGGTCATGCCGCGAGGATCGACATCCTGATGCGCCACGTTGTAATCGGTGGCCAGACGCAAGGGAATGATCTTGGCCTTGCCGTCCCAGGTGAGGTCGGGCACATCGGCGCGGCGCGCGTAGGCGCCTGGACCGATGCCGTCGAGCATCGGATTGCCCGTGGGCACCAGTGGCGCACCTTTCCAGGGATGGGCGGGAACGGCGGCGATGTTCACTTCATGGTCGTGGACGACATGGGTGGGTTGGGTGGCTTCCCCCCCGTGCGCCAGCAAGAAGGTCTTGGGCTCGGGCACAGGCCAGCCCATGATCTTTTGTTGACGAGGGCCGTCGTCGAGCATCGGATAGCCCTCGCGGTGACTTTCCTTTTGCAGATACACGATCAGCCCGAAGAAGAAGACCCAAAACAGATACAGCACGAGCTGCGCCACATCGACGTACTGCGTGATGGCTCCGGTTCCCATAACAATCTCCTCGATGACGACCTAGCCGGGGAATTCAGCCAGGCCAAACTTGCCGGCTTGCGCCGGTTCGATACTGCGGGTGCGGGTACGCACCAGTGGCCCCAGGGCAATCAGGGCCAGGAACAGCAACAACAGTTCGATCACGTACACCGTGCCGTAGCCGGTGGCCGGGTGCTGCAGGGCTGGGCCGAAGGACCCATCGGCGGCCAGGGTAGCCGCGGCGTCGCGGACCGCGCCACCCAGGCCCACCGACAGACCAGCGGCTGTGGCCTGAACGGCCCCCCAGGCGCCCAGAGCGAATCCGGCGTGTTCCTTGACCTCCAGGGTCATGGCCGCTGTGAGCGTGGACACCGCAAACAGGCCGGCGCCAAAGCCCACCAGCAGGGTTCCGGCGCGGAACATCGCGGCCGAGTCCGCCGGCGCTGCAAACAAGACGAGCGAAAAACCCGGCAAGCCGATCATCAGGCCCAAGCCGGCAATGCGCAGGGCATCATGCCCCTTGGACAAGAGGCGGGCCGCCCAAGCAAAGGCGGCCAGTGAGCCGCCGGCCAACAGGGCCGTCAGTGCGGAGGTTTGCCCCACGCTCAGGCGCAGGATTTCGCCGCCATAGGGCTCCAGCACGATTTCCTGCATGTTGAAGGCCGCCGTACCGAGTCCAACCGTCCACAAAAAACGCCGTGAATCAGGCCGTTGGATGAACCGCTGCCACAAGGCTGAGAAGGGCAGGGGCGGTTGCTCGGCCAGCCGATGTCGGCGGCTGGGGTCACGGGCCTCCTGCTTCCAGCTGGCCGTCAGGTTGAGCAGCACCGTCAGCACCGCGACGCCTTGAACCAGCTGAACCAGCTTGGTGCCTGTGAAGTCTTCCAGCAGGGTGCTGAACAAGAGCCCGCCGCCGACCATGCCGGCCAGCAGCAGCACATAAAGCAGCGCCACCACCCTGGGGCGCAGGGCTTCGGGCGCGATGTCGGTGGCCAGGGCCAAGCCGGCCGTCTGGGTCGTCTGCATGCCCATTCCGACCAACAGGAACGAGACCGCGGCCGCGGCGTAGCCCACCCAGGCCAAGCCCAGTTCACCTTCGCCGGTGAGCACCATCAGGGCAAAAGGCATGATGGAGAAGCCGGCAAACAGGAAGAAGGTCCCCATCCACAAATAGGGCACCCGGCGCCAACCGATGGCCGAGCGGTGCACATCGGACCGGTAACCGATCAGCGTGCGGAAAGGCGCTGCCAAGATGGGCAGACTGACCATCAGGGCGACCAGCCAGGCCGACATGCCCAGCTCCACGATCATCACCCGGTTGAGCGTGCCCACCAGCAAGGCACCGGCCATTCCCACCGACACCTGAAACAGGCTCAGCCTCAGCAGCCGCAACAGCGGCAATTCTGGCGAGGCCGCATCGGCAAAGGGCAGCA
>RFTU01000082.1 GCA_009923315.1 Betaproteobacteria bacterium
CCTGAAGCTGGACGCGCCCTTCAAGGCCCTTCAATTCCTGCGCGACGAGTTGGAGGCTGCTGGAGAAACAGTCAACATCCCCGCAGGTGGCGGCGCTGCTGCTATGGACGGCGATGGTGATGATTCCGACGGCGAGAAGCCTAAGCCTGGGGCAAGCAGCACTTGATGGTTATTTTCCTCACCATCGTTGGGGCGGCGTTGTTGGCGCTGTTGGTGGTGGTGGTTTACCTGAATGACCGCGTCAACGAGCTCGAGCGCCGCACGGGTTCTGGGTTTGTGGCAGGTGGGATCGCCGCCGGTTCTGGCGACGACAACACCTGGCGAGGCCTGACCGGCAAGCGCCTCTGGGACGCTATGGCGGGAAAGAAGGGCGTGACCCCCCTGGCCGATGCGGAGCTGGGCGCGCTGCGCATCACTTACGAAGGTGTTCTGTCCCAACACATTGAAAGCCTTTTCAGGTCAGGCCAATCCGACGCCCGCCGCGGCTCGCCGATTCAGCCCACGGCGGTCAAAACCCTGGCCTCGCCCCGCGGTACGGTCCAATCCTGGATCCCCCTGAACCATGCGAATGCCCTGTACCGGGCAGGCATGGACTCCACGAAGGCTGACATCTACGAAACCGAGCGGGCCCGAATGACGCTCGACGAAACGGCCCAGGTCTTGTATTCACAGACAGGCCTCACGCTTTCCCAACCCTTTTCCGATCTGCTCCTGGGCAACGGCGGCTCCATCACCCCGGAGGCAGCTGGTGATGCTGCCCTGCCGATGGCCAACACCGATGGCGCCGGCAGCTTGGCCCAGCCAACATTGCCGTCCCCCACCGCCACGGCGGCCCAAGCCCCGGCACCTGCGGCTCCGGCTGGGATGTTCGGCGCCAGTACCGGTGGCGGCTCAGTAGGCGCCGCCACCGGGCCAACACCCGGCAGCGGACCACCTCAAGTTCTGGGGTGACGATCCGATCTACTGTCCAAGTAAGCAGTTCACCGCACACTTGGAAGGATGATCAGATGAATGCCCATCGCGCGCTCAACAGCTACGGCAGCGTCAAGGTGGTGGCCGGCGTGGCCACGGCGAACAACGTCGAGCTGATCATGATGCTGTTTGATGGCCTGATCGAGAGCCTGAGTTTGGCGCGTGGTCATATCCAACACGGCTCCATCGAGCTCAAGAGCCGTGCTCTGCAGCGCGCCTCGCGTATCGTGCTGGGTCTGCAAAACGCTCTGGACCATGAGCGCGGGGGCGACCTGGCCCGCAACTTGGCCGACCTGTACACCTATGTGGTGCGTCGCATCATCGACATCAACGCCTACAACGACCTGCAGGCCCTGGACGAAGTGGCTTCGATGATGACCGAGATCCGCAGTGCCTGGCTTCAAGTGCCTTCCCTGGTGCCCGCCCCGGCCGTGCAAGCGCGCTTGGCCAGCTGATCCCGCTCCCCGTGGCCGGTGGGCGCACCGCGCCGGCACACCCCCAGAGCCCACTTTGGCCCCTACCGGCCCAGGTGGGCTTGGCGTTTCAGGCTTCGCTTTGCCCCAGGCGGGCCAACCAGTGTCGCTGCACGCTGGCCGCATCCATCTGGCGCTGCAGGGTGCGCTGCTCGGCCTGTCTCGCCTCGGAGCGGGCGCCCTCGGCGACGGTCCGCGCCTTGAGCACTTCCGCTTCCGCACGATCCAGCCGTTGACGGCACTGTGCCTCATGCGTCTGTGCCGCCTGGAGTTCACGGCCGACCCGTTCCTGCAAAGACAACAGTTGCGACAGCGTATGGCGCAATGCGGTGGTCTGGTGAACCTGGTGGTGACCCGACTGAGTGGCCCGTTGCTGTTGCCCGTACTCCAGATACAGCGCCTGCAAACGCTGCAGGTGGGCCTGCAGCCGCTGCGTGTCCTCACAGGCGGTGCGCCACTGCCGCGCACAAGCGTCGCGCACCTCGGTGGCACGGGTTTCCAAGAAAGTCCACAGTTCGGTTCGCGTCATGGGGTTCCGATCAGGGCCGCCAGCTCAGCCCGTGTTTGCTGCATGTCCACCCGCTGGTGCATGTCCTGCTGAAGAAAGGCCTTGAGTCGCTCATGCAGGCGGATGGCCTCATCGAGTTCGGCGTTGGTCCCCGCCTGATAGGCACCCACTTGGATGAGTTCAGCATTGCTTTGGTACAGGCTCCAAAGGCGTCGCATCCGGTTGGCCACTCGCCAGTCCTCGGGGCTCAGCAATTGCTGCATGACCCGTGAAATCGAGCCGTTCAGATCAATGGCGGGGTAGTGGGCGGCATCGGCCATCCGGCGCGACAACATCACCTGCCCGTCCAGGGAGGCTCGCGCAATGTCCACCACCGGGTCCTGCGCATCGTCGCCTTCAGCCAGGACCGTGTACAGCGCCGTGATCGATCCCCTTCCCCCTCGGCCCACGCCACCGCGCTCAATGAGATTGGGCAGCAGCGAGAACACCGACGGTGGATAACCCTTGGAGGTGGGCGGCTCGCCCACGGCCAATCCGATTTCGCGCTGGGCATGCGCCACGCGGGTGAGGCTGTCCAACAACATCAGCACGCTCATGCCGCATGCACGGAAGTACTCCGCTATCGCGTGGGTGAGGTGTGTGGCTTTCAGGCGCATGACCGGGGACACATTGGCGGGGGCCGCCACCACGACGGAGCGTCGCAAGCCCTCTTCACCCAGCGTCTCGGTGATGAAGGACTGCACCTCTCGGCCGCGCTCTCCGACCAGGCCGATCACCACGACATCGGCTTGCGTGAAGCGGGTGAGCATGCCCAACAGCACACTCTTGCCCACGCCGGAGCCGGCGATCAGGCCCAGACGCTGCCCGCGCCCGATCGTCAAGAGGCCGTTGATGGCCTTCACGCCCACATCCAGGGGCTCGTGGATGGGCCCGCGGTCCATGGGGTTCAGGGCATCTCCCAGCAGGGGTACCGACTCATGACAGACCGGGTTCGGTGCTCCGTCGAGCGCCTGGCCGCGACCGTCCACCACCCGGCCCAATAGGGCCGGCCCCACCTTGGCCTCACAGCGGTGTTCCAGCAGGCGCACCGTGGCGCCGGGGCCCACACCATGAGGCTCCGAATAAGGCATGAGGTACAGGGTCTGGTCGTTGAACCCCACCACCTCGGCTTCCAATCGGTCACCGAAGGCCCCGATCACCTCACACAGGGCCCCCACTGGTGCCATCAAGCCCTTGGCATGCAGTGTCATGCCCACCAAGCGGATCAAGCGCCCCGTGCGCTGAGGTTCCAGGGCGCGCACCCTGTCCAGGGTACGGGTCACTTCGTCTGCGAAATCAAGCATCGGACCCCTCCGCGTTTGGCTGATCCGAATCGTCCTGGCCTTCGGTCTGCCCGACCGCCGCCGACTGGATGGTGGGAACATCGCCCGCCGGCGCAGCCCCAAGCTCCAAACCTTGCTGAATCCTGGCCTCGTCTTGCTGCCATTGCAGGGACTGGATGCGCAAGTCCTGGATGATCGAAGCCAACCGATGCTGGATCAGGTCTTCCACGGTCGAGGCATCGCTGCGCGCACGCACGGACCCCCGACTGAGCTGCACATCTTCCCGCCAATTCACGCGCTGAAGCAGCGGCGCATCCGGGGTCAAGCCCCATGCCGGGTCGTTGAGCGCCTCTTGCATCAGGGCCAGGTCCTGGGGGTGCAGCTCGACGGTCAGGGGTGCCTGCTCACCGGCCTGCAAGGCCTGAACGCTGCGACGCACCAGCTCCACCACGACCCGCGGCGAGAGGCTCAATTCATGTCGCACCAGCTCCATGGCCAGGTGCAGCGCCAGGCGCTTGAGCGGCTCAAATCGCGTGGCGGCATCATCGGGCAGCAACAGCGGCTGCAAGGCGCGGGACATCGACTCCAGCAACAGCACCACATCACGAGAGCGGCTTGCGATGCCTCCTTCGGAGTCGGTTTGCGACACCACACCGTCTGTGCCCTGCAAAAGGCCGGCACCGTCCTCTGCCTGGCCACCAGCCGTCAGCCGCACACCTTGGGCCAAGCCCTCCTCGTACCCTTCACGGTAGCGTTGCTCCAGCAACACCTGAATCTCACCGGAGTGGCCGGCTCCGTCTGGCGATGGATGCGGCGCCAACCGTTCTGGTGCGGACGATCCCAAACCCTCCGATGCGGGTTCCGGCGCCGCATCGGTCGGTGTCTGAAGGTCCGTGCCGGGTGTCGTCCCTGCGCCTTGAAACTCGAGTGGCATCGCCTCTTGCGCCGCGTTGGCCTGCACCACCGGTGGAGCCAACAAGGGATCGGGGGCGAAGGCCACCCGCACGGGCGCCAGCAGATTCTCCACATCGAAGCCGCCCGCGTGGGGTTGCGGCGCCGCGCGCGACAACAGGGCATCGGCCACGAACCCGGAAGTGCTCATCTCGTTTGGACCCCGGCGTCAGACAAAGTCGTCACCGCGTCCGGCCAGCATCAACTCGCCGGCATCGGACAGCTTGCGTGCGATGCGCATGATGGACTTCTGCGCGTCTTCCACATCGGTGATGCGCAGCGGCCCCTTGGCCTCCATGTCGTCGATGAACATCGAGCGAGCCCGAGAGGACATGTTGGACAGGAACTTCTCCTTGACCTCTTCGTTGGCGCCCTTGAGCGCGACCATCAGCATGTCGGGCTCCACATTGCGCGACAGCGTTTGGATCGATCGGTTGTCGCAGCCCGCCAGATTGTCAAAGGTGAACATGTTGTCCTGGATCTTGAGCATCAGGTCCGGGTCGATCTTCTCCAGACCCCCCATGATCTGGGCTTCCAGGTCGGTCTTGACGAAGTTCATGATCTTGGCGGCGCTCTTCACGCCACCGAAGCTTGAACTCTTGGCCGAGGAGTTGTTGGAGAACTGCTGCTTCATGATGGCCTCGAGCTCGCTCATGGCCGAAGGCTGTACCGTCTCCAGACTCGCAATGCGCTGCATGATTTCCGAGCGGGAGTTGCCCGGCAAGAACGACAACACGTCCGCAGCGACGTCATATTCCAAAACACTGAGGATGATGGCGATGACCTGCGGATGCTCATTGATGATCATGTCGGCGATCGAACGTGCATCCATCCACTGAAGGATCTCCAGCCCGCGACTGCCCTGACCGGGAAGGATGCGACCCAAGACGGAAGCCGCCTTGTCTTCACCAAGCGCGCGCTTGAACACCTTTTCGACATAGTCGGTGGTGCCCAAACCCAAGCTGGTTTGCTTCTTGAGTGTCATCACGAAGTCGTCCAGCACGAAGTTCACGGCCTCCTGAGACAAATCCGCCACCGACACCATGGCAGCCCCCAGCGCCTGGACTTCCTTGGGATTCATGTAGCGCAGGATCTCCGAGGCCTGCTGTTCGCCCAGCAGGAGCATCAATACGGCAGCTCGCTGCGTGCTCGACAGCGCATCCAGTTCAAGCTTGAGCGCCTCCGTCATGATCGGCCCAAGCTCTGGGGCCGTGATCACGTCACCGGGCTTGGCGTCGGCTGCTGCTGGCGCGCCCTTGTCCTCTTTGGCTCCGTCCTTGACTTCCGCTTTGGTGGCCATGGTTCAACTCTCCTGATGCTGGGTCCGCTCGGTGGACTTTTGGGTCTCAGCCCAGCTTGATCATGTTCTTGAGTACGCTGGCCACGCGCGCGGAGTCTTCCGCCACCAGCATTCGGATCAGTGCCACCTTGTCGTCATAGGTGTTGGCGGTGTCGAGCATCTCGGCGGAGATGGCGCTCTTCTTGGGCTTGAGCTTGGCCTTGATCTCCTCCAGGGTCTCGCCCTCGCCGATTTGGATCATCTTCATGTCCTCTTCGCTGAGCTCGCCGTCGCCCAAGATCTTCTTCTCTTCTTCTTCCGAAGCCAGCGGTTCATTGGCCTTGATCATGGACTTGACCACCGGCCGCGCCACCACCAACAGGAAAACCAAGAATCCCAGTGCCACCAGGCCGCTCTTGATCATGGACTGCACCGTGCTGTCCTGCCACCAGGGTGCGCCGGTATCCATCGCCGGAGGCGGGCCGAACTTGGCTGGAATCAGGGTGACCACATCGCCGCGCTTTTCGTCGTAGCCCACGACGCCACGCACCAGGTTGAGCATGCGCTCGACCTCCTGCGGTGTGTAACCGGCGTTGGCCCCCTCTGCGCCCGGTGCAGCACCTGGTGCCGCGCCAGCAGCAGGCGCGGGGGTCCCCGCGGGTGGCGCCACCGGCTCTCGTTCATTGATGACCACCGCCACGCTCAGGCGCTCGACCTGACCCATGGCGTTGCGCACATGGCGCACCGTGCGATCGAGCTCATAGTTGCGCGTGCTGCGGGAGGACTGTGTGGTCGACTCGGCTGCAGCGGGTGTGTTCGTCGTGGCCGCCGCATTGTCGGGCGGACGGTTGCTCAAGGCGCCAGGCACACCTTCGGCCTTGGCCGCTGCATTTCGCTCTTCGCTGAGCACCTCCGACCGTGTGCGTGGGCCCTTTTCGCGATTGTCGAAGTCTTCGGTGGTGCTCTCCACCTGTGTGAAATCGAGGGACAGGTTGACCTGCGAGCGCACATTGGTCTCACCCACGATCGGCGAGAGGATCGCCATGATGCGCTCACGGTATGTTTCCTCGAGCTGCTGCTTGTGCATGGCCTGAGCCGTGGTCAAGCCAAGCTTGCCCTCCAAGGGCGATTCGGTCAGCAGCTTGCCCATGTTGTCCACCACCGTCACGCCTTCAGGCGTCAAATACGGCACGCTGGAGGACACCAGGTGCACGATGGCTTGCACCTGCTTGGGCGAGATCGATCGCCCTGGGTAGGGCGACACCACCACAGAAGCCTTGGGCGCCACGCGCTCGCGAACGAAGACGCTTTGCTTGGGGGTAGCCAAATGAACCCGCGCCGCCTGGATGCTGCCAATTTGCAGCACGCTGCGCGCCAGTTCCTGCTCCATCGCCGCGTTGTAGCGCACCTGCTCCATGAACTGGCTGGTGGTCATCGAAGTGGAGTCTTTCAGCCCTTCAATTCCGGTGGTGCCTTGCTTGGGAATGCCCTGTGCTGCCAGCAGCATACGGGCCTCGTGGAATCGATCGGCCGGCACCTTGAGCTGACCGTTGGACGTGTCGATCTGGGGCTTGAAGTTGGCGGTCTTCAGGGCTTCGAAAGCCGCCTGCTGGTCCGCCTCCATCAGACCCGGCATCACGGCGCGGTAAGGCGTCGACTGCATCCAGGCGTAGTACAGCCCAAACACCATCAGGACCGCCAAGACGGCGATCAGCGGCAAGGCACGCTTGACAGCGGGTTGAGACAGCACGCGCTCCACATTCGCGCGAATGCCGCTCAGGCCTGACGGCTGCGCGGCGCCCTCGGCAGGTGCCGCGCCAGGCAGCGTGGTCAGGTCGGTCGTCGTGCCCAGCGCCGTTGCGCCTGGTCCGGCGGCGGCTGACGGACCCACGCTCAGGGCGGTCGTCATGGCGCCGCCGTCCGAGCCCTGGTCCAGGCCGGCCGTATTGGGATTGAGAGTCGCGGTGGCCATGATGGTCCTCTTGCTCTTGCTTCAGTCGTTCGCTTCTAGGCTTGCGTGATGGGCAGGCGCGTGCTTCACACCGGCATGTTCAGAATGTCTTCGTAGGCCTTCATGACCTTGTTGCGCACCTGGAGGGTGGCTTCGAATGCCAGCGATGCCTTTTGCATCTGGATGACCACATCGGTCAGGGGCACGGGCTCACCCATTTCATAGGCCTCTCGTAAGCCTTTGGCTTTCTGTTGGGCTTCATTGACCTGTCCCAGTGCGCGCTCCACTGCCTCACTGAAACCCGGCGCCGCTGGTTTGACCGGTACCTGAGCGCCCGGCATCGGCGCGCCCAGGCCCTGAAGACCGCCCGCAGCTTCGTTCTGGTAGGCGGCCATGGTGCGCAGCATCGACTGGATGCTGGACACGGAAGTGGCGTTTTCGATCATGTCGAGCTCCTCGTCAGTTGGCGGCCTCTGCCGTCATCATTCCCAGGTCGCGCATCTGCGCGAGCTTGTAGCGCAACGTGCGGGGGCTGATCCCCAACATGCGAGCGGCCGCTTCACGGCTGCTCGTGTTGCGGATGGCATCCAAGATCACGCGCAATTCACTGTGGCGCACCGCCCACTGCAAACCTGCAGCTGCCGGTTGGTCGGCGCCGAGAACCGCCGTGCCGCCGGCTGAAGCGGCCGGTGGCGTCCCATCTGCCAGCGAAGGCATGGCGTTTCGACCTGGCTCGACGACGAAGCCTTCCGTGGGCATCGGCGATCGGGGGCTGAGCGGCTCAGCCCATGGGTTAGCCCCAGCCCCGTCCAACGGTGCGGGCCCCTGCGCCTGTGCGGTCATGGGCGCGCCACCGCCGCCGTCCGCCGACCGCGGCGGCATCGGAGCGCTGGGCGTGGCGTCCTGCCCGAACACATCGTCATCAAACAGCAGGTGGTCTTCGGTCAAGGTACGGTCTGGGCACAGCACCAGGGCTCGTTGGATCACATTGCCCAACTCACGCACATTGCCTGGCCAGTGGTAGGCCAGCAGACGGCGTCTGGCCTCGTCGGTGATGCGGTAGGGCAGCCCGGGCGCACCGTGCTGCTGCAGCACATGGGCCGCCAAGGGAAGGATGTCCATGGGCCGCTGTGCCAGTGGCAGCACGCGCAGTGTGAAGGTGCTGATGCGGAAGTACAGATCCTCGCGGAACTCGCGCTGCAGCATGGCCTGCTTCAGATCCTTGTTGGTCGCCGCCACAATGCGCACGTCCACCGTGATGCTGCGGCTGCCTCCCAGGCGCGTGATGCAGCGCTCTTGCAGCACCCGCAACAGGCGTGTCTGCAGATGCAAGGGCATCTCGCCGATCTCATCGAGGAACACCGTTCCGCCTTGGGCCTGTTCAAACACGCCCTGATGGTCACGAATGGCGCCACTGAAGGCCCCCTTCTCGTGACCGAAGAGCATGTCCTCGATCAACTGCTCGGGCAATGCGCCGCAGTTCAAGCTGACGAAGGGCCCTCCCGTTCGCGGAGAGGCCTCGTGCAGCACGCGGGCCAAAACTTCTTTGCCGGCGCCGGTGGGACCCACCAACAAGGCGCTGACCTCGGTCTGAGCCACCTTCTGCGCCAGGGCCAGCAACTGTTGGCTGGCCGGGTCGACGAACACCACGCTGCGCGGCCGAACAGGAGCGGCCAAGGTCTTCTGGGATGCACCCACCGGTTCCCAGGCTTCAGCACTCCAATCCTGGGTGGACAGCACATGATCGGCGCCCAGCCTGGTGGCCTGAGCGGCGAGGTCCACACGATGCGGCGGCACACGGCACACCACGGGCAGGCGGCGCCCGGGCATCTGCGCCAACGTCAGGCATTCCTGCAACATTTCGACGTTGTGTTCCACCCGGACCACCAAGACTTGCACATGCACGAGAGAGGTGATGAGCTGACTCGGGTCCAGGAGATGACGCGCGTCAAAACCCAAGCCGACCACGCGGGCCTGCTCGGCAGCGTCGGCCGGGCCGGTGGGGTCGATCCAGGCGACTCGAATGGGGGATGTGCTCGCACTCATGGTGGTGTCGGTTTGACTTTTGACAACCACCGGCAAGCAACTGCCATGCCAGCCCGGCAAACACTCGCCGAAATTTGGCAAGTTCTTGTTTCATAACAGGATTTTCTGAACGAACCGCCAATGCCATTTTTTTGACGACGATCAAGTTCGGGGGCAGGATCGGTCCAATTTCACAGTTGGCGCCGACGCGTGGAGCGACGCTGATGGCGCCCAGTGCAACGGCACAGAACAATGCAGGACCACCCCAGGGTCTTCTGCTTGCGCCTTGCTCACGACATGACCCCCCTGCTGCGCCACGCCACCGCGCTGACCGCCCAGCGCGAGTACGGTCACCTGAATCAGGCGCTGTTGAAGGCGGCCACGGAATTGACACTGGGCCCGTCACGCCGGGCGCTTGGCGTTCAGGGGCCGATCCCCGCCAGGGCGCGCCTGTGGTGCCTGCGAGGGCCTGGGCATGCCTTGCAGGACAGCCCTGTAGCGCATCCGATCGCGCCTGCTCCGCTTGACCTGGGAGGCCACGCCGAGGGCACAGGACCATCGGTCCAGCCGGTGACCGGGTGGTCGGTTCAGGAGTGGGCCGACGAGGCAGCCGCTGCGGGCCCAGACGAACGGTGTTGCAGCACCTGGTTGCCGATCACCCGGGACGGGGCTGTTTGGGGTTTGCTGCAAATCGAGTCGACGCAAGCGCTGTCTCCAGTCCGGCTGGACAAGCTGCAGGACCTATGCAGCCTGTATGCCAACCACTGGAGTCTGCTGCGAGAAAGCGAGATCGACCGTCACACCCAGGTCCTCAACCGAAGGGCCTTGGACGCCCGCCTACAGCGCATGGTGCGCTCAATAGGTGACCCGGCCCTTCACACTTGGGTGGCGATCATCGACCTTGACCACTTCAAGCACATCAACGACCAGTATGGGCATCTGGTGGGCGATGAGGTGCTCGTGAAGGTGGCCTCCCTGTTGCGCCAAGGCTCACGGCAACAGGATCTGGTCTTTCGATTTGGCGGAGAGGAATTCGTGGTGTTGCTGGACAGACTCGATCGTGCGGGTGTCCGCGCAGCGCTGGATCGTTTGCGGAGGTCCATCGCGGCCCACCGGTTTGCCACGGTGGGTCGGCTCCATGTGAGCATGGGCGCGGCCGCGGTTCAACCAGGCGACGGCGCCCTGGATGCACTGCGACGCGCCGACAGCGCCCTCTACCGAGCCAAGCGACAGGGCCGCAACCAGGTGGTGCTCTTCGA
>RFTU01000083.1 GCA_009923315.1 Betaproteobacteria bacterium
CACCCGTAAGGCGCATGGCGCCCCCGGTCGTCCGGGCGGCAGCGCCGTTGAAGGAGTTCGGCCCATGGTCGAGGACATGGCCGGTTCGACCGGCTCACCAGAGGAATCAGCACCCACAATCAGGCGCCGCAGCGCCTCCCGTCCGGCTGGCCCCCCGCAGGTGGGGGATGCGGCCGGGGTGTCCGGCAATGATCGCGAAGTTGCCGATGGACTCGAGGACGCCAAGCCGGTCCGCAAGCGCGCGGCCCGGTCGGTCTCCCAGGATCAGGACGCCGCCCACCGAGGGGTCAACGGCCGTGACCAGGATGGCCCGCTTCATCTCGTCCTGTCCGACGATGGCCGAGAAGGGAAAGGGTTGCTTCATGGTGCTGCCTACCTCCCGAATTGCACCTGGCCAGGACAAACCGGGTTGTCAACTTCGTATGACAGTCATACTATCACTATAAATTGACACTTGGAATCGTCCAATTCCCTGGACACCCGGGGACTCGCGCGCCTTCACCTTCTCCCATGAATGTCGTCTCGATCGGTTTGAACCACCACTCGGCACCTCTGGATGTGCGCAGCCGATTCGCCGTGTCGCAGGACGCCCTGGGCGACCACCTCCGGGCCCTGAGGGCGCACCTGGAATCCCAGGCGGGCGAGGCCGCCATCCTGTCCACCTGCAACCGCACGGAGCTGTATGTCGCCACCCACGGCGGGACGATGCGCGATGTGTGTCATGCCGGGATGAGCTGGCTGGCTGGGCAGGGTGGGCTGCACGGGCCGGCGCTCAACGACCACTTGTACGTGCGCGAGGGCGGCGAGACCGCCCGGCATGCCTTCCGTGTGGCCAGTGGGCTGGATTCGATGGTGATCGGTGAGCCGCAGATCCTGGGGCAAATGAAGGCGGCGGTGCGTCAGGCCGGGGAAGCCGGCACGCTGGGCAGCACCCTGCACCAGCTGTTCCAACGCAGTTTCTCAGTGGCCAAGGCGGTGCGCACGCGCACCGAGATCGGCGCGCATTCGGTGAGCATGGCGGCGGCCGTGGTGAAGCTGGCCGATCAGTTGTTTGAAGACTTCCGCAAGCTCAACGTGTTGTTTGTGGGGGCCGGCGAGATGATCGAGTTGGTGGCCACGCATGTGGCCGCACGACAACCCGCGGCCATGGTGGTGGCCAATCGAAGCGCCGACCGGGCCGCGCGCCTGGTCTCGCGCACCGGGGCCACGCCCATTCCCCTGGCTGTCATGCCGGCGCGCCTGGGTGAGTTCGACCTGGTGGTGTCGTGCACCGCCAGTGCCTTGCCCCTGATCGGCTTGGGGGCCGTGGAGCGCGCGCTGGTGCAGCGCCGGCGGCGGCCCATGCTGATGGTGGACCTGGCCGTGCCGCGCGACATCGAGCCCGAGGTGGCGCGCCTGTCGGACGTGTACCTGTACACCGTCGACGATCTGGCCGGCATCGTGCGCGAGGGGGCCTCCAATCGGCAGGCGGCCATTGAGCAGGCCGAGACCATCGTCGACGACGGGGTGCGAAGCTTCGAGCACTGGATGCAGCAGCGGCGCAGCGTACCCCTGATCCAGGCGCTGCAGCATCGTGCGGAGCACTGGGCCGACATCGAGATGAGCCGTGCGCGGCGGCGGCTTGCACGCGGTCAGGACGTGGAGGCGGTGCTGCAGGCACTGACGCGCGGCCTGACCGGCAAGTTGATGCACGGGGCCCTGCACGAGATCCACGCCAGCGACGAGGCGCAGCGCCGCGCCACCGCCGAAACGATGGCCCGGCTGTTCGGTTTGCCCGGCGCCCCGGCAAGGCGGGCCGCCGTGACCCCTGAGGCGGCCTGTCCCCACCAGCCGGCTCCAGCCTCCTTCCCCCTTCATTCCGTCTCACCCAAGGAGGTCACATGAGCCTGTTGATGCGCATCGAATCCGCGTTGGAACACGCGCTGCTCAACGGTTGTGGGCCCGCCTGCCCGCCGCGCCTGGTGGCCGCGGTGCGCCACGCGGTGTTTCCGGGTGGCGCGCGCATTCGCCCTCAGTTGTGCCTGGCTGTGGCGATGGCCTGTGGTGACGAAGACCCGGAGTTGGCCAATGCCGCGGCCGTGGCCATTGAGCTCTTGCATTGCGCTTCCCTGGTGCACGATGACCTGCCTTGCTTCGACGACGCGGATGTGCGCCGCGGCCAACCCACGGTGCACAAGGCTTGGGGTGAGCGCCTGGCGGTGCTCGGTGGCGATGCGCTGATCGTCATGGCCTTTGATGTGATTGGGCGCGCCGGTGGTGTGAATCCCCGGCGCATGGCCAAGGTGTTGGCTGCGGTGGCCGCCGGCGTGGGCATGCCGTCTGGCATCGTGGCCGGTCAGGCATGGGAGTGCGAGCCTCGCGCCGACCTGCGGGACTACCAAAGGGCCAAGACGGGGGCGCTGTTCACCGCGGCCACGATGTGCGGCGCCTTGTCGTGTGGCGCGCCGGCCGAGCCCTGGCGCGCCTTCGGTGACTCCCTGGGCGAGGCCTACCAGGTGGCCGACGACATCCGCGATGTGGCCGGTGACCCGGCCTGGTTGGGCAAGCCGGTGGGTCAGGACGCCGAGCACCACCGTCCCAGTCGTGCCGCCGAGTTGGGCTTGGACGGTGCCGTGCGCTACTTCGAGGAACTGGTGCGCCGCGCCCAGGCGGCGGTGCCCGATTGCGAAGGCGCGGGCATGCTGCGCCATCTGGTGCGCCAGGAATCGCTGCGGCTGGTGCCCCAGGAACTGGTGCCCGACATCGTCAGGGCGGTGGCCTGAGGGGCTTGCGCGTGCAGCCCTTGAGTTCATCGAGCTGCGCCACGGGGCCTCACCCGCCGGTGTCCACCACCTGGCGTGACCGCTGGCTGGACTGGCGTGATGCGCGCCTGGTCAATCCCTGGTTTAGGCGTTGGGCGATGGCCTGGCGCTGGCCGCGTGCCCTGGTGCGACGCCGAGCGCGTTCGCTGTTTGACCTGATGGCGGGGTTCGTCTACAGCCAAACGCTGTTGGCGTGCGTGCGGCTGCGGGTGATCGAGCATGTGGCCGCCGGGCCCCAGACGCTGTCGCACCTGAGCGCGCTCACCGGCGTGCCGGAGGCAGGCCTGGAGCGGCTGCTGCGCGCGGCGTGCTCGCTGGAATTGCTGCAACGTCGCGACACCGGCGCCTATGGCCTGGGCGTGCTGGGCGCGCCGCTGGTGGGTGACCCCGGCATTGCCGCGATGATTGAGCACCACGCGCTGCTGTACGACGATCTGCGCGACCCGGTGGCGCTGCTCAAGGCCGACAGGCCCACGGGACGCATGGCCGCTTATTGGGTGTACGCCAACACCGCACAGCCCGGTGGCCTGAGCGATGCCGAGGTGGCCTCCTATTCCGCGCTGATGTCGGCCACGCAGCCCATGATCGCCGAAGAGGTGCTGCAGGCCATCGACCTGCGCCGCCGCCATTGCCTGCTGGATGTGGGGGGTGGAGAGGGGCGCTTCTTGCAGCAGGCGGCCTCGAGCGCGCCGCACCTGCAATTGATGCTGTTCGACCTGCCGGCGGTGGCCGAGCGCGCGCGCGAGCGCCTGACGCGGGCCGGCCTGGGGCGCCGATGCGCGGTGCACGGTGGTGACTTCGTCCGTGACCCCTTGCCCGCCGGTGCCGACATCATCACCTTGATTCGCGTGGCGTTCGATCACCCCGACGAGCGGGTGCTGGCCGTCATGCGCGCGGTGTATGCCGCCCTGCCCACCGGGGGCGAGGTGGTGCTGGCCGAGCCGATGTCGGGGACCGCCGGGGCCGAACCCATGGGCGAGGCGTATTTCGGCTTCTATCTGATGGCCATGGGGCGGGGCCGGCCGCGGTCACCCGACCATCTGGCCCGCCTGCTGCGCGAGGCGGGTTTCAGCGCCATTCGGCTCATGCCCACCCGTTTGCCCCTGCAGACCCGGGTCATGGTGGGGGCCAAATCATCGTAAACAATAGTTGACATCGCCTAAAGTAAGTCTAGGATGACGCCCATGGATGCGGATCTCAGCACACTGGCCGTGGTGATCGAACGGCCGGAGCGCCTGCGGGTGAGCCGTCTGGCCCTGCAGGCGCCGGGCCCGGCTGACCTGGTCGTGGACATGCAGTGGAGCGGCATCAGCACCGGAACGGAGCGTTTGTTCTGGACGGGCAAGATGCCCCCCTTCCCAGGGATGGGCTACCCGCTGGTGCCCGGCTACGAGTCGGTGGGCCGTGTGGTGGAGGCCGGTCGGCAGGCGGATTACAAGATCGGAGAGCGGGTCTTCGTGCCCGGGGCGAATTGCTATCAGGGCGCGCGCGGCCTGTTTGGGGGGTCGGCCTCGCGCGTGGTGGTACCGGCTGCCCGCGTGTTCCCCTTACCCGAATCCGCCGGTCAGGAGGCGGTCTTGCTGGCCTTGGCGGCCACGGCCTACCACTCGGTGGCCGGCGGTGGGCGAGGCCTGCCGCACGACCCGCCCGACCTGATCGTCGGGCACGGCGTCTTGGGCCGGTTGTTGGCCCGCTTGGCGGTGGCCGCTGGCGGCGCAGCGCCCACCGTGTGGGAAACGCAAGCCATTCGGCAAGGCGGGGCCCAGGGCTACACCGTCGTGCACCCGAATGACGACACCCGGCGCGACTACAAGGCCATCTACGACGTCAGTGGTGACCCCAAGCTGCTGGACACCCTGATCGCGCGCTTGGCCCCAGGTGGCGAAGTGGTGCTGGCGGGCTTCTATCACGAGCCCCTGTCCTTCCAATTCCCGCCGGCCTTCATGAAGGAGGCCCGCATCCGCGCGGCAGCCGAGTGGCAGCGCCCGGACATGCTGGCCGTACAGGCCTTGCTGGCCAGTGGCCGACTTTCCTTGGACGGTCTGATCACCCACCGTGAGGGGGTGAGCCATGCCGAGACCGCGTACCGGACGGCCTTCGGCGATCCGGCCTGCCTGAAGATGATCCTTGATTGGAGTGCCACCGCATGAGCAGCCACCACGCCATCCCGGGCACCGCGCCGGTTCAATTGATGCTCAACCGGCAGCAACTGCGCGCCGAAGCAGCCCTGGAGCCGCCGGCCGTGCACACCGGCGAAGTGAAGAAGCAAACGCAGATCATCGCCATCTACGGCAAGGGTGGCATCGGCAAGAGTTTCACGCTGGCCAACCTCAGCTACATGATGGCGCAGCAGGGCAAGAAGGTGCTGCTGATCGGCTGTGACCCCAAGAGCGACACCACCTCGCTGCTGTTCGGTGGCAAGGCCACGCCCACCATCATCGAGACTTCATCGAAGAAAAAGCTGGCTGGCGAAGCCGTCACCATCGGCGACGTCTGCTTCAAGCGCGATGGCGTCTTTGCCATGGAGCTCGGAGGCCCGGAAGTGGGCCGTGGCTGCGGCGGGCGCGGCATCATCCACGGCTTTGAAACCCTGGAGAAGCTTGGCTTCCACGACTGGGGCTTCGACTATGTGCTGCTCGATTTCTTGGGCGACGTGGTGTGCGGCGGCTTCGGCTTGCCCATCGCGCGCGACATGTGCCAGAAGGTGATCGTGGTCGGCTCCAACGACCTGCAGTCGCTGTATGTGGCCAACAACGTGTGCTCGGCGGTGGAGTACTTCCGCAAGCTCGGCGGCAATGTGGGCGTGGCCGGCATGGTCATCAACAAGGATGACGGCACCGGCGAGGCGCAGGCCTTTGCCAAGAATGCCGGGATTCCCGTGCTGGCGGCCATTCCAGCGCACGAGGACATCCGGCGCAAGAGTGCGGCCTACGAGATCATCGGCAAGCCCGACGGCCAGTGGGGACCGCTGTTTGCCGAGTTGGCCACCAACGTGGCCGAGGCCCCGCCCCAACGCCCCAAGCCGCAGACGCAAGATGAACTGCTGGGCCTGTTTTCCTCGGACACCGTGGGGCGCAATGTGGTGCTGGAGCCCGCCACGACCTTCGACATGATGGGCCGCGAAGAAGTGGCGCGTCCCTCACTGGAGGTGGTGTACGACAACGCTTGAGCGTTGCCCGTGCACGTCAATCGAGCCCCGCCATGAATGCCCCTCACGAACCCGTGAACCGGATGGCCGCCGAGCAGGACGGCCTGGGTTGCCATTCCGGCGCAGAGAAGATGAAGGCCGCTGCGCAGGCCTCGGGCAAGTCCGAGGTGCTGGCGCAGTACGCGCGCGACTACCCGATGCCTGAAGGGGCGGGCCCCCACGACCAGCCGCAGAGCATGTGCCCGGCCTTCGGTTCGCTGCGGGTGGGCTTGCGCATGCGGCGCACCGCCACCATCCTGTCGGGCTCGGCCTGCTGCGTGTACGGTCTGACCTTCACCTCGCACTTCTACGGCGCCCGGCGCAGTGTGGGCTATGTGCCCTTCAACAGCGAAACGCTGGTCACCGGCAAGCTCTTCGAGGACATCCGCGAAGCCGTGCACGCCCAGGCCGACCCCGAAAAGGTCGACGCGGTGGTGATCATCAACCTGTGCGTGCCCACGGCCAGTGGCGTGCCGCTGCAATTGCTGCCAGCCGAGATCAACGGGGTGCGCATCATCGGCATCGATGTGCCGGGCTTCGGCGTCCCCACGCACGCCGAGGCCAAGGATGTGCTGGCCGGTGCCATGCTGCGCTATGCCCGTCACGAGGCCGAGGCCGGTCCGGTGGCTGCGCCGCGGCAGTCGCGCTCGGCCTTGCCGGCCATCTCCCTGTTGGGGGAAATGTTCCCGGCCGACCCGGTGGGCATCGGCATGATGCTGCAGCCCATGGGGCTGACCGTGGGTACGGTGGTGCCCACACGTGAATGGCGCGAGCTCTACACCGCACTGGACTGTGCGGCAGTGGCCGCCATCCACCCCTTCTACACCGCCAGCGTCCGCGAGTTCGAGGCCGCTGGCCGTCCGGTTTTGGGCTCGGCGCCCGTGGGCGTGGAGGGCACGGAGGCCTGGCTGCAGGCCATCGGCTCGGCGTGCGGTGTGCCGCAGGCGCAGACGGATGCGGCCAAGAACCGCTTCTTGCCGATGATCCGCAGCGTGCTGAGTGCAGCGCCGATCAAGGGTCGCATCACGGTCAGCGGCTACGAAGGATCGGAACTGCTGGTGGCGCGGCTGCTGATTGAAAGCGGTGCCGAGGTGCCCTATGTGGGCACGGCCTGCCCCAAGACGCCCTGGAGCGCCCACGACCTGGCCTGGCTGCAAGCCCGCGGTGTCCACGTGCAGTACCGGGCCTCGCTGGAACAGGATGTGGCCGCGGTACGCGAGTTCCGCCCCGACTTGGCCATCGGCACCACGCCGGTGGTTCAGGCGGCCAAGGAAGCGGCCATCCCCTCGCTGTACTTCACGAATCTGATTTCTGCTCGGCCTCTGATGGGCCCGGCCGGCGCCGGTTCGCTCGCTCAGGTGATCAACGCCGCGCTGGCCAACAAGGGGCGCTTTGACCGCATGCGTGGCTTCTTCGAAGGTGTGGGCACCGCGCATGCTGCGGGCGTGTGGGAGTCGGGTGAGGGTGCAGCCGGGGTGCCGCAGGACCGCCCGGAGTTCAAGGCCGAGACGCGTCGGCAGGTCATCAAGATCATGAAGCGCCGCAAGGCCGAGGAGATGATCTGATGCTCGTTCTGGACCACGACCGTGCAGGGGGCTACTGGGGGGCGGTGTATGTCTTCACGGCCATCAAGGGCTTGCAGGTGGTGATCGACGGCCCCGTGGGCTGCGAGAACCTGCCGGTGACCAGCGTGCTGCACTACAGCGACGCCTTGCCACCGCACGAGTTGCCCATTGTGGTCACGGGCTTGGCCGAAGAACAGCTCGGGCGCGAGGGCACTGAAGGTGCGATGAAGCGTGCCCATGCGGTGCTGGACCCCGACCTGCCTGCGGTGGTGGTGACGGGCTCGATTGCCGAGATGATCGGCGGCGGCGTCACGCCCGAAGGCACCACCATCCAGCGCTTCTTGCCCCGCACCATCGACGAGGACCAGTGGCAGTGCGCCAACCGCGCGATGCTGTGGTTGTGGCAGCAGTACGGCTTGCGCCACATTCCGGCGCGCACCCCCATGGCCGATCGGCCCGCCGGCGAAAAGCCGCGGGTCAACATCATTGGCCCAGCCTACGGCACCTTCAACTGCCCGAGCGACCTGGCCGAGATCCGCCGCTTGGTGCAAGGCCTCGGTGCTGAGGTCAACATGGCCTTCCCACTGGGCAGCCACCTGGCCGATGTGGCCGAATTGGCCAACGCTGATGTGAACATTTGCCTGTACCGTGAATTCGGCCGCGCCCTATGCGAAGCCCTGGAGCGGCCCTATCTGCAGGCGCCCATCGGCCTGCACAGCACCACGGCCTTCCTGCGCGAGTTGGGTGCCCTGTTGGGCCTGGACCCGGAGCCCTTCATCGAGCGGGAAAAGCACACCACGATCAAGCCGCTGTGGGACCTGTGGCGCTCGGTCACGCAAGACTTCTTCGGCACCGCCAGCTTTGGCATCGTGGCCGGCGAGACCTACGCACGTGGCGTACGGCACTTCCTGGAAGACGAGATGGGCATGCCTTGCCACTTCGCCGTGTCGCGCCGCGCCGGAGAGAAGACGGACAACGCCAACATCCGCCGCCTGATCCACGACAAGACGCCGCTGATCGTCTTTGGCAGCTTCAACGAGCGGATGTACCTGGCCGAGGCCGGGCAAAAGGGTCCGATGAAGGCAGCCTACATCCCGGCGTCCTTCCCGGGCGCGATCATTCGGCGCCACACCGGTACGCCCTTCATGGGCTATGCCGGCGCCACTTATCTGGTGCAGGAGGTGTGCAACGCGCTGTTCGATGCGCTGTTCCACATCCTGCCGCTGGCCACCGAGATGGACCAGGTTCAGGCCACCCCGGCACGGGGCATCAGCGGCACCGACAGCGTGCTGGCCTGGGACGACGAGGCCCAGGACGCCCTGCGCGAATGGGTCCAGCAGCAACCGGTGTTGGTCCAGATTTCCGCCGCCAAGGGGCTGCGCGACAAGGCCGAGCAGCTGGCACACCGTGGTGGGGCTCAGCGCGTGAGCCTGGATCTGGTGCGCCAGGCGCTGGGTCAGGGTGTCGCGGGCGCTCCAGCCGCAGGTGGCCCCGTGGCCAACAAGACAAACATGAGCGGCGGACACGCCGCCCGCCAGGAGGTGCCGGCATGAAGCGGGCACACCGGGCCCTTGAACACGTCCTAGCAGTTCGGACCCCCGACGTCGCGGCAACCCGCCGCGGCTTCCCGTGCTGCGCGGGTTTCGCAGGCGAACGGCCGCAAGGCCGCATTTGAGGAGCATCTCGATGGCTGAACGGAGAACTTCGATCTCTGGCCTGACCGATGACGAAGCCCAGGAGTTTCATACCTACTGGGTGCAGGGATTTGTGGGATTCACGGCCGTGGCCGTGGTCGCGCACCTGCTCGTCTGGATCTGGCGTCCCTGGCTCTGATAACCCGATGGTCACCTGTCAGGAGGATCTGTGATGGCAAACACCCACGCTGAACACGCGAGGCTGCATCCGCATGACGATGCGCGAAGCATTTCGCTCATCTTCGTGCTGGCCTATGTCGTGTTTCTGGTCATTGCCCTTTTGGGCACGGCCATGGGCTTGCACTGGCGGACCTGGCTGCCCGGTGCCGAAGGCATGTCGAGCATCTTCGGCGGTGTGAAGGCTGCGGTTTACACCTTCATGTCCCACTTACTTTAGGAGCACACCTATGTGGAGAATTTGGCGTCTTTACGACCCCCTTCGGGCGATGGTCGTTCAAGGCATCTTCCTGTTCGGACTGGCCGCGATGATTCACCTCGTCCTGCTCAGCACGAACAAGTACAACTGGTTCGATGGCGCCAAGAAGCCGGCAGTCGCTTCGGCCAACGCACCGATGCCGACCGCCGTGGCTTCAAACGGCAAGTAAGCAGTCTGATCGCAGTACCCGTGCACGGCGTGGCGGCTCGCACGCCGCACCGTGCACGTTGGAGTTCAACGGCAGCTGAACTCAAGCAGAACCTGGGTCGGAGGACAAACCATGGCCATGTTGAATTTTGAAAAGAAGTACCGCGTCAGAGGCGGCACCCTGGTGGG
>RFTU01000084.1 GCA_009923315.1 Betaproteobacteria bacterium
GCCTTCAGTGCCACATAAAGGTAGTCGGCGTGCTGGCCAGCCAATTTCGGGTAGCTGGGGTCGATGGCTTTGTTGAAGTTCGCGCCATGGCACGACACACAAGCGCCCTTTTGCAGCAGCGCGGCCACCTCAGCAGTCGGCTGTTTGGCGGGTTGATCCGGCACCGTGGAGGCCTTGGCCTGTCCGTGCTGGGCGTAGTAGGCGGCCAAGTCGGCCATGTCCTGGTCGGTCAGCGAACCCGAAATGCCGCGCATCGTCGGATGTTTGCGCTCACCCTTCTGGTAGGCGGTCAGCGCACTGACCAGGTACTTGGCGCTTTGGCCCGAAATCATCGGCACCTTGTGGATTTCGGGAAAGCTGGCCTGATAGCCGGGGATCCCGTGGCAGCCGATGCACATGGCCACCTTGCCTTCGGCAGCCTTGATGTCGCCCTTGAGTTCCTGCGCGAGGGCCGTGCCCGTCACCGACACGATGCTGGCCAAGGCCAGCCGGGAAAGCATGTTCTTCATGATCCAGACTGCGTAATTGAAACCAGTGCGGCAAGAGCACGGCCGGTTGCGGCGCGTGCTGCCGGCCCCTCCGGCTGCTGCACAAGCACTCGATTATAGGGGGGGGCCTATACTGAAGCTGACAGTCGTCCTGGGCCGTCAACCGTGCGCGGACCCCGCGCTTCCACGGCCGCCCAAAGCCGGACGCCGCTCCCTGACCACACCCACGGTTCACCCATGAAATTCCTAGGCTCCAACGACTACGTGGCCACCGACGACCTGATGCTGGCGGTCAACGCCGCCATCACACTGGAGCGCCCGCTGCTGGTCAAAGGCGAACCCGGCACCGGCAAGACGATGCTGGCTGAAGAGGTGGCTGCGGCTCTGAAGCTGCCGCTGCTGCAGTGGCACATCAAGAGCACCACCAAGGCCCAGCAGGGCCTGTATGAATACGATGCGGTCAGCCGCCTGCGCGACAGCCAGTTGTCCGATGACGACAGTGCGGCCAAGGTGCGAGACATCCGCAACTACATCGTCAAGGGCACGCTGTGGCAGGCCTTTGAGAGCGATGCGCCCGTGGCCTTGCTCATCGATGAAATCGACAAGGCCGACATCGAGTTCCCCAACGACCTGCTGCGCGAACTCGACCGGATGGAGTTCTATGTCTACGAGACGCGTGAGCTCATCAAGGCCAAGCACCGCCCGCTGGTCTTCATCACCTCCAACAACGAGAAGGAGCTGCCCGACGCCTTCCTGCGCCGCTGCTTCTTCCACTACATCAAGTTCCCCGAACCGACCACGATGCAAAAGATCGTGGATGTGCATTTCCCGGGCATCAAGCAAGAGCTGCTGAGTGCGGCCATGCGCACCTTCTTTGAGGTGCGCAACCTGCCGGGTCTGAAGAAGAAACCTTCGACCAGCGAACTGTTGGACTGGTTGCGCCTGCTGGTAGCCGAAGATCTGGCGCCTGAACTGCTGGCGTCCAAGGATGACAAGGTGGTGATTCCGCCGTTGGTGGGCGCGCTTCTCAAGAACGAACAGGACATCACCCTGTTCGAGAAGCTTGTGTTCATGCAAAGCCGCAATCGCTGATCGGGCCTGGTGGTGCACGCACAACTCAAGCAGGCCCTGCTCGAAGGGGTGATCGACGCCCTGGGCTTTGTGGCCGGTGGCCTCGGACGCGCGGTGGCCCGGCGCTTTTCTAGATCACGGAGTTGAACCCCATGCCCCCTGCGATCAAGACCCTCGATGTGGACACCCTTTGGCAACTGCAGCGCCTGGGCGTGCCCAGCCTCAGCCCCGACGGCGCGCAGGCGGTGGTGGGCGTCACCCGCTATTCGATGAAGGACAACAAGGGCAGCAGCCAGCTGTGGCTGTTGTCCACCTTGGGCGGCGCCGCACGGGCGCTGACGCGCTGCGGAGACAAGGACGGCCAGCCGCGATGGAGTCCAGCCCGCGCCGGTGACGGCGAGCGCAGCCAACTGATCGCCTTCATCGGCCGCCGTGAACAGGACGGCCGCAAGGACGAAACGCCGCAGCTCTACGTCATCAATGCCGATGGGGGCGAAGCGAGGCGCGCCGCGGACGTGGCCACCGGCGTGGACGCCTTCAAGTGGTTCCCGGATGCCAAGCGCCTGGCCTTCGTGTCCTGGGTGTGGCCCGACACCAAGGGCGCCAAGGCGCAGGCCGCGCGCCTGAAGGCCTGGAAGGAACGCAAGGAAACCGCCTATGTCACGGAACAGGCGCAGTACCGCTACTGGGACCACCACATCCCGCAGGACCGCGTGGCGCATCTGCACGTGTTGACGCTGGGGGCGGATGAGTCTTCGGCCAAGGTGGTCGACCTTTTTGAGGGCACACCCTACGAACTCACCCGCGCCGAGCCGGACGCCAACGCCTTCGACATTTCACCCGACGGCCAGCGCATCGTGTTTGCCTTCGACCCCGCGCCTGAAAAGCGCATGGACGGCCGCTACGCCCTGGCCGAGATGGAGTTGAAGTCGCGCCGCGTCACCGTGATTGCACAAGATGCAGACTGGGACTTCAGTGCGCCGCGTTACAGCCCCGACGGTCAGCAGGTCGCATTCCTGGCCAGCCACCAGGCGCGCAAGCACACCATGCCGTCTCATTTGGCGCTGTGGTCGAGGAAGCCTGCGACCAAGGCTTCGAGTAAGGCGCCGAGCACATCACGCGGCGTGGGCCAGTGGCAAGTGCTCAGCGCGCAGTGGGACCACGAGGTCAATGCTCCGCTGCGCTGGGCCGACGACGGTCAAAGCCTGTTGTTCACGGCCGAAGAGCAAGGCCGGCAGCACCTGTGGCGCTGGTCCCTGGCCGCGGCGTCGGCTCAGGTGGTGACCAATGGGGGTTGGGTTCAAGGCTTCGACGCCAGCGGCGATGTGTTGGTGACGGTGGCCGACGGTGTGGACCACCCGGCGCGCATCCACGCCTGCGTGGGCGCGCAAGCCCCGCGGCGCATCGAATCCTTCAATGACGACATCCTCAAGCCCCTCACCATGGGCACCACCGAGGAGCTCTGGATCACCGGCGCACAGGGCGACCGGGTTCAGCTTTGGGTCACCTACCCGCCGGGCTTCAACGCGAAGAAGAAGTACCCGCTGCTGCAGGTCATACACGGTGGGCCGCACACCGCCTTCGGCGATGCCTTCCACTACCGCTGGAACGTACAGACCTTCGCCGCACAAGGCTATGTGGTGGCCGCGGTGAACTACCACGGCTCCAGCAGCTTTGGATACGCCTTCAAGGACAGCATCAGCGGGCGCTGGGGTGAACTGGAACTGCAGGACGTGGAAGCGGCCACCGACGCGCTGCTGAAGAAGCCTTGGGTCGACCGCAAGCGCGTCTTCGCTACCGGCGGCAGCTATGGCGGCTACATGGTGGCGTGGATGAATGGCCACATCAAGCCCGGCCGTTACGCGGCCTATGTCTGCCACGCCGGCTGCTATGACTGGACGGCCATGTTCGCCGACGACGCCTACACCTGGCACGCCAAGGAACTGGGCGCCTGGTACTGGGACGACATGGCCCGTGTGCACGCGCAAAGCCCGCACGCCTTCGCGCACAACATGAAGACGCCCACGCTGGTCATCCACGGCCAGCTGGACTACCGCGTGCCCGATGCACAAGGCTTGGCCTACTACAACACGCTCAAGGCCCGGGGGGTGGACGCACGCCTGGTGTGGTTCCCCGATGAGAACCACTGGATTCTGAAGCCGCGCAACTCCAAGCTCTGGTACGGGGAGTTCTTCGATTGGCTCAAGCGCTACGACCCGGGTACCAGCCGGAAAACGGCCCAGAAGACGACCCAGAAGACCCGCCGGGGCACGTCATGAACCGGGCTGTCCACTCCTTCAGCGGCGCCCACTTCGCGCTGGCCTGCCCCATGCGTGGGGTCTGATCGCCCCGGGGCCAGCGCCATGCTCATCAACTTCTTCTACACCCTGCGCGCAGCCAAGCTGCCGGTGAGCATCCGCGAGTACCTCACGCTCATCGAGGCCCTGAAGGTCGGCGTGATCGGGCCCAGCGTGGACGAGTTCTACTACCTCGCCCGCACCACCCTGGTGAAGGACGAGACGCAGTTCGACAAGTTCGACCGGGCCTTCGGCGCCTACTTCAAGGGTGTCGAGATGGTCACCGATTTCACGCAGGAACTGCCGCTGGAGTGGCTGAAGAAAACGCTTGAACAGGAGCTCTCACCCGAGCAGAAGGCGGCCATCGAGAAGCTGGGGTGGGACGAGCTGATGGAGACGCTCAAGAAGCGCCTGGAAGAGCAGAAGGGCCGTCACGAGGGCGGCAACAAGTGGATCGGCACCGGCGGCACCAGCCCCTTCGGCAACGGTGGCTACAACCCACAGGGCGTGCGCATCGGCGGCAAGGGCGGCAACAAGAGCGCGGTGAAGGTGTGGGAGCAGCGCGCCTATGCCGACTACGACGACACGCTCGAGTTGGGCACCCGCAACATCAAGGTGGCCTTGCGCCGCCTGCGCCGATTCGCGCGTGAAGGGGCCGAGACGGAACTCGACCTCGACGACACCATCCACAGCACCGCGGCCAACGCGGGCCTCTTGGATATCAAGATGGTGCCCGAGCGCCACAACAAGGTGAAGGTGCTGCTGCTCATGGATGTGGGCGGGACCATGGACGAACACATCCATCGGGTCGAGGAACTCTTCAGCGCGGCCAAGGCCGAGTTCAAGCACCTGGAGTTCTACTACTTCCACAACTGCGTCTACGACTTCGTGTGGAAGAACAACAAGCGCCGCTACGCCGAGAAGTTCCCCACTTGGGACATCATCCGCAAGTACAACAAGGACTACAAGCTCATCTTCGTGGGCGACGCCACCATGAGCCCCTACGAGATCCTGCAGCCCGGCGGGAGTGTGGAGTACAACAACGAAGAACCCGGCGCCGAATGGCTGCAGCGCTTGACGCACGCCTTCCCCAGGTACGCCTGGGTCAACCCGGAACCGGCCGGCGTGTGGCAATACCGCCAGAGCATTGCCATCGTCCAGCAGATCATGAATCACCGGATGTTTCCGCTGACGCTGCAGGGCCTGGAAGGCGCGATGCGGCTGCTGAGCAAATGAGCTATTCAGTCAAGGAAATCTTCTACACGCTCCAAGGCGAAGGGCTGCGCGCGGGCCGGCCCGCCGTGTTCTGTCGCTTTGCGGGCTGCAACCTGTGGAGTGGGCGCGAAGAGGACCGCCGCAGCGCGGTGTGCCGGTTCTGCGACACGGACTTCGTTGGCACCGACGGAACGCTGGGCGGCAAGTACGGGGCGGCCGAGCTGGCCGCACAGGTGGCGGCCCTGTGGCCGGGGACCGAGCAGGCCCGCGCGTCCGGGGCGGTGCCTTATGTGGTGCTCACCGGGGGTGAGCCCATGCTCCAGGTCGACCAGCCGCTCATCGATGCCCTGCATGCCCACGGCTTTGAGATTGCGGTGGAAACCAATGGCACCATGCCCGTGCCGATGGGCCCAGGTGGCATCGATTGGGTGTGCGTCAGCCCCAAGGCCGGCGCGGACTGGGTTCAGCGCCGCGGGCACGAACTCAAGCTGGTATACCCGCAACCGGCGCTGATGCCGTCATCGATCGAAGCCCTGGCCGATCAGGGCCCGCCTTCACGGCCCGGCTTCGAGCACTGGCTGCTGCAGCCCATGGACGGTCCCCTTCAGGCCCTGCACACGAAGCAGGCCATCGCCCATTGTCAGGCGCACCCGCGTTGGCGCTTGAGCGTGCAAACCCACAAGGTGCTGGCCATCCGATGACCGCGGGCCGGCAAGGCACAATTCGGCCGGTGAGCAACGCCTCCTACGAACTCAGCCAGCGCTTCCACTTCGAAGCAGCCCACACCCTGCGCCGTGCCGAAGCCACCGGCGAGGTGGAAAGCAGCCGCCGTGTGCATGGCCACACCTACCTGGCCGACATCACCCTGCGCGGCCAACCCGATGAACGCGGCATGGTGATGGACTTGGGCCTGGTGCGCGCTGAAATCGCCCAACTGCGCCAGCGGCTGGATCATCGCTTTCTCGATGAAATCGACGGCCTGGGCCCTGCCACCCTGGAAAACCTGTGCGCCTTCATCGCGCGGCACCTGCGCGACCGACTGCCACAACTGGTGCGGGTTCGCGTGTGGCGCGACGCCAGCGGCGACAGCTGTGTCCTGCACCTCGAATAAACTGGGGCTTGGCCACCGTAGTTCAATGGATAGAACGAGCGCCTCCTAAGCGCTAGATACAGGTTCGATTCCTGTCGGAGGCACCATCTTCAGCCGCGGCCCCTTCCGAAAAGGCTCATCGCGTGAGCCACCGCCGCAGGACATGGCTCAGGCCATCGACCAGGGCCACCATCAGCATCATGGCCGCCAGGATGCTGGCGGTCTTGCCCATCTGAAACAGGCCCATGTGGAAGGCCAGCAATTGCCCTAAACCGCCGGCGCCGACCACCCCCAGCACCGCCGCGGCCCGAATATTGTTCTCCCATCGGTACAGGATGTAGCTCATCAACTGCGGCAGCACCTGTGGCAGCGTGGCATAGGCCACCACCGCCAAACGTCCCACACCATGGCGCCGCAAGGCCTCACCCGGCCCGGGCGGCGCGTTCTCGATGGCCTCGGCGAACAAGCGGCCCAGCACACCGGCGGTGTGGAAGGCCAGGGCCAAGGTGCCGGCAAAGGGCCCCAGGCCAGCCGAGATCAGCAGCAAGGCCGCCCACACCAACTCGGGTATGGAGCGCAAGGCGTTGAGCAGCCAACGCGTCGCGGCCCGCAGCGGGGCTCGGTCCTCATCGTGCAGGCGGCTGGCAGGGATGGCCAGGGCCAAACCCACCAGCGCAGCCAGTGCGGTGCCCAGAACCGACATCGCCAGCGTTTCCCAAGTGCCCACCCACAGCTTGTGCAAGAACACGGGCGATATGTCGGGCGGGAAGAATTCGGCCACGAAGCGGCCCATGCTGCGCAGGGCTTGCATCGACAGGAACTGGCGCCACTGCAGGTCTAGGGACCAGAAACTGGCCACCACCAGGACAAACAGCCCCAAGCTGAACCAACAGGCCGTGCACCGCGCGCTGAACAGGGGCGGCGGCAAGCGGTAGGGCTGGTTGGCGGCGTCTCGGCTGACCTGGTTCATGCTGTGCCCCCTCACCTCAGGCCAAGACCTTGCGCAACCAGGCGCTGGCGCGGTCGGCCATGGCCACCAGGACGACAAACACCAGCAGCATGCTGGCCACTTCACCGCCGTTGAACATCTTCATGGAGTTGTCCAGTTGTTGGCCCAAGCCGCCAGCCCCCACAAAACCCAAGACCACGGAGGAGCGAATGGCACATTCCCAGCGGTAGACGGTGTAGGAAGTCAGCTCCCCGGCGTTGGTGGGCAAGAGACCCCAGAAGAAAGCCTGCAGACGACCGCTGCCGTTGCGCAGCAAGGTCTGCGTCGCGTGCGCCTCGCCACTTTCAAGGATTTCGCCATAGACCTTGCCCAGCATGCCACCGTAGGTCAGGGCAATGGCCAGCACGCCAGCCGTAGGCCCCAAGCCCACCACGCGCACGAACACCAGCGCCCACACGAGTTCGGGTATGGAGCGCAACACGATCAGCACCCACCGCGCCAGCGTGCGCACCACGGCCGGCAACGCGGCCATGCGCCCACTGAGTGCCGACACCGACAACACACGCGTGCTGATCAGGCTCAAGGGCACGGCCAGCACCAAGGCCAACGTGACCCCTGCTGTGGCCATGGCCACGGTGCGCCAAGTCTCACGGGCCACCATCTGCAAAAACTCACCCGAATGCGCCAAGGGATAAAAGGTCGACAGGAACTGTCCGGTCACCTTCAGATTGCCCGGCTCGAACAAGACCCAGGGCCGGAACTCGGTGGCCACACCCAAGGGCCACAGGAGCACCAGCACCGTGACCATCCCGGCCACACGCCCCATCCAGGCAGGATCGCGCTCGGGCGCGGACCTCAGCGGGGAGTTCAGCGCCGCACTCATCGGCAATGCATCACCACCGGCGCGGCGGGTTCAGGCGCCTGCTCTTGCAAGGGCGCCGCCGCATCGCCGCGCAGTTCATGCTCGAACTGGCTGTACAGCTGATGCAGCCGCTCGCGGCTCACCTGCGCAGCCGGCAGATCGAACATGACGCGGCCTTCGCGCATGCCGATCACGCGCGGGAAGTTCGCCAACGCCACATCCACCTGGTGCAAAGTGGCCACCAGGGTGATACCGGCCGCCTGGGTGCGCCCCACGAGCGTTCGGACCGCCTGGTGCGCGCGCGCGGGGTCCAAAGCGGACAGTGGCTCATCGATCAACCACAACGACCCGGGTGACACCAGGGCGCGCGCCAGCCCCACGCGTTGGCGCTCGCCACCGGACAGGCGATCCACCCGCTCGAACAGCTTGTCGCCCAGGTCAAAGGCCTCCAGCGCCTCGAAGGCCGCCGCAATGTCCCGGGGGTAGAAGAGCGAGCGCAGGCTGGCCCACAGCGACAAGGCCGGCAACTGCCCGGCCAATACGGCGGTCACCACCCTTTGGCGCGGCGGCAGCGGCGGGACTTGAGGAGCGAGGAACAAGCGACCGCGCAGGCTTTGGCGCTGCCGGTGGCTCAAGTCCCAGGGGTCGGTTCCGTCCAGGCGCAGACCACCCACGCTGGGCGCCAGCGCCACCGACATCACCTGCAGCAAGGTCGTCTTGCCCGCACCCGAAGGCCCGATCACCGCCACCTGCTCGCCACCGGCGATGCGCAAATCGACGTCCGACAGCGCAGGCGCAGCGCCGACCACAGACGCCGGGTGGCGCGCTGAAATCCGCTGCAGCCACACGTCCATGCCCGGCCGATGCAGGTGCTGCCCGTTTGAACCCAGGCCTTGCGGGCTTGAACCCGCGGAATGCCGATCGCTCACTTCAAGGCCTCAGAGCAGGCCCGCGCTGCGCGCGGCCGCCTCAAGCCCCTTGTAATTCTCTGGCGTGGTGGGTACGTAGCGCGTGGCCCGGTTGAGCCTGAGAATCTCCGCCTGCGCCGCGTCGGCCGGGTTCAGGTCCAGCAGGGCCTTCTTCACGCGCTCCTGCAGCGCCGTCGGCATGTCGGCGTGCACCGACCAGTTGTAGTTGAAGTAGGGGGGAGTGGTGTAGAACACGTCGACATCCTTGGTGTCCACCTTGTTCTCGGAAACAAACTTGCGCCACACCGTGATGTCCAGGGCGGCAGCATCCACCTTGCCGCTGACCACCGAGGCAATGGTGGCGTCATGCGCGCCGCTGTAGGCCACGCGCCGGAAGTCCTTCTCGGGCGAGATGCCAGACTGCAGCAGGAAGCTGCGCGGCATCAGATGGCCGGAGGTGCTGCTCTGCGAACCGAAGGAGATCTGCTTGCCCTTCATGTCCGCCAGGGACTTGATGCCGGAGTTGGTCTTGGCGATGAACACCGACTGAAACTTCGTGTCTTCTTCTCGCTGCGCCAGGGGCACGATCTTGCCGCCGCTGCGCAGGTTGGCCTGCACGTGGGTGAACCCACCGAACCAGACCAGGTCCACCTTCTTGTTGACCAGGGCTTCCACCGCAGCCGGGTAGTCGTTGACCGGCGTGAACTCGACCTTCACGCCCAGCTTTTGTTCCAGGTAGGTGGCCATTGGCGTGAACTTGCGCATCTGTTCGGTAGCCGCCTCCTCTGGGATGGTGGTGACGCGAAACACCGTCTGCGCATGACTGACAATCCCCCACAACAGGACGGCGCAGGCCATCAGGGCGCGCAGGGTGCGCGACGGCGACAAGCTGATCATGGTTGCTCCTGTGAACGAGAAGTGGTCGAACCCGTATTTGAGACGAATTCCACACCGCATGCTGACAACGTCCCCGCT
>RFTU01000085.1 GCA_009923315.1 Betaproteobacteria bacterium
TGTTGCGATGCGCCCTGGGAAACGCCGTGCACTGCCCGGCGCCTTCGGCGTGCTGTACCTGCCGGCCCTGGCGGTGATCGCCACCGGCAGCGTGGCGGTGGCGCCCCTGGGCGCGCGCGCCGCGCACGCCTTGAATGTCAAGCAGCTCAAGCGGGTGTTCGCGTGCTTGCTTTATGGGCTGGCGGCCTACATGCTGATGCGCGCGCTCGGCGCCTGATCCCAGCCGATGCCCGGAGCGCCCCGACCCGCCAGGGGCCCTGTGGAGAAAACCCGAAGTTCTGCTACACTCATAGGCTTTCCTGAATGGGCCGTTGAGGAACCTCGCCCCATTCCTTGGTCATCCGTTCAAACCTAGAGCCCAGCCTGCCCCATGACGACGATCCGAGTCAAAGAAAACGAGCCCTTCGACGTGGCCCTGCGCCGCTTCAAGCGCACCATTGAGAAGCTCGGCCTGCTGACCGACTTGCGGGCCCGTGAGTTCTATGAAAAGCCCACGGCCGAGCGCAAGCGCAAGAAGGCCGCCGCGGTCAAGCGTCACTACAAGCGTGTGCGCAGCATGCAGCTGCCCAAGAAGCTGTACTGATTCCGCCTCGCCCACGCGACCAGGCCCGCTCGGCGTTTTTCGCCCGCGGGCTTTGTCTTTGGAGCCCAACGAATGTCGACCCCCAGCGCCGCCACCCTGAAAGACCGCATCACCGACGACATGAAGTCGGCCATGAAGGCCAAGCAGGCTGATCGTCTGTCCACGATCCGCATGTTGCTGGCCGCGATCAAGCAAAAGGAAGTGGACGAGCGCATCACGCTCGACGATGGGGCCGTGGTCGCCGTGGTCGACAAGCTGATCAAGCAGCGACGCGATTCGATAGCCGCCTTCGAGCAAGCGGGGCGCACCGACCTGGTCGAGAAGGAAGGGGCCGAGGTGGCGGTGCTGCAGGCCTACCTGCCGGCCCGATTGAGTGCCGATGAGTTGGCCGCCGAAGTGAAGTCCCTTTTGGCCCATATTGGCGCGGCCGGGCCGGGCGACATGGGCAAGGCCATGGGCGCCGCCAAGCAAAGGCTGGCTGGAAAGGCCGACATGGCACAGGTATCGGCACTGATCAAGGCCGCGCTGGCCGGCTGAGGCAGCAGCGCCGAACGGGTGCACCGGGGCAGTGACCCGAATCTGAAAACCCTTGGCCCAAGCTCACACCCCCTACCCTGATTCAACCGAGCAATCCCATGGACAACGATCTGCTGCCCCTTCATGCCGTGGCCCCTGATGTGTGCGTGGCCCCGCAATTGACCCCCGAGGCCATGGCCGAGGCCGCCCGTCAGGGTTTCAAGACGGTGATCAACAACCGCCCCGACTACGAAGAGGGCCCCGAGCAGCCCACCAACGCGTCCATCGAGGCCGCGGCCAAGGCGGCCGGGCTCCACTACGTGTTCCTGCCGGTGCAAGGTGGCTACCAAACGGCCGAAGAGATCGCCGCCTTCGGCAAGCTGCTGGCGGAGTCGCCGCGCCCGATCCTGGCCTTCTGCCGCTCGGGCGCTCGCTCGAGCCGCCTGTACGTAGCGGCCACACGCAGCTGACCCCCATCGGCCGACTAAAATTCGCGTTGCGCGTGAGTGGTTGACGCGCTTTTTCACCGGTACACGCGGTCCAACGCCGCAGCCGTGTATCGGGTGTGATGAATCGAAGGCGCGGCCCCAGGGGTTCGCCTTTTGCGGGAAACGAAGCGCTGCCTGGCAGGCGACGATCTGCCGGCGCGCGCTGGGGAGCATGCGTGAACCTCTTGCTGGGCATCACCAAGGCCATCGACGGCCTCACCGACCGGTTCGGCGGGCTGGCCAAATGGGCCGTGTTTCTGTCGTGCTTCATCAGCGCGGCCAATGCCCTGGTGCGCTACCTGGCCGACTACAGCTCCAACGCCTTCCTGGAAATCCAGTGGTACCTGTTCGCCGCCTGCGTGATGTTGGGTGCAGCCCAGGTGCTGCGCGTCAATGAGCACGTGCGGGTGGATCTGCTGTACGGCCGACTGACGGGCAAGGGTCAGGCCATCCTGGACCTGGTGGGCCTGTGCGTGTTCCTCATGCCGGTGATGGTGGCCATGATCTGGTTCTCGTGGCCGCTGTTCATGAAGATGTACGTGAGCGGTGAAGTGTCCAGCAACGCGGGCGGCCTGATCCGTTGGCCCGCCATGTTGATGCTGCCCCTTGGCTTCACTCTGGTGCTGCTGCAGGGCATCTCCGAGGCCATCAAGCGCGCCCTGTGGCTGGCCCACAAGTACGAAGGCGAGTTCCACTACGAAAGGCCGCTGCAATGATCGAAATGCAGAGCTTCGCCCCGATGATGTTCGTCGGGCTGATCCTGGTCCTGCTGATCGGTTTCCCGGTGGCCTTTTCGCTGTCCGCGCTGGGCTTGGCCTGCGGATTCTTCGCGGTGGAGATGGGCTGGTTCAAGCCAGAATTCATGAGCGCGCTGCCGCTCAATGTGTTCGGCATCCTGTCCAACGACCTCCTGCTGGCCATCCCCTTCTTCACCATGATGGGCACCATCCTGGAGAAGTGCGGCCTGGCCGAGGACATGCTCGACTCCATGGGCCAGCTCTTCGGCCCCATGAAAGGCGGCCTGGGCTACTCGGTGATCATCGTGGGCTTCATCCTGGGGGCCATCACGGGCACGGTGGCCGGCCAGGTGATCGCCATGGCCATGATCTCGCTGCCGGTGATGATGCGCTACGGCTACAACATGCGCTACGCCACAGGCGTGCTGGCGGCCTCGGGCACGATCACGCAGCTGGTGCCGCCCTCGTTGGTGCTGGTGGTGATGGCCGACCAGTTGGGCAAGAGCGTGGGTGACATGTACAAGGGCGCCTGGGGCCCGTCGATCCTGCAGGTGCTGATCTTCGCGCTTTATACCTTCCTGCTCACGCGCGTGCGCCCCGATTGGGTCCCGGGCGTGCCCAAGGAGGCCCGCACCATGAGCGGGACACAACTGTGGCTGAAGTGCCTGCGCGGCATCATCCCCTCCGCGGTTTTGATCTTCGCCGTGTTGGGCAGCATGGGCGGCTTGCCGGGCATCAACACCGCGATCTGCACGCCCACTGAGGCCGGCGCCATGGGGGCGGTGGGCGCCTTCGTGCTGGCGGCGATGCATCGACGGCTGAACTGGGAACTGACCAAGGAGGCCATGATCGGCACCATGCGCATCACCGCCATGGTGGTGTTCATCCTCATCGGCTCCCGCGTGTTCTCCCTGGTATTCCAGGGCGTGGATGGCGGCATCTGGATCGAGCACCTTCTCTCGGGGCTGCCCGGCGGACAGACGGGCTTTCTGATCGTCGTCAACATCTTCATCTTCTTCCTGGCCTTCTTCCTCGACTTCTTCGAGATCGCTTTCATCATCCTGCCGCTGCTGGGCCCGGTGGCCGACAAGCTGGGCATCGACCTGATCTGGTTCGGTGTGCTGCTGTGCGTGAACATGCAGACCAGCTTCATGCACCCGCCCTTCGGCTTTGCGCTGTTCTACCTGCGCGGGATCTCGGATTCGCTGTTCAAGAACGGCTCCCTGCCGCGCAAGGTGGAGAGCAACGACATCTACCTGGGCGCCATACCCTGGGTGGTGATGCAACTCATCCTGGTGGTGATCGTCATATTCGTGCCGGAAACCGTCACGACCTTCCTGGACAAGAAGGTGGAGGTGGACATGAACCAGGCCACGGAGCAGCTCATGCAGATGGGCGGCGGGCGCGAGGAAGAGACCAAGGACCAGAAGGAAGAGGACCCGATGGCCGTTTTCAGGAAGTAGGCAGCCCGGCAGTTGGCTTCAGGGTAGCGTCGATCACGCCCCCAAACAAAAAGGCCCATGGTGCAGCACCATGGGCCTTTTGTTTGAACGGTCTGTCCGAGCCGCCGACCGGCCAAGGCCGGCCCGCGGCGGATGGCGCGCTTACAGCTTCTGCGCCTGCATGAAGTCGTCGAAGCCGGCTTCGGCGAAGCGGAACCACAGGTTTTGGTCCGTGCGGAACCGAGCGTAGTCCTCGTAGATCTTCTTGAAGTTGGGGTTCCTGGCAGACACCTCGCTGTACAGGGCGTGGGCTTCCTTGAAGGCGGTTTCCATCACGTCCTTGGGGAAACGGAACAGCTTGGTGCCGCTGCCCACCAACTGCTTGAGCGCCACCGGGTTGCGGGCGTCGTACTTGGCCTGCATGTCCACGTGGGCGTAGGCCGCAGCGGATTCGATGATGGCCTTGTACTCCGGCGTGAGGCTGTCGTAGGCCTTGGTGTTGACATAGAAATCCAACTGCGGGCCGCCTTCCCAGAAGCCGGGGTAATAGTAGTTGGGCGCAACCTTGTTGAAGCCCAGCTTCTGGTCGTCGTAGGGGCCGACCCACTCGGCAGCATCCACGGTACCCTTCTCCAGGGCTTGGTAGATTTCGCCGCCCGGGATGTTCTGCGGCACCACGCCCATGCGCTCCATCACGCGACCGGCGAAGCCGCCGATGCGGAACTTCAGACCCTTGAAGTCGGCCGCAGACTTGATTTCCTTGCGGAACCAGCCACCCATCTGGGCGCCGGTGTTGCCACCCGGGAAGCTCATGATGTTGTAGTTGCGATAGAACTCGCGCATGAGCCTCAGGCCGTTGCCCTCATAGGCCCAGGCGCTCATCTGGCGGCTGTTCAGACCGAAGGGGATGGCACAACCCAGAGCGAAGGCCTCGTCCTTGCCGAAGTAGTAATACGGTGCGGTGTGGCCCATTTCCACGGTGCCGTTCTGCACAGCGTCCACCAGGCCCGGCATGGGCACGATTTCAGCTGCTGCGTGCACAGAGATCTGGAACCTGCCGCCGGTCATCTCACCGACCTTCTTGGCGAACACTTCAGCCGCACCATAGATGGTGTCCAGCGGCTTGGGGAAGCCTGACGTCAGGCGCCACCGCAGGTTCTGCTGGGCATGCGTGATGGCCGGAGCAGCACCGGCGGCCAGGATGCCGGCAAGGCCGGCGCCCTGCACGAAGGAACGACGTTCCATGATTTTTCTCCTTGGGTGGGGAAGTGGAAAAAACTGCAAAACGCAGTTTACGGTGACGTTTGCCGTGGACGCGCAGGGGATTCCCCCAGGGAACTCCCTTGGTACAGGAGGGTCGTCGCCGGGCGCGGTGGGGTGCCCCTGACCCAGCGCGAGCAACGGCGCGCCATCAGGCGCCGGCGACCTTCATGCGATCGATCAAGATGGAGCCGACGGTCTTGCTGCCGGTGGTGTATCGGTCCGCACCCACGGCCACGATGCCCTTGAACATCTGCTGCAGTTGACCGGCGATGGTCACCTCGTGCACCGGATAGGCAATCTGGCCGTTTTCCACCCAGAAACCGGCTGCGCCCCGGGAATAGTCGCCCGTCACATAGTTGACGCCCTGCCCGATGAGTTCCACCACGAATAGGCCTCGGTGCAACTTGCGCAACATCGCCGGCAGGTCGTCGCCTGAGCGGGTGAGCGTGCTGCTCAGGCGCAGGTTGTGCGAGCCGCCAGCGTGGCCGGTGGTGCGCAAGCCAAGCTTGCGGGCCGAGTAGCTGGACAGAAAATAGGTCTGCACCACACCGTCTTTGAGGATGGTCCGCGCCTGCGTGCCAACGCCTTCATCATCGAAGGGGGCACTGCCCTTGCCCTTGAGAATGAAGGGGTCTTCTTCGATCTGAAGGTGCGGGGCCATGACGCGCTGGCCCAGGCTGTCCAACAGGAAGCTGGCCTTGCGATACAGGGCGCCGCCGCTGGTGGCCTGCACATAGGCTCCCAACAGGCCCGCGGCCAGTGGTGACTCAAACAGCACCGGCACCTCGCAAGTGGGGATCTTGCGGCTGTGGAGTCGGGCCAGGGAGCGTTGCGCGGCATAGCGCCCCACCACAGCCGGGTTGGCCAGGTCGGCAGGGTCTCGCTCCGACGTGTACCAGTAGTCACGCTGCATGTTCTGGCCCTTGCCGGCGATGGGGGCCACGGACAGGGAGTGGCGCGAGCTGGCATAACCACCACGAAAGCCCCGGCTGTTGCCAGCGAAAAAGTGGCCCTGCTGGGCGCTGACACCCGCTCCTTCACTGTTGGTGATGCGGCGGTCGGTCTGCAGCGCGGCTTCTTCAGCCTGCCGCGCGAGCTCAGCCGCAGCGGCCGCATCGATGGCCCAGGGGTGGTGAAGGTTCAGGTCGCGGTGGGCCTGCTCGGGCGTGACCAAGTCCTGCGGATCGGGCAGTCCGGCAGCAGGGTCTGCTGCGGTGTAGCGTGCGATGTCGTAGGCGGCCTGAACCGTTTGTTCAAGGGAAGACCGCGAGAAATCCGAGGTGCTGGCATGGCCGCGGCGTTGACCCATGAAGACGGTCACGCCGATGGATTTGTCACGGTTGCGCTCAACGTTTTCCACCTCCCCCTTGCGCACCGAAACCGATAGACCGATGCCTTCGCTGACGGCCACGGCCGCATCGGTGGCTCCCCGATGGCGGGCGATGGCCAGGGTGTCGTCGACCAGTTGCTGAAATTGCTCCGGGCTGAAACTGAAGCCCGCGGGGGCGTGGGAGTCGTGTGAGGAGGGCATCGGACTATCATAGCCACCCCTTATGTGTGCCCGCCGTTCCAAAGCCCTAGACGCCGCTGCCGCCTTGACTGCCCTCGGGCGCGGCCCCGACCAGTCTGAGCGCCGTCAGCCCCGCCAGGCCATGGCGGCACCGGGTCGCGTGCATCTCGGTCAGCACGATGGAAGGCACCGCCCGGGATGGCAAGCTGGCGAGCCCGGGGACGATGGGGGTCACGAGGGTGATCGGGGCGAAGAGCGCCCCAGCAAGACGGCCCTGAAGAAGACCGCGCACGATATGCAGACCCTGGGCGACGCGCTGGCTGCCATGGCGCCAGAGCGCCTGGCCGCGCTGCCGATGGATGAGATCCTGCGTGATGCCATCGCCGAGTTGCGCCGCACCCGCAGCCACGAAGGCCTGCGCCGACAGCGGCAGTATGTGGGCAAGCTGATGCGCCATGCCGACATCGAGCCTCTGGCACAGGCCGTGGCGCAAGCCCAGCTGGGCTCAGCCCAGCAGACCTTGGCGCTGCACCAGACCGAAGCGCTGCGCCTGGCGTTGGTGGGCGATGATGCGGCCTTGACCCGCTTCATGGCCGAGCATCCCGACTGTGACGCGCAACAGTTGCGCAGCCTCATTCGCGCCGCTCGCAAGGAGGCGGCCCTGCCGCCTGAGCAGCGGCATGGGCGGGCCTGGCGGGACTTGTTTCAGTTCATCAAACCCTATGTGGTGACCTGAGCCGAGCCGGCCCAAGCCACCGGCCGCTCGGCAGCCCCAGTGATGGCACCGCCCTCGACAAACGATAGCGAACATGAGCGATCAACACGACCTAGAAGCGGTGCGCATCGGCATCGTATCCATCAGCGACAGGGCCTCCAGCGGTGTGTATGAAGACAAGGGTCTGCCGGCCCTTCAGGATTGGCTGAAGCGCACGCTGCGCAACCCGATCGCCTGGGAACCCCGGCTGATTCCCGATGAACGCGAGATCATCTCGGCCACGCTGCGTTCCTTGGTGGACGATGCGCACTGCGACCTGGTGCTGACCACCGGCGGCACCGGCCCCGCGCGGCGAGACGTGACACCGCAAGCCACCCTGGACGTGGCAGACAGGGAGATGCCGGGTTTTGGCGAACAGATGCGCCAAATCAGCCTGCGCTTCGTACCCACGGCCATCCTGTCGCGCCAGGTGGCGGTCATCCGCGGCCAGGCGCTGATCATCAACTTGCCGGGTCAACCCAAGTCGATCGCCGAGACCTTGGAAGGCCTGCCCCAGGCGCAACCCCCGGTGCACGGGATCTTTGCCGCCGTGCCGTACTGCATCGACCTGATCGGTGGGCCTTACATCGAGACCGATGAGGCCGTGTGCAAGGCCTTCAGACCCAAGTCAGCGGTCCGGGTTCGGTAAGGCACCCGTGCGAGCGGCTGGCCGGCGCGGCCTAGGTGACCTTGCGGCGCAAGCCCTCGGCGTCGAAGGTTTCCTGCGTGGCCGCGTCTTGAGGAACACAGGGCTCCAGCGGGATTTGCCGGTTTTGGGCAGCGAGCCTTTCGATGGCAGCCCACAGCAAGGCAATCTGGTGTTCGTGGCCCGCTGCGTTGTCGATCAGACTGCGCAGGGCCTGTGAGACCGGGTCGTCACCCTGAGTGATGCCATAGGCGGAAAAGCCCATCCGGGCCGCGGCGGCTTCGCGCAGCGTGTCCGCTTCGGCCTGGATGATGCGCGCCGGGTTGCCCACGGCGGTGGCGCCCGGCGGCACGGCCTTGACCACCACGGCGCTGCTGCCAATGCGGGCACCATCCCCCACGGTGAAGCCGCCCAGCACTTGGGAGTTGGCGCCCACGATGACGCCCTTGCCCAGTGTGGGGTGGCGCTTGGCGCCGCGGCTCAGTGATGTGCCACCCAAGGTGACGCCTTGGTAGATGGTGCAGTCGTCACCAATCTCAGCGGTTTCGCCCACCACCACACCCATGCCATGGTCGATGAACACCCGCCGGCCAATCGTGGCGCCGGGGTGAATCTCGATGCCGGTCACCAGACGCGCCATTTGTGAAATGAACCGACCGAGCCACTTGAGCTCGATCACCCAACAGGCGTGCGCCCAGCGGTGGAAAACCAATGCGTGCAAACCAGGGTAGCAGGTGAGCACCTCCCAGGATGAGCGGGCAGCGGGGTCGCGCTCACGAATGCAAGCGATGTCTTCTCGCAGACGTTCAAACATCAGTCCAGTGTAGTGCGCGGCGGAAGATCAGGTGAGTCGGGGGCGCTTGGCGTGGCAGCGCGCGGCCCAAGCCCAGCCGCGCGCTCCACGGCGCGTGCCATGCCGCGCAGGATGTGCACCTCTTCCTGGGCCCAAGGCGCGCGGTTGAGCAGTTGCTGAAGGCGCGGCATGAGCTTCTTGGGGGCCTGAGGGTCGAGAAAACCGATGCCCTCCAGCACCTGCTGCCAATGGCGCAAAGCGCCGGCCACGGCCGCGGCGTCGGCCCATTGGACTGGGTCGGTGCGCGCTTGGACCTCGAAGCCCCCCAGGGCCTGCCGGTATTCGTAGGCCATGAGTTGCACCGCCTGCGCCAGATTCAGTGAGCCGTAGTCGGGGTGGGTCGGGATGCTCAGGCACACATGGGCCCGGTAGACGTCTTCGTTGGACAAGCCATAGCGCTCGCCGCCAAACAGCAAGGCCAGACGCGGGGCACCAACCCGATCTGCGGCCGGCGGATTCCCGTGGCTCTCGCCCGGCGGCGTGTCCGCGTAGCGCCTGCGCAGGCCCTCGAAGTGCGAACGGGGGGAGGCCGTGGGTGGGCCGAAGTCACGAGGCGTCATGGCGGTGGCGCAGAGATGATGCACGCCTTCCAGCGCGTCTTCGATCTCATCCACCACCCGCGCACGGGTCAGGACATCGGCCGCTCCGCTGGCCATCGCCACCGTTTCCTCCAGCGACAACACATCGGGCAACCGTGGCCGCACCAGCACCAGATCGCCAAAACCCATGACCTTGAGGGCGCGAGCGGCTGCGCCCACATTGCCGGGGTGGCTGGTTTCCACCAGGATGAATCGGGGTTGAGGGTCCAGCACAGACATCTTCCAGGCGGACGGCGAGCCACGGCCTACAATGACGAGTTGCCGCATT
>RFTU01000086.1 GCA_009923315.1 Betaproteobacteria bacterium
GGTTTGGGTGGGCCCGAGGGGTGGGAACAGGCCGCAGCACGGGGGCTGCGGCGGTACTTCAGGGTGGAGGGGATGACCCACTATATCTAGTGGGCCCCGACTGCTCAAGACACTATCCCTAGTGTATGCCTGATGGAAATCCCCAGTGGACTCGGCCGCCGGATCTCCCCTCGCTGCCGGCTGCGGTCGGGCCGCGAAGTGACAACTCACCTGGCGTTGTTTCAACCGTGGGCCTTCGGCGTCCGGGGCCCGGGTTGCGCTCGCGCCCGGGCGGGCTGCGCAGCGCCGCGCTCAGGCGCGGCCCGGTCCTGCGCGGCGGTGCGCCTGGCTGCAATAGAACGGTCTGGTGGCCGTCGGCTTGGTTTGGCCATCGGCGTGGCCACCGGTGACGCCACCGGGTTCGCCGCCTGCATCGCCACCTGCATCGCCATCGGCCACAGCATCGGACCGCGGCAGCAGCACGCCGCAGTGGGCGCAGGCGACCATGGGCTCAGGCTGCGCCGACGGGGCCCGTTGGCCGGCGGACGGGTTCGGCGATCCAGGGCTTGGGGTGGATGCGGGGTCCGGTTTTGCGCCGCCGTGGGCACGCCTGCCGCGGCCCAGCCACCACAGCACGGCCACGATCACCACCCCCAGCAGCAGCCACTTCATCATGCAAGCGCTGTCCGGTTGAGCACGACCTCGGCCACGAAACGCGAGCCGATGTAGGCCAGGACGAGGAGGCCGGCGCCCGCATAGAGCCAGCGCGTGGCCCGCCGCCCGCGCCAGCCCTTGAGGTGACGGCCGGCGATCAAGGCGGCGAACGTGGCCCAACCCAGCAAGGAAAACACGGTCTTGTGGTCCCAGCGCCAGGCGGCCTGCCCCAGGAGGCTGGCCAGCCAGCCGATGAGCAGCGCCAGACTGAGCACCACAAAGCCCGCTTCGACGAAGCGGAAGGTCAATCGCTCCAGGCGCATGAGCGGCAGGCCGAACAGGGTGGGCGCCGACCCCGTGGCCGCTCCGGTGGCGCCCGGTGACACGGGTAGGGCTGCGCCGGGCTTGCGCCGCAGGGCGCGCTCAGCCGAATCCAGCATGACGCCATGGATGACGGCCGCACCAAACAGGCCGTACGAGGCAATGCCCAGCAGCAGGTGCAGCGGCATCAGGGGCGAGGTGACCTTCAGCGCCACTTCGCCCGGGAAGAAGATGAGCAGGCCCGAGACCACCACGCCCATGGCGGCCAAGGCGCGGCGCACGCCCGGCAAGGGTACGAACCGGCTTTCGACCGCGTGCACCGCCAGCACCAACCAGACGGCACCGGACAGCGCCGGTGCGAAACCGAACCGCGCACCGCCTTCGGTGCCCCAACCCGACACATCCACGGCCAACGCCGCGCCATGGAGCAGCCAGCCCGCCACCAAGGCCGCTGAGGGCAAGCGCGCCACCTCCCGCCCGCGCAGGGTAGCCAAGCCATAGGCCACACAGGCCAACAGCGCCAGCAGGGCTTCGGGGCCAACCGATACACTCATTTCCAAAGTGTACGGTCCCCTGTGCCGGCCGAACCCCAACCCTGATCATGGCCTCTGCCCTCACTGACCGCCTGTCGCAGCTCGTCAAGACCATGCGCGGACAGGCGCGCATCACCGAATCGAATGTGCAGGACATGCTGCGCGAGGTTCGCATGGCCTTGCTCGAGGCCGATGTGGCCTTGCCGGTGGTGCGCGAATTCATTGCACGCGTGAAGGACAAGGCCCTGGGCCAGGAGGTGGTGGGCTCACTGAACCCCGGCCAAGCCCTGGTGGGCATCGTGCACCAGGAACTCGCGGCCACCATGGGCCAAGGGGTGGCCGACCTCAACCTGGCGGCGCAGCCGCCTGCGGTGATCTTGATGGCTGGCCTGCAGGGCGCGGGCAAGACCACCACCACCGCCAAGCTGGCCAAACACCTGATCGACAAGCGCAAGAAGAAGGTGCTGACCGTCTCGGCCGACGTGTACCGCCCAGCGGCCATCGAGCAACTGCGCACCGTCACCCTGCAAGCCGGTGCCCAGTGGTTTGCCTCTGAAGCACAACAGCGGCCGCGCGAGATCGTCTTGGCTGCCCTGGACCACGCCAGACGCCATTACTTTGACGTGCTGTTGGTGGACACGGCCGGCCGCCTGGCCATCGATGAAGCGCTCATGGCCGAAATCCGCGAGCTGCACACGGCCCTGCATCCGATCGAAACCCTGTTCGTCGTCGACGCGATGCAGGGTCAGGACGCGGTGAACACAGCGCGTGCCTTCAAGGAGGCGCTGCCGCTCACCGGCATTGTGCTCACGAAGATGGACGGCGATTCGCGCGGCGGCGCTGCGCTGAGTGTGCGCCAGGTGACCGGTGCGCCCATCAAGTTCGCCGGCGTTTCGGAAAAGATCGACGGTCTGGAGGTGTTCGACGCCGATCGTCACGCTGGCCGGGTGTTGGGCATGGGGGACATCGTGGCCTTGGTGGAGGAGGTCACCAAGGGTGTGGACATGGCCAGCGCGCAGAAGCTGGCCGAAAAGGTCAAAGGCGGAGGCGGCTTCAACCTCGACGACTTCCTGCTGCAGATTTCGCAGATGAAGAACATGGGCGGGCTCTCGGGCCTGATGGACAAGTTGCCCGCCCAGATGGCGGCCAAGGCCGGTCAGGCGGATCTGGACAAAGCCGAGCGCGACATCCGCCGCATGGAAGGCATCATCCGCTCGATGACCGCACGCGAGCGCAAACAACCGACCCTGCTGCTCGATGGCAAGACCAAGGCCAGCCGCAAGCGACGCATCGCCGCGGGCGCGGGCGTGCAGATTCAGGAAGTCAACCGCATGCTGGGCCAGTTTGAACAGATGCAGCAGATGATGAAGAAGATGCAGGGCGGCGGGCTGATGAAGATGATGAAGAAGCTCGGCGGCATGAAGGGCATGAAGGGCCTCATGCCCCCTGGTTTGGGCTGAGCACGGTGCGCCCCCCGCGGGCCTGTGAACAAGCGCCGAAAACCTCAGCCCAATAGCGCCTGCGCGAACTCGCGGGCCTCGAAGGTTTCGAGGTCTTCGAGCTGCTCGCCCACCCCGATGAAGTAGACCGGCACCGCCTGCGCTTGGCCGTTGGCGCCCCGACGCTCGCGGCCCCACAGGGCGATGGCGGCCAGCACACCGCCTTTGGCGGTGCCGTCGAGTTTGGTCACCACCAGCCCCGTCAAGCCCAAGGCTTCATCGAAGGCCTTGACCTGGGCCAAGGCGTTCTGCCCTGTGTTGCCGTCCACCACCAACAACACCTCGTGCGGCGCGCCGGCCTGCGCCTTGGCGATGACGCGCTGGATCTTCTTGAGCTCTTCCATCAAATGCAACTGCGTGGGCAGGCGGCCTGCGGTGTCCACGATCACCACATCCTTGCCGCGGGCGCGGCCGGCGGTGACGGCATCGAAGCACACCGCGCCGGGGTCGGCGCCTTCCTGGCTGACGATGTCGATGCGGGCGTCGGCCTGGCGCGCTGCCGCATCGTTGCGCTGGGCCCACGCGGCCAGCTGTTCGCGCGCGGCAGCACGGAAGGTATCGCCTGCGGCCAACAACACGGTTTGCCCCGATTCGGCCAGGTGCCGGGTGAGCTTGCCGATGGAGGTGGTCTTGCCCGCCCCGTTGACGCCCACGACCATGATCACCGTGGGCTGTTGCTCGCCGATGGTCAAGGGACGCTGCAGGGGCTGCAGCAATTCGGTCAGGGCCTGTGCCAACAAGGCCTTGACCTGCGCCGGGTCGGTGGCCTTGGCGTCCTTCACCCGACGCTTGAGGTCATCCAGCAGATGCTGCGTGGCCTTGACCCCGGCGTCGGCCATCAGGAGTGCAGATTCCAGCTCTTCATACAGGTCGTCGTCGATGCGCGTGCCGGTGAAGACCGTGGCCATGGACGAGCCCGTCTTGCGCAGCCCCTGGGTCAGGCGCTGCAGCCAGCTCGCGCGGGCCTGCGCCGGTGGCGGGTCGGCCGGGGAAGTCGAGGCCGTTGGCGCGTCGCCGGAGGGCGGCGCGCCAACGGGTGCAGCGGGCGGCGCCTGCTTGCGGAAGAAGCTGAACATGGGCGGTGAGGTGGCGACGAGCCGTTATAATGCTGAGTTCTGGCGCATTAGCTCAGTCGGTTAGAGCGACGGAATCATAATCCGCAGGTCCGGGGTTCGAATCCCTGATGCGCCACCAGAAAACAAAGAACGCCGCAGGCCTGTGGGTCGCGGCGTTTTTCATTGGTGCCCGGCGTACACGCGGCGTCAAGGCCGCCTTGACAAGCTTGGAACACCGAAATGCCGGCTCAACGTGAAGGAGACCGGAAAGTAAGGGATTTCCGGAGCGTCGGGTATTCGACTCATCCCTACACTGCGCCCCTACGCTCGACTGCGCCAACGCCCTCACGCCACCACCGGCCTGCCCCTTGATGATGGACGACCTCATCCTCGAAACCCGCCACCTGACCAAGGAGTTCAAGGGGTTCGTGGCCGTTGACGATGTGAACCTGAAGGTTCGCAAGGGCACCATCCACGCGCTGATCGGGCCCAATGGCGCAGGCAAGACCACCGTGTTCAACCTGCTGACCAAGTTCTTGCCCGCCACCAGCGGGCAAATCCTCTACAAGGGGCAGGACATCACCGCGCGCAAAGCCGCCGAAGTGGCGCGCGATGGCCTGGTGCGGTCGTTCCAGATCTCGGCCGTGTTCCCCCACCTCACGGTGTTGGAGAACGTTCGCGTGGGCCTGCAGCGCGGCTTGGGCACGAGCTATCACTTCTGGAAGTCGGAGGCCACCCTGTACCGGCTCAACGACCGGGCCATGGAACTGCTGGAGCAGGTGGACCTGGGCGGCTTTGCCGATTCGGTGACGGTGGAGTTGCCCTATGGCCGCAAGCGTGCCCTGGAGATTGCCACCACCTTGGCGTTGGATCCTGAATTGATGCTGTTGGACGAGCCCACCCAAGGGATGGGTCATGAAGATGTGGGGCGCGTGGTCGAGTTGATTCGCCGCGTGGCGGCCAACCGCACCGTGCTGATGGTGGAGCACAACATGAACGTGGTGTCCAACCTGTCGGACACGATCACGGTGCTGGCCCGCGGTTCGGTCTTGGCCGAAGGCCCCTACGCGCAGGTATCGCAGGACGCGCGGGTGCTGGAAGCGTATGTGGGCTCCGCGCAAGCCTGAACACGTCGATGACGATGAGCCACCACCGCCCACCCCGAGCAGGAGACACGGCGTGAGCCCCATACTGCTGAAGGTATCCGGGCTGCACGCCTGGTACGGCGAATCCCACGTCTTGCACGGCATCGATTTCGAGGTCCGGCAGGGCGAACTGGTCACCCTCTTGGGCCGCAACGGCGCAGGCCGCACCACCACCATCAAGTCCATCCTTGGCCTGGTGGGCAAGCGCAGCGGCTCCATCGAGGTCGCGGGCGTGGAAACGGTCAACCTGCCGACCAACCGCATCGCGCGGCTGGGCCTGGGCTACTGCCCAGAAGAACGCGGCATCTTCTCTTCGCTGTCCTGCGAAGAGAACCTGCTCCTGCCGCCCCTGGTGGGCGATGGCGGCATGAGCCTTGACGAGATCTACGAGATGTTCCCGAATCTCAAGGAGCGCCGCCACAGCCAGGGCACTCGGCTGTCTGGGGGCGAGCAGCAGATGCTGGCCATGGCGCGCATTCTGCGCACCGGCGCGAAGATCTTGCTGCTCGATGAGATCACCGAGGGCCTGGCGCCCGTGATCGTGCAGACCCTGGGCCGGGTGATCCGCTCGCTCAAGGACAAGGGCCTGACGATCATTCTGGTCGAGCAGAATTTCCGTTTCGCCGCACCGCTGGCCGACCGTCACTATGTCATCGAACACGGCCAGATCGTGGCCACGGTGCACAAGGCCGAGTTGGCGGAAAAATCCGAGTTGCTGCACGACCTGCTCGGGGTCTGACACCCTCGATTCGTTCTTCTTTCTTGTATCCCAACACGCGTTGTCAACGCGACCACACCACAGGAGACCCACCATGAAACTCAAGACCCTGGCCGCTGCGGCCGCTCTGGCCCTGACCCCCGTACTGGGCACCGCCCAACAAGGCAAGCTCTCGGGCGATGTCGTGAAGATCGGCGTGCTCACCGACATGTCAGGCCTTTACGCCGACTACGGCGGCCCTGGCGCCGTGGCGGCGGCGCGCTTGGCGGTGCAAGACTTTGGCGGCCGCATGTTCGGTCGCCCCATCGAGGTGGTCAACGCCGACCACCAGAACAAGCCCGACATCGCCAAGAACGTGACCCAGCAGTGGTTCGACCGTGAGGGCGTGGACATGACGGTGGAGAACCTGAACTCCTCGGTGGCGCTGGCCGTGCAGGCCCTGGGCAAGGAGAAGAACAAGATCACCATCGTCACCGGTGCGGCCACCTCGCGCCTGACCAATGAAGACTGCGCCCCCGGCACCGGCATCCACTACCTGATGGACACCATCGCACTGGGCAACGTGGTGGGCAAGGCCGTGGTGAAGGACGGCGGCAACAGCTGGTTCTTCCTGACCGCCGACTATGCCTTTGGGCACTCCCTGGAAAAGGACACGGGCGATGTGGTCAGGGCTGCCGGTGGCCGCGTGAATGGCGCGGTTCGCCACCCACTGGCCACCAACGACTTCAGCTCCTTCTTGTTGCAGGCACAAACCTCGGGTGCCAAGGTCGTGGGCCTGGCCAACGCCGGCGGGGACACGGTGAACTCCATCAAGGCCGCTGCTGAATTTGGCATCACCAAGCGTCAGAACCTGGCGGCCCTGCTGATGTTGATCACCGATGTGCACGCCATCGGCCTGAACACCGCGCAAGGCCTGTACCTGACCGAAGGCTGGTACTGGGACTTGAACAACGAAACGCGTGCCTGGGCTGACAAGTTCAGCAAGGTGATGAACGGCCGCAAGCCCAACTCCAACCACGCCGCCGTGTATTCGGCCACGATGCATTACCTCAAGGCGGTGCAGGCGGCCGGCACGGACGACACGGCTGCGGTGATGAAGCGGATGCAGGACACGCCGATCAACGACATGTTCGCCAAGGGCGGCAAGCTGCGTGAAGATGGCCGCATGGTGCACGACATGTACCTGTTCCAGGTCAAGGCTCCCTCGGCGTCCAAGGCACCTTGGGACTATTACGATCTGAAGGGCACGGTCAAGGGCGAGGAAGCCTTCCAGTCGATGGCGGCCGGCAAGTGCGCCGCCGTCAAGAAGTAAGCCCGGCCTGCACTTCACACCATACGGGACACCATGGACGAGATCTTCGGCGTACCGATCCAGGCCTTCATGGGGCAACTCATGCTGGGCCTGGTCAACGGATCCTTCTATGCGCTGTTGTCGTTGGGCCTGGCCGTGATCTTCGGCATGCTCAACATCGTCAACTTCGCCCATGGTGCCCTGTACATGGTGGGGGCGTTCTTCGCCTGGATGCTGCTGAATTACGCCGGCATCAACTACTGGATGGCCCTGGTGTTGGTGCCCCTGGCGGTGGGCCTCATCGGGGTGCTGATCGAGAAGTTCCTGCTGCAATGGCTGCAGGGGCTGGACCATCTCTACGGCCTGCTGCTGACCTTTGGTCTGGCCCTGATGCTCGAAGGCGTCTTCCGAGAGGCCTATGGCTCCTCAGGCCTGCCCTATGAGCTGCCCCAGGTGTTCAGGGGTGCCTTCGACCTGGGCTTCATGTTCCTGCCCAAGTACCGCGCCTGGGTGATCGTGGCCGCGGTGCTGACCTGTCTGACCACCTGGTACGTGATCGAGAAGACCAAGTTGGGTGCCTACCTGCGCGCGGGCACCGAGAACCCCAACTTGGTGAAGGCCTTTGGCATCAATGTCCCGCTCATGGTGACGCTGACGTATGCCTTCGGTGTGGGCCTTGCCGGCCTGGCCGGCGTGATGGCCGCACCCATCTACCAAGTCAGCCCCCTGATGGGCTCCAACATCATCATCATCGTGTTTGCCGTGGTCGTGATCGGCGGCATGGGCTCCATCCTGGGCTCCATCGTCACCGGTCTGGCTCTGGGCCTGATCGAAGGCCTGAGCAAGGTCTTCTATGCCGAAATCTCCACCACGGTGGTGTTCATCATCATGGCCATCGTCCTGATGGTGCGGCCTGCGGGCCTGTTCGGGCGGGAGAAGTGAGCATGAGCCGCACCGCCATCGTCTTTGTGGTTCTGCTGGTGGCCGGCTTGGTGGCCCCCTTCGTGGGCTACCCCATCTTTCTGATGAAAGTGCTGTGCTTCGCCCTGTTTGCCAGCGCCTTCAATTTGCTCATCGGCTTCACCGGTTTGCTCTCCTTCGGCCACGCGATGTTCTTCGGCTTTGCCGCTTATGTGTCGGGCCATGCCGCCAAGGTGTGGGGCCTCACGCCCGAACTGGCCATCCTGGCCGGCACCGCCAGCGCCGCGGGCATGGGCGCGGTCACCGGTTGGCTGGCCGTGCGGCGTCAGGGCATCTATTTCGCCATGGTCACGCTGGCGCTGGCGCAAATGGTGTATTTCATTTGCGTGCAGGCGCCCTTCACCTACGCCGAAGACGGCATCCAGAGCATTCCGCGCGGCGCGCTGTTCGGTGTGGTCGACTTGACCGCAGACCGGACCATGTACTACCTGGTGTTTGCCGTCTTCATGCTGGGCCTGTTGGGTATCTACCGCATCATCCACTCGCCCTTCGGCCAGGTGCTCAAGTCCATTCGTGAGAACGAAGCCCGCGCGCTGTCCTTGGGCTATGACGTGGACCGCTACAAGCTGGTGGCCTTCATCCTGTCGGCGGCGTTGGCGGGGCTGGCCGGCGCCACCAAGAGCCTGGCCTTCGGGCTGGCTACGCTGACCGACGTGAGCTGGCAGATGAGCGGCGAAGTCGTGCTCATGACGCTGCTCGGAGGCATGGGCACGATCTTCGGCCCGGCCCTGCAGAACTACCTCTCCGGCCTGGGCTCCATGGTGACCATCATCATGGGCGCCACCTTCGTGGCCTGCGTGCTGCTGTTCCGCCGCGGCATCGTGGGGGAAATCGAGTACCGCCTGGGTCGCCGGTCCGGCAGCTGAGTTCCTGCGCCCGGCTCCCGCAACGGCCTGAGCAGCCGCCAGCGCCGGCTGCCTACAATCAAGGGTTTTGCGGCCTCTGGATCCACACCATGCCCGCCGCCAGGAGAACCCCATGAGCGAGAGCTCCAAGCCCGCCGACGGTGCGGGCCGCAAGGTCTTCATCCGCACCTTCGGGTGTCAGATGAACGAATACGATTCCGACAAGATGGCCGATGTGCTGCGCGCGGCCGAAGGCTACGAGCCCACGGATGACCCGGAGCAGGCCGACCTGATCCTCTTCAACACCTGCTCGGTGCGCGAAAAGGCGCAGGAAAAGGTGTTCAGCGACCTGGGTCGGGTCAAGCATCTCAAGGAAAAGGGCGTGCTGATCGGCGTGGGTGGTTGCGTGGCCTCGCAGGAGGGCGCGGCCATCATCGAGCGCGCACCCTATGTGGACCTGGTGTTCGGACCGCAGACGCTGCACCGCTTGCCGCAGATGATCGAGCAGCGCAAGGCCGCGAGTCGCCC
>RFTU01000087.1 GCA_009923315.1 Betaproteobacteria bacterium
GCGTGGGCGTGCCAGAGGCTGCTGTTTCCTGAAAAGTAGGCTCGGTCATGAGGGGTTTGAGGGTCGGGTCGATTATCGCGACACCCCCCACCTAAAATTGGGTGCATGAGTGATTTCAGCAACATCTTCACGCGCCGCCGATTCGTGGCTGCCTCAGCCGCAACCGCATGGATGGCCGCAGGCCCCAGCCCGGCTTGGGCCCAGTTCAGGGTGGAAATCGGCGGCGTTGGTGCCACACAGCTGCCCATCGCAGTGGCCCGATTCAAGGGTGAAGACAACGCCCCCCAAAGCATCAGCGCCATCATCATGGCCGACCTGGAGCGCAGCGGCTTTTTCCGCCGCATTGAGGCCGGCCAAGTGGTGGAGGAAACCGGCCTTCCGCCCATGACCGAGTGGCGCGGCCGCGGTGCGGATGCCTTGGTGGGCGGCTCCGTCACGCGCCTGGCCGATGGTCGGTTCGACGTGCGCTATCGCCTGTGGGATGTGGTCAAGGCGGCCGACCAAGGCGGCGGCAGCGAAGCCGTGGTGGCCGCTGATCTGCGTCTGGTGGCCCACCGCATCGCGGACAACATCTATGAGCGCCTGACCGGCGAGAAGGGCGTGTTCTCTACCCGGATCTGTTACGTGACCAAGCAGGGCCGCAACTTCCAACTGCGCATCGCCGATGCGGATGGCGAAGGCGCCCAGGTCGCCCTGAACAGCAACGAGCCCATCATCTCGCCGGCCTGGGCGCCGGGCGGCAAGGAAATCGCCTATGTGTCCTTCGAGTCGCAAAAGGCGGTGGTGTGGGTGCAGTCCGTGGCCACGGGCTCGCGGCGCATGGTGGCGAACTTTCGTGGCAGCAATAGCGCGCCGGCCTGGTCACCGGATGGCCAACGCCTGGCCATGACGCTTTCGCAGGAAGGCGGCTCGCAACTCTTTAGCCTGAATCGAGACGGCAGCGGCCTCAGACGCCTGACCCAAACGTCGGCCATCGACACCGAGCCCGTGTACACGCCTGACGGCAGGATGCTGTACTTCGTCAGTGACCGCGGCGGCAGCCCGCAGGTCTACCGCATGAACGCCGAAGGGGGGGCAGCCGAGCGGGTGACCTTCAACAGCTCGCAAAGCTTGAGCCCGGCCATCAGCCCTGATGGACGGCTTTTGGCCTTCATCAGCCGTCAGGGTGGGGCCTATCGCCTGGTGGTGCAGCCCCTGGATGGCAGTGGCCCTGCTGCGGCCATCACCGATTCCACCGACGATCAGAGCCCCAGTTTTGCACCCAACGGCAAGCTGCTGGTCTACAACACGCGCGCCGGCGGTCGCGATCTTCTGATGACCACCACCTTGGACGGTAAAATCAAGGCTCGGTTGGCTTCCAGTGGGGCCGACATTCGTGAACCGGCTTGGGGGCCTTTCGGGCGGTGAGGGGCGCGGGCGCAGGGTCTGGCCATCCGCTCCGCACCACTGAACTGCTCCCGGCCTCATAGCCGTTCGTCCACCATCACGGTGATTCACCAAGACGCTCGGATCGAAGCGTCCCTTGTTGCCTGATCGAAAGTCTGACTATGCGTGCACATTCTGTTTCGTTGGCCCGTAGCGGCCTGTTGGCGGTTGCGACGGCCTTGCTGTTGGGGGCCTGTGCTTCCAGCGTCAACCTGGATGAGGGCAACAAAGTGCCCGTGGAAGACCGCCAGGCCGGCGGTGCATCGGGTGGCGCGGCCGCCGGTGGTGCGCAGTCGGGCGTGTCGACCGTGAACTTGAACAACCGAACGGGCACGGCGGACTCGCTTCTGCGAGTCGTGTACTTCGACTTCGACAGCTTTGCCGTGCGGGACGATGCACGCCCGGTGATCGACACACACGCCAAGCGCTTGGCTGCCAACGCGGGCTTGAAGATGACCGTCGAAGGCCACACCGACGAGCGCGGCAGCCGTGAGTACAACCTGGCCTTGGGCCAAAAACGCGCCGAAGCCGTGGTGAAGTCGCTGACCCTGCTGGGCGCACGCGCTGCGCAGGTCGAACCGGTGAGCTTTGGCATGGAGCGTCCGGCCGTACAGGGCTCCGACGAGGCGGCCTATGCCAAGAACCGCCGCGCTGAGCTGAAGGATCGCTGAGATGGTCCGCCCGGCCGCCGCGCTGCTGCTGGCCCTGGGTGTGGCCACACCCCTCCAGGCGGCCCTGTTCGCCGACGACGATGCCCGCAAGGCCATCATCGAGTTGCGCCAGCGCCTGACGCAAATGGACGCGCGTGCCCAGGCTCAAGGCGATGAGTTGCAGGCCTTGCGCAAGGCCCTGTTGGACCTCAACAGCCAGCTCGACCAGCTGCGCAGCGAACTGGCGGCCAGCCGTGGGGCTCAGGAAAACCTCACCCGAGAACTGTCGGAGCTGCAGCGCAAGCAGCGTGACCTGCTCAACGCCACCGAAGAGCGGGTGCGCCGGCTCGAGCCGGTGAAGGTGACGGTGGACGGCCGCGAGATCACTGTCGAACCTCAGGAGCGCCGAGCCTACGAGGAAGCCGTCGCGCTGCTGCGCTCGGGCGACTTCAATGCCGCAGCCACTGCCCTGTCGGCTTTCCTGCGCCGCTGGCCGGTGACAGGCTATGTCGAATCGGCCCAGTTCTGGTTGGGCAATGCCTTGTACGGCAAACGCGACTACAAGGAGGCCATCGCAGCGTTTCGCGTGACCGCCGCCTCCAACGACCACCCGCGCGCTCCCGAGGCGCTGTTGGCCATCGGCAATTGTCAGGTGGAAATGAAGGACGCCAAAGCGGCGCGTGTCACCCTCAGTGAACTGATGAAGGCACACCCCAACAGCGAAGCGGCCAAGGCTGCCAAGGAACGCTTGGCTTCACTGAAGTAGGCGGAGTCCCCCCATGCAGGAAGTCGATGTGCTGGCCTTGAGCCAACAGGTGTTGTGGGCCACCTTTGCCCTGTCGATCGTGTTCGGCGCCATCGCGCACAAGACCCACTTCTGCACCATGGGCGCAGTGGGTGACATCCTGAATATCGGCGACTGGAGCCGCATGCGCATGTGGGCGCTGGCCATCGGCGTGGCCATGCTGGGATTCAACGGTCTGGCCGCCGTCGGCTGGTTGGACCCCACCCGCACCTTCTACACGCAGGCGCGTGTGCCCGTACTGTCCCTGGCGCTGGGTGGCGTGATGTTCGGCGTGGGCATGGTGTTGGCCTCCGGTTGCGGCAGCAAGACCCTGGTGCGCATCGGAGGCGGCAACCTCAAGTCCCTCGTCGTATTCGCCGTGATGGCCATCGCGGCGCTGGCTGCCATGCGTGGCGTGTTCGGTGTGGCCCGTGTGCAATGGCTGGACACGGTGGGCTTCACCATGCCCGGCGGTCAGCACCTCAGCGCGCTGCTGGCCAAGACGGCAGGGCTGAGCCCCGCACAGGGCGCCCTGTGGGCGGGCTTGGCCATCGGGGGCGGCCTCGTGCTGTGGAGCCTCTTGCGGCCTGAAGGGCGCAGCGGCGATGTGCTGCTTGGCGGGATCGGCATCGGCGCCGCCACCGCGGCGCTGTGGTGGGTCTCGGGCGTGTTGGGTTTCGTGCCCGAGCATCCCGAAACCTTGGAAGCCGTGGTGTTGGCCACCAACTCCAAGGGCATGGAAAGCTTCACCTTCGTGGGCCCCGTGGGCTATGTGGTGGATTGGCTCACCTATTTCAGCGACAAGAACAAGGTGCTGACCCTGGGCATCGTCACCGTGCCGGGTGTGATCGTTGGAGCGTGGCTGGCCGCCTGGCGCAGCGGCAGTTTTCGGTGGGAGTCGTTTCGCGGAACCGAAGACCTGGTCAACCACTTGGTGGGCGCGGTGCTCATGGGCATCGGCGGTGTGACGGCCATGGGCTGCACCATCGGTCAGGGCGTTTCAGGCGTGTCCACCTTGGCGTTGGGCAGTTTCATCGCGCTGGCCTTCATCATCGTGGGCTCGGTGTTGGGGCTGAAGTGGCAGATGTGGCGCATTGAGCGTTCGCTTTGAGCGCGTGCTGATCACGAAGCTGCGTTGCGACAGGCCGGCCGGCGCTGAAGAGTGGTGGCCGCGCGGTCGATGCCGTGGCAGCCTCGCTGGTGAGATCGACCATCTACTGGGCCCTTGATTCTTGACCGTGCAACCACACTCCATCGATGAAGAGCGTGCTTTTGGCGGGCTGCGCCGCCTGTATGGCGCGCCCGGCTACGAACGCATCCGCTCGGCGCGCGTGGCAGTGGTGGGCGTGGGCGGTGTGGGGTCCTGGGCCGTGGAAGCGCTGGCCCGCAGTGGTGTGGCGCAACTGGTACTGATCGACCTGGATCAGGTGTCGGAGTCCAACCTGAACCGGCAACTGCAGGCCACGGTGTCCACCCTGGGCATGGCCAAGATTCAGGCCTTGCGTGAACGCATCGCCACCATCCATCCGCACTGCGGGGTGAGCACCGTGGAAGACTTCGTCACGCCTGAGAACTGGCCGGCCATCTTGCCCACCGATGTGGATGCCGTGATCGACACCTGCGACCAGGCCGCGGCCAAGCGCGCCATGGCCATCTGGGCCCTGCGCACGCGCTCGCTGCATGTGTGCGTGGGGGCGGCCGGCGGCAAGCAGGTGGCCCAGGCAGTGGCGGTAGACGACCTGTCGGCCACCACCCACGACCCCTTGTTGGCGGGCCTGCGTCAGCGGTTGCGGCGTGACGGCGTGGCCGCGCGCCAGGGGCGAATCGGTCTGCGTTGCGTGTACTCAGCCGAAGCGGTGCAGGCGCCGTTGGGCGCAACCGGCACTGGCACTGCCGCCGGTGACCTGAGCTGCCACGGCTATGGATCCTCGGTCGTTGTCACCGCCACGTTCGGCATGACCGCCGCGGGCGAGTGCATCCGTCAGCTGCTCGAAAATTCAGGCTAGAATCGAGGGCTCTACAGACAGTGGGTCGTTAGCTCAGTCGGTAGAGCAGCGGACTTTTAATCCGTTGGTCGCGTGTTCGAGTCACGCACGACCCACCACACTTGATCGCGCCGTTCTTTGGGGGCTCTTAGCTCAGTTGGTAGAGCAGCGGACTCTTAATCCGTTGGTCGTAGGTTCGAATCCTACAGGGCCCACCACCTGGCCGCGGCGCGCGCGCAAGCCCAGCCCAGAGCCACCCCCACAGCGTCAGCCACGGCGTCCCACGCATCGGCGTGTCGCCACCCAGTGGCGCCCTGAGCCACCTCGATGGCGATTCCGAAGGCTATTAGGCCCAGCAGAACCCGACCCTCGGCCCACTGCGCCCTGCCGTATCCCCAGATTCCCAGGGCTGCCAGCGCTGCGAAGCCGCCGGCATGTTGGGCCTTGTCCCAGATGGAGGCTGTGAAGTCAGGTAGACGATCACTGGGCATCAGGCTCATCACGGTCACCAGGATCACGGCCAACCAGAACAGAACGCGCGTTCCTGGCTGCCACGGGTGGGTCCGCGGTGGTGAGGCGTTCTCGGCAGCGGCCGTTGCGGGCGCCACGGCGGCCTCCTCTGCGATCGACCTCGCATGAGGCACAGGCCCCGATTTCGCACCTGTGGGGTCTTGCGGTGGCCGATGAGTGGACATGCGTAACATCATGCCCTATGACGAAGACCCTCAGACAACGCTTGTCAGAGCCTGGCTTGATCTTGGCCCCTGGCGTGCACGACATGGTCAGCCTGCGGCTGGCCGACCGCCTCGGTTTTGAGGCCCTGTACATGACCGGCTTCGGCACGGTGGCCTCGCACCTCGGGCTGCCCGATGCCGGGCTGGCCACCTACCGGGACATGCTCAACCGCGTGCAGGCCATGGCCGGCATGGCAGCTACGCCTTTGATCGCCGACGGTGATACCGGCTATGGCGGCCTGCTCAACGTCCGACATACCGTACAGGGTTATGAAGCGGCCGGTGCTCAGGCCATTCAGCTGGAGGACCAGGAGTTTCCAAAGAAGTGCGGCCACACGCCCGGCCGGCGCGTCATTCCCCTGGACGACATGGTGCGCAAGATTCGCGTGGCCGTGGAGGCACGCCGCAGTCCTGATTTCCTGATCATCGCCCGCACCGACGCGCGCACGGCCTATGGATTGGACGAAGCCCTGAAGCGCGCTCAGGCCTATGCCGACGCGGGCGCCGACATCCTGTTCGTGGAGTCCCCTGAAAGCGTGGACGAAATGCGCCGTATCACGGCCACTCTGAACAAGCCGCTGCTGGCCAACATGGTCGAAGGCGGTCGAACGCCAGTGCTCAGCCCCGCGCAACTGCAGGACGTCGGCTACCGCCTGGGCATCTTCCCGGTATCGGCACTGCTGGCCGCGGCGCACGCCATGCAGGCCACCTATGCACGCTTAAAGGCGTTGTCCAACGCCGAAGGCACAGCCGGTGAGGGCGGCCCGTCCGAAGCCGCTCCAGGCACGCAGGCGCTGCCATTGATGGCGTTCTCAGAGATGACCCAACTGATGGGATTCGAAGAGGTGTGGGCCTTCGAGCGGCGGCATGCCGATTGACGGCCTTCGATGCGCTCGCGCCTATCATTCACACCACACCACGAGGAGTCACCTTCATGAAGCCCACCATGGCGCGCCGCACACTGATCAACTCGCTGTTGTCGGCCCTGATCATTGGCCTGGGTGGCGCAGCGCTTACCCACGCGCACGCCCAATCTGCTGCAGAGCCCTGGCCCAACAAGCCCATTCGCCTGATCGTCCCCTTCACCCCCGGCGGCGTCACCGACACCAGCGGCCGCGTGGTTGCCGAATTCCTGGGCAAGCGCCTGGGCCAACAGGTGGTGGTGGACAACAAGCCAGGCGCCTCGGGCAACATCGGCACACAACTGGCGGCCACCGCTGCGCCTGACGGTTATACGCTGCTGCTGGGTTTCGACGGCACCCTGGTCATCAACCCGCATGTATTCGCCAAGGTGCCCTTTGACACGCTCAAGGACTTCTTGCCCGTGGGCAAGATCGGTGACGCGGTGCTGATCCTGGTGGCCAACCCCGGCGTCAAGGCCAACACCTTGCAAGACGTGCTGGCGCTGTCAAGACGAGAGCAAGGCGGCTTGCCCTACGGCACGTCGGGCATCGGTGGCACGCCGCATATCGCGGGCGAACTGCTCAAGCAGCGCACCGGCGCGCAACTGACGCACGTACCCTACAAGGGCGGCGGGCAGGCCATCACCGACGTGATCGGCGGGGCCATCCCACTGGTCTACACCGCAGTGGCCGGTGCGCAGGCCCATGTCAAGAGCGGAAAGCTCAAGGCCATCGCGGTGTCCAGCCCCGTGCGCACGCCTGCGCTGCCCGAGGTGCCCACCTTCATTGAAGGCGGCGTGGCCGATTTTGCGGTCAGCTCCTGGGTCGGCTTGTTGGCCCCGTCGCGTACGCCGTCGGCCATCGTGCAGCGGCTCAATGTCGAGTTGAACGCCGTGCTCGCCGACCCTGCCCTGAAGGACAGGCTGGCCGTCTTGGGCATCGACCCACGGCCGGGTAGTGCCGAGCAGTTCGGTGAAGAGATCAAGCGTGATTTGGCCCGTTACGAGGGCGTCGTGAAGGCGGCGGGCATCAGGGCCGAGTGAGCCCGAGATCAACCCCGCGATGAGGAGCGACTGAACATGATGGGCATACGCCAAACCGCCGCTGTCGCCCTGTTGGCTCTGGCCAGCACGTCGGCCTTCGCGCAGGCCGCTGTCGGGCGGGAGGCGGCCGCTGAGGCCGACCCCATCGTCCGTCAAATCCTGGCCGATATCTCTGCGCAGCGCATCGAGCGCCGTATCCGCGCCTTGGTGGCGTTTGAAACCCGCCACACCCAATCCGAGACGGAGTCCGACAAGCGCGGTATTGGCGCGGCGCGGCGTTGGATCGAGCGTGAACTGCGTGAATGCGCCCGTGTGGCCGGTGGCACGCTGAAGGTGGAGATGCAAAGCCACATGGAACCGGCCGGCAGGCGGCTCAGCCACGCCACGGAATTGGTCAACGTGGTGGCCACGCTGACCGGTGCCTCGGCCGCAGCGGGCCGCGAGCGCATCCTGGTGGTGAGCGGACACTACGATTCGCGCAACAGCGATGTGAACGACGCCAACGGCGCGGCTCCCGGGGCGAACGACGATGCTTCCGGCACGGCGGTGTCGATGGAGCTGGCCTGCGTGATGGCCAAGCATCGTTTTGATGCCACGCTGATCTTCATGGCCGTGCCCGGTGAAGAACAGGGCCTCTTGGGTGCCGCACAGTTCGCGCGGCAAGCACGCCGGCAGAACCTCAACATCGAGGCCATGATCACCAACGACATCGTGGGCAGCCCGCGCGGTGACTTCGGCCAATACGACCCCAAGCGCCTGCGCCTGTTCGCCGATGGGGCTGACCCCCTCCTGCGCGCTTTGGTGGCCTCCCAGGCCAATGCCTCACCCAGCGAAGAAGACCAGCGCATCTTCGCCGCCATCCGGGAGCAGCTGCAGCCCATCGCCTTGGCCGGCGGTGGGGAAGACCTGCCCACGCATCAGCTGGGCAGGCACCTGAAGGCCGCCGGCGAGCGCTACCTGCCGGGCTTTACCGTGCAGATGATCCAAAAGCGCGACCGTTATCTGCGCGGCGGCGACCATCTGCCCTTCCTGGAGCGCGGCTACTCGGCGGTGCGCTTTACCGAGCCCTTCGAGAATTTTCGGCACCAGCACCAGAACCTGCGCACGGAAAGCGGTGTGCGCTACGGCGACTTGCCCGAGTTCGTGGACTTTGGCTACGTGGCTGATGTGGCGCGCATCAATGCCGCCGGTCTGGCCACACTGGCCCTGGCCCCGCCGCCCCCGCGCGGTGTGCGGTTGGACGCCACGGAGCTCACCAACGACAGCACCCTCCAGTGGGAACCCAGCCCCGGGGCGGCTGGCTACCGCGTGGTGTGGCGCAGCACCGATTGGGCTACCTGGCAGTACAGCCGTGATGTGGGCGCCGATGTGCAGCGCCTGAAGCTCGAAGGCGTGAGCAAGGACAACGTGGTGTTTGGCGTGATGGCGCTGTCGGCGGGCGGGCACCCGAGCCTGGCGGTGTATCCGTTGCCATTGCTCAGGCGCTGAGTTACCCGGCGGCGAATGGAAGGCATGCACCCCTCGCGCAGCGGGATGTGGCGTCGGTCTGCGGGCTTCAGTGAACAGTAGGGC
>RFTU01000088.1 GCA_009923315.1 Betaproteobacteria bacterium
CGTTTTGTGACGCTTGGCGGGTCCTCCGCGGCCCGAGCAGATTGTTGCCATCGGGCAACAGCCCGACCCGGTGGGCTGCTCCCCGCCCCACGCTTAAGTGCGAGCGGCGATTGTTGCAGTCAGGCGACAGAAGGCCCTACGTCATCTCGGTGTAACCGGAGGACTGGAAACCCGCTAAACGTTATACGTGACATTACAAATTTGCTGTAACCCATTGAATAACCATTAAAACCCTGTTCATCTTGAACAAGAGGTTGAGGTTCACTTGGGGCGTCTAGGGCAAACCCGCGGCGGGAGAGCCCTCCACCTCGCCACACTACACGATGGCTGTGGCGAGCCGGGAGTGTGCAGCGCGCACTTCAAAGGCTTCCCGTGAATTCAACCCAAACCTGGAACGACTGCACCATGTTCAAACTCAAGAAGGTTCAGGCTGGCGTGTTGGCCGCCGTGGGCGGCGCGCTGATGAGCGCCGCGCCGGTGTCGGCACAACAGACCGAGCGTCTGGAAATCACCGGTTCTCGCATCAAGACCCTGGGAGCGGAGTCGAGCAGTCCCATCACGTCGGTACGCCGCGAGGACATCGAAATCTCGCAGCCGGTGGCGGTGGAAGAACTGGTGCGCGGCTTGCCCTCGGCCTACCCGGCCATCGGTCCGAACATCAACAACGGCTCCAACGGTACGGCGTCGATCGACCTGCGCGGCCTGGGCAGCAACCGCACCCTGGTGCTGATCAACGGTCGCCGCATGGTTCCGGCCACGTTGGGTGGTGTGGTCGACACCAACACCGTGCCGATCTCGCTTCTCGACCGTGTGGACTTGGTCACCGGCGGTGCTTCCGCGGTGTACGGTGCCGATGCGGTCTCGGGCGTCGTGAACTTTGTGACCCGCAAGAACTTCAGCGGCATCGAGCTCACCTCCTTGAACAGCATTTCGGGTGAGGGCGACGCCAAGCGTCGCAAGACCGACCTCACCATGGGCACGAACCTCGCTGATGGGCGCGGCAACGTGGTGCTGAACATCGGCACCACCGAAACGAATCCGCTGCGCCTGGCCGACCGCGGGTACTCGGGTACCGTCATCAGTTCGCTGACGGGCAACCCCGGTGGCTTCTCCGGCACCTCGGTTCCCACCGTGTGGTCCGGCATGCCCGGGGCGATCGCCGGCTCTCGAGTGATCGACAGCACCACGGGGCTGTTCCGATCGGCCGTGACCAGTGGCCCGCCCGATGGTTACAACACCAACCCGCCCAACTACTTCGAAACGCCGCTCAGCCGCACCCAAGTGACCGGCCTGGCACGGTTCACCATCAACCAGCATGCCGAGGCCTACGCGGAGTTCTTCAACACCCGCAGCAACGTGACGCTGAACCTGGCGCCCTCGGGCACTTTCGGTGTGGCGCTGAGCATCCCCATCGGCAACCCCTTCATCACCGACCCGATCCGCCAGCAGCTGTGCGCTGCCTACAACATTTCGGCGGCCAACTGCGTGGTGGGCAACGCCACCGAATTCCGCGCCAACATCGCGCGTCGTTTCGTGGAAGCCGGCCCCCGGATCTACAGCTACGACAACACCACGATGCAGTACACCACGGGTGTGCGCGGCAGTCTCCCAGGGCTGGAAGGCTGGTCCTATGACGCGTACTTCCAGCGGGGTCGCTCCGAGCAAATCCAGACCACCGCCAATGGCTTTGGCTTCACCAAGCTCCAGCAAGGTGTGCGTGCGTTGAACACCACGAGCTGCACCGTCACCACCGGTGGCTGCGTCCCGGTCAACGTGTTCGGCTCGGCTGGCACCCTCACCCCGGCGATGCTGAACTTCCTGAGCATCCCCACCTTCCAGACCACGTTGGTCACGCAGGATGTGGTGAGCGCTTCGGCCAACGGCGAAGTCTCGGTGCTCAAGAGCCCGTTCGCCAAGAACCCGATGAGCTTGGCCGTGGGCTTGGAGCGTCGCACCGTGTTCGGTGGCAACAAGTCCGATTCCGTGGTGCAGACCCAGGGTGAATTGCTGGGCAGCGGCGCCCCCACGCCTGATCGCAACGGTCAACTGGACTTCCGCGAGATGTACGGTGAAGCCAGCTTGCCCCTGATCCAGGGCATGACCGGCGCCCGTTCGGTCAACCTGGGCGGTGGCTACCGCCGCACCGAGTTCAACACCACCGTGGGTGGGTCCAAGGACTATGGCAGCTACAAGGCCGGCCTGGACTGGACCCCCGTCAAGGGCCTTCGCCTGCGTGGCGAACAGCAGCGCGCCACCCGCGCGCCCAACGTGAACGAGCTGTACGCACCGGTGGTCACGGGCTTGGCCACCTTGGCGGTGGATCCCTGCCAAGGCACCCGCATCACCGCCGGTGACGCCGGTCGGTCGGGCACCCTGACCGGGCTGTGCCAACAAACCGGTGTGCCCACCGCTCAGATCGGCAATGTGGCCGCTCCGTCGTCCAGTCAGATCAACAACACCAGCGGCGGCAACCCAGCCCTCGGCCCTGAGAAGGCCGACACCACCACACTGGGCATGGTGTGGGAGCCCCAGGGCATCGACGGTCTGTCGATGACCTTAGACTACTGGAAGATCGTCATCAACGGCGCCGTGTCCAGCCCCACCGCTGGCCAGGTGATGAGTGGCTGCTTCGACCCGACGCTCAACCCCGGCTTCACCTACAACGCGTTTTGCCAACTGATCCAGCGCGATTCGCTCAACGGCAGCTTGAACGGTGTGGGCAGCAAGGGGGTCAGCACGCAGTCCTCCAACCTGGGCTACTTCAACTACAACGGCATCGACATCGGCGGCAACTACCGCGTGCCGCTGGCCAAGATGGGTCAGCCCATCCCGGGTCGCCTGGACCTGGGCCTGCAGGTGAGCCTGCTGCGCAAGGCCGACTACAAGTCGCTGCCCACCGTGGCCACCCTGGAGCAAGCCGGCTACTACGGCGTGGATGTGGGCACGCCCTACTCCAAGACCCGCTTCTCTCAGCGCGGCAACTGGCAGCACGGCAAGTACGCGCTGAGCTACAACTGGCGCTACATCGGCGGCTCCAGCGAGCAGCCAGGCGGCACCACCTACCTGCCGCAGTACTCCACCTTGCCGGCGGTCAGCTACTTCGACTTGTCGGGTAGCGTTCAGGCCCACAAGAACCTGAAACTGTCCTTGACGGTGAACAACCTCATGAACAAGCAGCCCCCGTTCATCGGCACCGGCATCGGCCCGGGCGCCACGAACTTCGGCAACGTGTTCCCGACGGTGTATGACATCGTGGGCCGCCGCTACACGCTGGTGGCCACGGCCAAGTTCTGACCGAACAAGGCGCACTTTGACAGGCGGGCCTTGTGCCCGCCTTTTTCTTGCCCGCCGGTTTATCCTTGCTCGCATGAAGGCTGCCCTTGCCCAGGCCCAGGCCCTGATCGAATCAGGCTTTGCCGCGCAAAGCGCCGGCCACAGTGCGTCGGCCAGCCAAGCGTATGAGCGGGCCCTGCGTCTGGTACCCGAGCACCCGACCGCGCTGCAACTGCTGGGCTTGTTGCGGCGCCGCGAAGGCGACCTGTCGTCCGCCCATGACTTGATGCGGCGATCACTGGCTGTGAACCCGCGGCAGCCGCATGTTTGGAACAACCTGGCCAACACGCTAGAGGAACTCGGAAAACCGCAGGAAGCCCTGCAGTGCCTGGACCAAGCGCTGCAGCTGCAAGCGGACTATGCGCAGGCCCACTACAACCGAGCGCGCCTGCTGCGTGGACGGGGCCAAAACGATGCAGCCCTGGACGCCGTGCGAGCGGCCATTTCGCACAGCTCGCAGCCCACGCCCGAACACTGGCAGCTGCTGGCGCAGATCACCGATGCGCTGTCGGGGCCTCAGGCCGCCTGTGATGTCCTGGCTGAGGGTCTGGCGCACATCGGTGAAGACCCGTCGCTTCTTCACGATCACGCGGTCCTGCTGCAGCGCCTGGGGCGGCACGAGCAGGCCCTTGCGGGCCACGAGCGTGCCCTTTCTCTGGGCTTGCAGGTGGCCGATGCTTACTACAACTGCGGCAACACCCTGCAAAGCCTAGGACGCCTTTCGGAAGCCGAGTCGGCTTATCTGAAGGCCTTGGAACGCGCGCCGACCCACCATCTGGCCCACTATGACTTGGCCCGGCTGTTGTGGCGCCAAGCCCGGGCGGATTGGATCGAGCGGTTGACCTTGGCCGCCACTGGAGCGCGCAGCGAACCGAACCCCCAGGGCGCTGCCCATCTGTTGGCCTTGCAGGCCCAACTCCTGTGGCGCGCGGAGATGTTGGAGGAGGCCCGTGCCGCCTACGAAGCCGCCTGGGAGCTGAGCCGCTTGGCCGATCACCTGGATGGCGTGGCGCGTTGTGCCGTGCGGCTGGGAGAGGTGGAGGCTGGGCTGCAGATGCACCGGCAGGCCTTGGAGCTGAATCCCGAATCGGCGTCGCTGCTGGCCAGCCATGCCAGCAGCCTGATGGTGGCCGGTCGCATCCACGAGGCCTTGGACCCCGCCACCCAGGCGGTCCAAGCCGCCCCGCTGGACCAGTACGCCTGGGCACTGCTCAGCACGGTGTACCGAATCACCCACCCCGACCGTGCGCGGCTGCTGTTGGACCCGGCCTTGATCCAGGTCGTGGACCTGTCTCCGCCACCTGGTCATGCGGACATGGCGGCTTTCAACCAAGCCCTGTTGCAGGCAATCGACACGCTGCATCGCGACCGTCAGGCGCCCCTGGACCAGACGCTGCGCGGCGGTACGCAGACCCTGGGCAATCTCTTCGATCTGGACCTGCCGCTGGTCCAGGCGCTGCGCCAGGTGATCGCACAGGCCATCGACTCCTTCGTGGCCAGGCTGGGGCGCGAAGAGGGTCATCCGCTGCGCGCTCGGAACACCGGGTACTGGCGCTTCACCGATTCGTGGTCCTCACGACTGCACTCGCGCGGGCAACACACCAACCATGTGCATCCCCACGGTTGGATCAGCGCCGTGTACTACGTGGAGGTCCCCGCGGTATGTGCCGATGCCCAGGACCAACAGGGTTGGTTGCGATTCGGGGAACCCGACGTGGCCATGTCCGGGCACTTCCCAAGCCTGAGCGCCGTGCAGCCGCGCCCGGGTCGACTCGCGCTGTTTCCCTCTTACTGGTGGCATGGCACGGCGCCATTCGAGAGCCCCGAAACGCGCACCACGATTGCCTTCGATGTCTTGCCCACCAGCATCCCAGAAAACCCGGTGTTGCATGGATGAGTCACTCGGGGCGCGACGGCGTCCCCATGCCGTGGCGCGTGTGATACTCCTGCCCGCATTTTTTTCGTCCCTGGCATTGGCGCAGGGTGGTTTGGTTTCGTAAAGGATACGGATGTGATGAAGTTGACGAAGACCCCTTTGGCCGCAGCGGTGGCCCTGGCCTTGGCCACCGCCGGCACCCTGCCCTTGGCTTCTGCCCAACAGGGCAACACCGCGCAGGCTTCCGACCAACGCATTGAGCTGACCGGCTCCCGTTTGCGCCGCACCGAAACCGAAGGCGCCTTGCCCGTCACGGTGATCGACCGTGCCGCCATCGAGGCCACCGGCCAGACCTCTGTCGCCGAATTGATGCGCGAAGTGACGTTTGCGTCCTTCGGCAACACCAAGCCCCAGTCGGGCAGCTCGGCTCAGGCCTTGTCGGACATCGACCTGCGGGGCTTGGGCTCCAACCGCACCCTGGTGCTGGTGGATGGTCGTCGGGTGTCCAAGGCTCCGTTCTCCGGCAGCGCACAGGACTTGAACGCCGTGCCCCTGGCAGCGGTTGAGCGCATCGAAATCCTGTCCGACGGCGCCTCGGCTGTTTACGGATCGGACGCCATCGGCGGTGTGGTCAACATCATCACCCGCAGGAACTTCAACGGTGTTCAGGTCAATTACGGTGAAGGCAATCCCAAGATCGTGGGCGGCGACACGAAGGAATTCTCCGCGCTGTGGGGAGCTTCCAGCAGCAAGGGTCGTGTGTTCGCGGGCGTTTCGTCGAACAGCCGCGCCATGATCTACACGCGTGACCAGCAAGGCGGCGATGTGCTGGGCGTGTCTTCATTCGGCAACAACTACTACCGTGCAAGCACCACCACCGGTGCATCAACGGGCGCGGGCACACCCGTACCGGGCTTTGCCTGCAACAACAACAACTTCTACTTCACCAACCCCGGTCAACCCGGCAACCTGTGCTCGTTCAACTTCAACGCCACGGCCGCCAACGAGGCCGCCATCGGCAACCGCTCCATCTTCGCCAAGGGTGACTTCAACATCAACGACGATTGGTCGGTTTACACCTCGACCTCCGTGTCGAATGTGGACAGCTTCGGCCGCTATGCCGCGACGCCGGTGAACGTGTTCCTGACCCCCACCAGCGCGCCCTACCTCAGCATCACTGCTGCTACGCCGGGCCTGGCTGCGGCCAGCCCGCGTGGCCTGTGGTTGCGCCATCGGATGGCCGCTGCCGGTCCGCGTGACTCCTCGACCGAAGCCACGGTCAGCTCTGGACTGATGGGCGTTAAGGGTCGTCTGTTCAACAAGGTTGAAGTGGACTTCGGTGTGCGCAATGAGCGCTACAAGTACATCGAACTCGGCCAGAACTACATCGTTCGCCCGCTGCTGGAATCGGCGATCACGGCCGGCCGCTACAACATCTTCAACCCATTCGGCAATTCGGCTGATGTGCTCAACAGCGTGAAGTCCACGATTTCCCGCAACGACCTGTGGGACCAGCGCGAGGTGTACGGCATGGCCTCCATGGACCTGTTCAAGATCGGTGGCCGTACGGCCACTGGCCTGGTTGGCTTCGAGTCGCGCAAGGAGTTCTACTCCGACCAATACGACCCGCAATCCGAAGCCGGCATCATCGAAGGCTCGGCCGGAAACTCAGCGGCCGGCAGCCGCAAGGTGAATTCCCAATTCTTCGAATTCGCCATCCCGGCACAGAAGAACCTGGAGTTCTCGCTGGCCGGTCGTCGTGATGCCTACAGCGACTCGGGCAGCGCCTTCTCCCCGAAGGGTGCCGTGCGCTGGCAGCCGGTGAAGAACACGACCCTGCGCGCCTCGGTGGGCAAGGGCTTCCGTGCGCCGACGCTGGACATCCTGACCCAGAAGCCCGCCTTCTCGGCGGACTCGGTGAACGACCTCCGCACCTGCCGCGCCTTTGGCCGTACCGCTGCGCAGTGCGGCGACGCCAACGGTGACGGCATCATTGACAGCGCCCAGCCGTCGATTCAGGTGGACACCACCGTCATCTCCAATCCGGGCCTGAAGGCCGAGACCTCGCGCCAGTCGAGCTTCGGTCTGGTGGTTGACGCCACGAACTGGATGAGCCTGACTGCGGACCTCTACAAGATCCACATCGAAGGCCGCATTTCCAACATCTCGTCGCAGACCATCATCAACCGTACGGCCAACCCGAGCTTGGGCCCCGTACCGGCAGCCTTCAGCGTCACCCGCGATCCGGTCACCGGCCAGATCACCAACGTGACCCGCGGCTCCGTCAACGAAGGCGTGTTGGATACCAGTGGCTTGGACCTCAACGCACGGACGAACTTCAAGTTCTCCAACTCGCGTCTGCAGCAGTCGCTGACCTACAGCATGGTGCGTGACTACCGCCTGGACGGTGGCGACAACCTGGTCGGCACCGTGGGGGCTCCGAAGTCCCGCATGAACTTCTCCAACACCTATACGATCGGGCGCTTCAGCACCTTCCTGGCCGTCAATCGCATTGCCGGTCAGTCGGAGCAGACCTCGACCCCTGTGTCCGCCTACACGACGCTCACCGGATCGGTGTCGTACAACGCGGCCACCAACACGCGCGTGACGGTGGGCGCCATCAACCTGACCAACAAGTACCCGCAGTTGATCAGCGTGAATGGCCGTCCCTGGAACTTCGATCTGTACGATGGTCTGGGCCGCCAGGTCTACTTCCGCGTGCAGCAGACCTTCTGATAGGCCTCTGGCCGATGACCGTTGGACGGGGGCTCGGATGAGCCCCCGTCTTTTTTAAAAGCGACGACTCGGTATGCTTGGCAGCATGTCCCAGACAGGCTTGATCGATCGCTTGACCGAGCAGCACGAGAGGCTGCACGCCCAACCCTCCGGCAATGCCCCCAGTTGGGGCCCCGAGGCCCGGGCTTGCCCCTACAGCTGGATACAGCTGACCGAGCATTGGCTGACCCGGGGCGATGAATGGCGAGCATTGCAGGCCTGGTTTCAAGTCGGGCGGCACCTGCACCCGCAATGGGATGAAACCGCCCTGCGCGCCGCGGGTCTGCAAGGCCTGATGGCCCTTCGCGACCGATCGATCGACATGAGCGCGCGTCGGGCTGCGCAGCTCAAGGCCAGCCTGCAACCCCTTCGCGAGTCGCACGGACCGGCCTCCGTGTTTCGCATCGACCGCGCCTTGGAGGGGTACTTGGGCCACGCGCGTGTGTTTTCCCGATATCCCACCCAACAGCCCAAGCTGATCTATATACCGGGCCTGTCGACGGGCGGCTTCGTCCAGGCCGCCCACATCGCCCTGGCCCGATCCTTGTCGGACGCCTATGAGGCCATACGAGAGGAATTCGAATCGGCCTTGCGTGAACAAGATCCGCACGAGCCATTCATGGGTCGACTGAGCAAGGAGGTGGAGCGGCAGTACGTCAGCGGCAGCGGCCAGGCATCCTGGGACGCCATCTTCTTCGACCGCCACGGTCGACGCCACCAAGCGGTTCATGAGCGTTACCCCATGACGAGTCGAGTGCTGGACAACGCCGATCGGTGCCACATCCCGCGCCAGTCACCTGAGACCTGCTTCTCGATCCTGCAGCCGCACACGCGCATCGAACCCCACCACGGCGTGACCAATGCAAGACTG
>RFTU01000089.1 GCA_009923315.1 Betaproteobacteria bacterium
CCGCACCCTGCAGCTCATCAAGGCGGCGGGGTGTCAGGCTGGCCTGACCTTCAACCCGGCCATGCCCCTGGATGTGCTCGAGTGGGTCATGGACAAGGTGGACCTGATCCTGCTGATGAGCGTGAACCCCGGCTTTGGCGGGCAAAGCTTCATCGACAGCGCGTTGCGCAAGTGTGAGAAGGTGCGCCGCTTGATCGAGTCCAGCGGCCGCGACATCCGCCTGGAAGTCGACGGCGGCATCAAGGTCGACAACATTCGTCGCGTGGCCGACGCCGGTGCCGATACCTTCGTAGCCGGCAGCGCCATCTTTGGCCAGGCCGACTACAAGGCCGTCATCGATGCGATGCGGGCGAAACTGGCCTGATCGTGTCGCGGTAGGCCCTGCTGCGGGCCACGTACAGGCCAGCGCTGCGCAACAGACCTTGCACCTGCTCAGGGGTGAGAGTGCGGGCGACCTTGGCCGGGCTGCCGATGATGAGGCTGTGCTCGGGGAAGACCTTGCCCTCGGTCACCAGGGCGCCGGCGCCCACGAGGCAGCCCCGGCCGATCACCGCGCCATTGAGCACCGTGGCGCCGATGCCGATGAGTGAGCCATCGCCTACGGTGCAGCCATGCAGCATCGCCTGGTGCCCGACCGTCACATCGGTGCCGATGCGCAAGGCCTGACCCGGGTCGCTGTGCAACACCGCGCCATCCTGGATGTTGGTGCGAGCGCCCACCTCGATCGGCTCGGCCTGATCTCCTCGAATCACCGCGCCGAACCACACGCTGACCTCGGCGGCCAGCTTCACATGGCCGACGACGCGGGCGGTGTCGGCCACCCAGGCCGACTCATCGATGATCGGCTCGAATCCGTTGACCGACAGGATGTTCATGGCATTCATGCGGCCCTCCGGGGCGACTTTGGAGCCAAAAAGACCGATCATGGCGACAATGGCGGTTTTGCCCGCACCCGCATCATGGCACTGCTGGACCCTATACGCGCCGTCATCCTCGATCTGGACGGGACCTTGGTCGACACCCTGGGTGACTTCGAGTTGGCCTTGAGCGCCATGCTGGGCGATCTGGGCGTGGCGCCGGATGCGGTCGAGCGCGGGTTCATCGGGCGCACCGTCGGCAAGGGTTCCGAATACCTGGTGCTCCAAACACTGGGGCATGTGGGCTTGGCCACGGACGACAGGGCCCTGTTGGACCACGCCAACGACCGCTACCAGCATCATTATGGGCGCATCAACGGACAGGCGTCCGAGTTGTTTCCCGGCGCAGCCGAAGGCGTTCAGGCCTTGCGGGCGTTGGGCCTGCCCCTGGCCTGCCTGACCAACAAGCCTGGCCGCTATGCCCAGGAGCTCTTGGCAGCCAAAGGCCTCGCGTCGGCCTTCGACAGGGTCTTTGGGGGTGACGCCTTTGCGCGCAAGAAGCCCGACCCCCTGCCCCTGATGGAAACCTGCCGCGCATTGGGGCATGCCCCTGCGCACACCCTGATGGTGGGCGACTCCCTCAACGATGCCCAGGCTGCCCACGCCGCAGGCTGCCCCGTGGCGCTCGTCACCTATGGGTACAACCATGGAAGACCCATCCGCGAGGTGCGGGCATCGGCCTACATCGACCGCCTTGACGAACTGGCCTCGATGAGGTCTTCGGCATGATGACCGAACTTGAATTCAAGAGTTTGGCTGCCGAGGGTTACAACCGGATCCCGCTGATCGCCGAGGCGTTTGCCGACTTGGAGACGCCCTTGTCGCTCTACCTGAAGTTGGTGGGCGGCGCCACCCACGGGTTTTTGCTGGAAAGCGTCGTGGGCGGAGAGCGTTTTGGCCGCTACTCCTTCATCGGCCTGCCGGCCCGGACCTTTCTGAGAGCCCATCGAGGGGAGGTGCAGGTGGTGACCGATGGGCAAGTGGTCGAACGACACGAAATCAACCCGCTTGAGTTCATCGCGCAGTATCAGCAGCGCTTTCGTGTGGCCCTGCGCCCCGGCCTGCCGCGCTTTTGCGGCGGACTGGCCGGCTACTTCGGCTACGAGACCATCCGCAGCATCGAGAAGAAGCTGGCGGCCACGCGCAAGGAGGGCGGCATGGGCACGCCGGACATCCTGCTGCTGCAGACGGAGGAGCTCGCTGTGATCGACAACCTGTCGGGCCGCCTGTATCTCATCGTCTACGCGGACCCTGCCAGGCCGGAGGCCTACTTTGCCGCCAAGAAGCGCTTGGGCGAACTCACCGACAAGTTGCGCTACAGCGTGGCGGCTCCCCAGGTTCGAAAGGGTCCGGCTTACCCGGTGGAGCGCGAACTGACGCAAAGCGAATTCGAAGCGATCGTCTTGCGCGCCAAGGAATACATCGCCGCGGGAGACTGCATGCAGGTGGTTTTGGGGCACCGACTGCGCAAGCGCTACACGGAAAGCCCCTTGAGCCTGTATCGGGCTCTGCGCTCGCTCAATCCGAGCCCCTACATGTACTACTACGACATGGGGGACTTCCAGATCGTGGGCTCATCGCCGGAGATTCTGGTGCGTCAGGAGCGTGATGCGCAGGACCAGACCACCGTGACCATCCGCCCCATCGCCGGTACGCGGCCGCGTGGGGCTACACCGCAGCAGGACCAGGCCAACGAGGCCGAACTGCTGGCCGACCCCAAAGAGCGTGCCGAGCACGTGATGCTCATCGATCTGGCCCGAAATGACCTGGGGCGGATGGCGCAGACCGGCTCGGTCAAGGTCACCGAGGCCTTCGGAATCGAACGCTATTCCCATGTGATGCACATCGTCAGTCATGTGCAGGCGAAGTTGAAACCCGGTCTGACGCCTTTGGATGTCCTGAAGGCCAGTTTTCCGGCCGGCACGCTCAGCGGCGCGCCCAAGATCCGGGCCATGGAGATCATCGACGAACTCGAGCGCAGCGAGCGCGGCATCTACGGGGGGGCTTGCGGCTACCTCAGTTTTGCCGGTGACATGGATGTGGCCATCGCCATCCGAACCGGTGTGGTCAAGGACAACACCCTGTATGTGCAGGCGGGTGCCGGGGTGGTGGCCGACTCCGTCCCCGAGTTGGAGTGGAAGGAAATCGAGGCCAAGGCCCGCGCGGTGCTGCGCGCAGCCGAACTGGTGGAGGAGGGGTTCTGATGTTGTTGATGATCGACAACTACGACAGCTTCACCTACAACCTGGTTCAGTACCTGGGCGAATTGGGCGCGCCGGTGCACGTGGTGCGCAACGACGAGGTCACCGTGGGTGACATCGAGGCCTTGGCGCCCAGCCACTTGGTGTTCTCACCTGGGCCCTGTTCGCCAGCCGAGGCGGGCATCTGTGTGCAGGCGATTCGCCACTTCATGGGCCGGTTGCCCATTCTGGGCGTGTGCTTGGGCCACCAGAGCATCGGCGCGGCGCTGGGCGGGCGCATCGTGCGCGCCCCTGAGCCCAAGCACGGCAAGACCAGCCTGATCCAGACCGACCGCAAGGGGGTGTTTGCCCACCTGCCGCGAGACATCACCGTGATCCGTTACCACTCGCTGGTGATCGAAGAGGCCACGCTGCCCAGCGAGCTGGTGGTCAGCGCCCGCAGTGAGGACGGCCAGATCATGGCGGTACGCCACCGCGAGCTGACCGGCGGTGCCGCCCCCATGGAAGGCGTGCAGTTCCACCCCGAATCCATCCTCAGCGAGCACGGCCACGCGATGTTGCGAAACTTCCTGTGCATGGGCGCACAACCCTTGGCCCGAGCGGCCTCCTCCTGCGCATGAGCTCGGTGTCACCATCGGCGCCCGTGATCGACCTGCGAAGCGACACGGTCACCCGCCCGACCGCGGCCATGCGCCAGGCCATGCTGGGCGCGGAAGTGGGCGACGATGTGTTCGGGGACGATCCCACCGTCAACCGGCTGCAGCAGCGCATCGCGGCTGACCTGGGATTTGAGGCGGCCCTGTTCATGCCCAGCGGCACGCAGAGCAATCTGTGTGCGCTCATGGCGCACTGCAACCGGGGCGATGAATACATCGTCGGCCAGATGGCCCACACCTATCGATGGGAAGGTGGCGGTGCGGCCGTTTTGGGCAGCATTCAGCCTCAGCCCCTGCCCCAAGGACCAGACGGACGAATCGAATGGACCGACATCGAAGCGGCCATCAAACCCGACGATGCCCACTTCGCGCGTACCCGTTTGCTGTGCTTGGAAAACACCTGGGGCGGACAGGTCTTGGATGCCGCCTATGTCCATGACGCCACCGCCAGGGCTCATGCACGGGGCTTGGCCACGCACCTTGACGGCGCTCGCCTGTTCAATGCGGCCGTGGCCAGTGGTCGCCCCGCGCGCGAGCTGCTGCGGGGCTTCGACAGCGTGTCCGTCTGCTTCAGCAAGGGGTTGGGCGCGCCCATGGGCTCGGCCCTGTGCGGCAGCCACGCCTTCATCCGGCAAGCTCACCGTTGGCGCAAGATGACCGGTGGGGGCCTGCGGCAGGCGGGCTTCTTGGCCGCAGCGGCTCTGTATGCGCTGGACCATCATGTGCAGCGTCTGGCCATCGATCACGACCACGCGCGTCGTTTGGCGCAGGGCCTTCAGGGCCTGACCGGCGTGTCGGTGCAGGAACCGCAGACGAACATCGTCTTCATCGACCTGTCCACCGAGGTGCTCCATCGCCACCCGGGCGGCGTGGCCCAGGCCCTGGCGGCCCGGGGGGTGTTATGCACCGGCTCCGCGCGTCTGCGGCTGGTCACGCACCTGGACGTCGACGCGCAGCAGGTGCAGCACGCCATTGAAGCCTTGCGTGATGTGCTGGGCTGAACCTGTCCCTCGCCAACGACAATCTCCGCTGAACCCGAGGAAATCATGACCATCAGCAACACCGATGCCTTGGTGCGCATCATCGAGCACCGCGAAATCTTCCATGACGAGATGCTGACCCTGATGCGTCGCATCATGGGCGGCGAAATGTCGCCCGTGATGATCGCGGCCTTTGCCATCGGTCTGCGGGTGAAGAAGGAGACGATCGGTGAGATCGCCGCAGCCGCGCAGGTGATGCGGGAGTTGGCCACCCCGGTGCAGGTGGTCGACCGCACCCGCCTCGTGGACATCGTGGGCACCGGGGGTGACAGCTCCCACACCTTCAACATTTCCACCGCCTCCACCTTTGTCGCGGCCGCCGCCGGCGCACGCGTGGCCAAGCATGGCGGACGCAGCGTCAGCTCCACCTCGGGCAGCGCCGATGTGTTGGAGGCCTTGGGCGCACGCATCGACCTTCGGCCTGAGCAGGTGGCGCAGTGCCTGGCGCAAACGGGGATCGGCTTCATGTTCGCCCCCAACCATCACGCTGCCATGAAGCACGCGGCCCCGGTGCGCAAGGAGCTGGGGGTGCGCACCATCTTCAACATCCTCGGCCCGCTGACCAATCCGGCCTCAGCCCCCAACACGCTCATGGGCGTGTTCCACCCGGATCTGGTGGGTATCCAGGTGCGGGTGCTGCAGCGCCTGGGCGCCGAACACGCCTTGGTGGTCTACGGGATGAACGGCATAGACGAACTGTCGATCTCCGGTGAATCGATGGTGGGCGAGCTGAAGAACGGCCAGATTCAGGAGTACACCGTCCATCCCAGCGACTTCGGCATGCCGGTCTACGATGGCCGGAGCTTGCGCGTGTCCAGCCGCGATGAATCGGTGGCTTGTATCCGCCGCGCCCTGGCCAATGAGGACGGCCCGGTGCGCGACATCGTGCTGCTCAATGCCGGTGCGGCCCTGTACGCCGCGGGCTGCAGTTCAACCATGGCCGAGGGCATCGGTCTGGCGCGCGAGACCGTGGCCAGTGGCGCCGCGCAAGCGCGCGTCGCCCAGTTTGTGGCCGCCACCCACGCCCTGGCCGGCTGAGGGCAGCGGCGTGTTCGCTTCACTGCGCATGCCCGAGCTGCTGCGTGCAGCCGAGCAGGACGACGAGGTCTTCCTGCCGCGCCTGGAACCCGGCTGGCAAGGCGCGGCCCTGGCCGTGGCCGGTGCCGCGATGGGCGAGGGTTGGGCGCTGTTGACCAAGATGGGCCGAGAGCCGGCGGCGCCCGTGGCCGGGCTTGACCCCGCCGTCGTGGCCGCCGCGGGCCCCGCCCTGGGATGGTTGGCGCTGATCCTCATCTTCGTCGGCCTGCTCATCCAGCTCAGCACCTGGCGCGTGCGCGGAGGCTGGCGCCTGCGGCTTTCCCGGCGCGAACTGCAGCCCGAGGGTTTGGCCGGCCATCCGCACACGCTGCAGCACCCCGCCGGCTATGCCCTGTCGTGCGTGGCGGGGGACCGCTTCCGAAGCGTGGCCATCGATCTTCGCCACGACGAGCGCGGGCGCGTGGCGCGGATTTTCCAGACGCCTGCGCGGACCTCGATGAAGAACATCCGCGCCTGCAGCGAACTCACCGACATCCTCGCGCGCCGCCTGGGCGTTGCCCGCGAGGGGCTTCGCGTGTGAGTCAGGCTCCACGCGCCCACACCACCGGCACCCTCGACGTCCGCACCCGCTTTTCTGAAATACCGACGATTTCGCCATGTCCGACATCCTCAACAAGATCGTGAGCGTCAAGCTCGAGGAGCTGGCCGCCGCCCGCCAGCGCCGCAGCCTGGCCTCCTGGCGCGAAGCGGCTGAGCAGCGCCGTGACGTGCGGGGCTTCGTGGCCGCGCTTGGCGCCCAGGTGGCCCAGGGCCACAGCGCGGTGATCGCCGAGATCAAAAAGGCCAGTCCGAGCAAGGGCGTCATCCGCGAGCACTTCGTCCCCAGCGACATCGCGCGCAGCTATGCCGATCACGGCGCTGCCTGCCTGAGCGTGCTCACCGATGAACGCTTCTTCCAAGGCCATGCGAGCTACCTGGAACAGGCCCGTCAGGCGTGTGCACTGCCGGTGCTGCGCAAGGACTTCATGGTCGACGAGTACCAGGTGTACGAGGCCCGTGCCATCGGTGCCGATTGCATCCTGCTCATCGCGGCCTGCCTCGATGATTCGCGGATGCGCGATCTGGAAGCCTGTGCCCATGCCTTGGGCATGGATGTGTTGGTGGAGGTGCATGACGCGCCCGAAATGGAGCGAGCCCTCAGGCTCAAGACGCCCCTGGTCGGGGTGAACAACCGCAACCTGCGCACCTTCGAGGTGTCGCTGCAGACCACGCTGTCGCTGCGCGAACAGGTCCCGGCCGATCGGGTCCTGGTGACGGAAAGTGGCATCCTCGGTCCCGGCGATGTTCGGCTGATGCGCGGCGCAGGCATCCACACCTTCCTCGTGGGCGAGGCCTTCATGCGTGCGGCCGATCCCGGCGCCGCCCTGGCCGAACTGTTCGCTTGAGCGGCGCCGTGAACAGGTCCGGCGCCGGTCGAGGCCAGGCCGCCGCGCCTGGCCCTCGCGCCCGATGCCCGCGGGGGTGGCGTCATGGATGAGCGGTTGGGTCACGAGAACGTGCTGCGGCAGCCCTTGTCGCGCTATCTGGCGCAGGTCTGTGGGACAGGGGGCGAGGCTTGCCCGGGCGATGGCGGCGCACTCGGTGACTGGGGCCCCATCGTGCGCCACTGGCTGCGCAGCGCCCAGGGCCGGGCCCTGGTGGCGGCTGTGGAGCAGCGCCAATCATCCGGGGTCACCGTCTACCCCTCGCACGTGCTTCATGCCCTGACCCTCACGCCATTGGCCTCGGTGCGTGTGCTCATCCTGGGGCAGGACCCCTATCACGGGCCCGGCCAAGCCCAGGGCCTGGCGTTTTCGGTGGCGTCACCAAGCCGTCCGCCGCCCAGCCTGCGCAACATCCTGCAGGAACTCCGACGGGATCTGGGCCGCGTCAGCGCTGAGGCGGCCGGCGGCGATCTCAGCGCCTGGGCACGGCAGGGCGTGTTGCTGCTGAACGCGTCCTTGACGGTGGAAGACGGCCAGCCGGCGGCACACGCCAAGCTGGGGTGGGAATCGCTGACCGATGCCCTCGTCCGTGCTGTGGCCACCCGGCCCCAGCCTCTGGTGGCCCTGCTGTGGGGCGCCCACGCCCAGGCCAAGGCGCCGCTGCTGCAGTCGGCTGACGCCAAGGTCGGACCTCGCCTGATCCTGCAGGCCAACCACCCCTCTCCCCTGTCGGCGCGCCGTCCGCCGGTGCCCTTCATGGGATGTGGTCATTTTTCGCAGGCTCAGGCTTTTCTGGGGGCGCACGACCCAAGCCGGACGCCCATCGTCTGGTAGGCACAAGCCTCCCAGACGGAAATTCCTGCTATAGCCCGAGTGGCTAAAGGGGGCAGACTGTAAATCTGTTGGCTTACGCCTACGCTGGTTCGAATCCAGCCTCCTCCACCAAGCGAATCCCGAAGCCGTGCAAGTTGCATCCATGGGTAAGTCCAAGGCTGCAGGGGGCGTCAGGCGGGAGTAGTTCAATGGTAGAACCTTAGCCTTCCAAGCTAATGACGCGGGTTCGATTCCCGTCTCCCGCTCCAGTTGTTGGCAACAAGGCTGGTTGAAGTTGGCAGGTGTTGGTTTGTGGGTGAGGGTGGTTGCAGCGTCGCCACCGGCTTGTGCGTCGAAGGCCATTTGGCCGCCGAGTCCAAGCCTGTGACGATGCCCATGTGGCTCAGTGGTAGAGCACTCCCTTGGTAAGGGAGAGGTCGCGGGTCCGATTCCCGCCATGGGCACCACCGCTTCCCCTCTTTCTTTGTTCTTGATTCGACCGCCTGGAGATCGAAATGGCAAAAGGAAAATTTGAACGGACCAAGCCGCACG
>RFTU01000090.1 GCA_009923315.1 Betaproteobacteria bacterium
TGGTGAAAAGGTGCGGAAAGTGAACCTGCTGGCAGGGCGGCTCCTCCGGCGCATCGATCCCCAAGGGGGGATGAAGATCAATCCACCAGCCACCATAGGCCACCGTGTCCGCAAAAAGGCGGCCGGACATGACATCTTGTTCCGTCAGCACATGGCGCCCCCGAAACCGCCGGCTTTCGCGCTTGCCCGGCAGACTGCCGACCCAATCCAACGTCCAGTTGGCCGCCTCGGGATGATCGCCGGAGTTTTTGACATAATCCCAAACCCCCAGGGCGATCCGCAGCAGCTCATGACGAATGACCGTCGGGCTGTCGGCAATCGTATCCAGCTGGCCGCCCCATTCAAACCACCAGTAGCCGTACTCGTAGCTGCGGATCGGGCGATGCTGAAAATCCCTCCGCTGGAATTTTCGGATCCATGGGGGCGGCCGGAAAGTCTGCGGGACCTCCCCAAGACGCCCGGTGAGGAGAATGGAACTTCCCAGGGTCTTCTCATCTCCTTTTTCAGGCGCCAGCGATTCGCCGAACGCGTTTCGCCCCTCTCGCCCACGCATAAACTCCGCGCCGGCGGCTGCGCCCAAAGCCCCATCCCCGGTGCAATCTGCGAAAAACCGCGCCCCGATCTCAAACTGTTCCTCCGTGGAAGTGCGGATCGCATGGATTCGTCGGATGAGCTTTCGGTCATCCGCAAGCCCCTGGACGACACACCCCGTGCAGGCGGTATCCAACAGCAGGGTCAAGTTGGGCTCGGCAACCGCCTTTTCATACAGGAGCAAATCCCAAAGGGAGTAGCATCGCCCGGGATTTCGGAAGGCATCCTCCAATCGCAGTTCCTCGATGATCCCGGTTTCGCGGGCGCCCGGGCGGTTACCATGGCAGTCGGCTCCAACCACGTGCATCTTGATTTCTGAGGAGGCGTTGCCCCCCAAAACCGAACGATCTTGGACCAGCACGGTCTTCAGTCCATGGCGGGAGGCGGCCAAGGCGGCCCCTAGCCCCGCAAGCCCTCCGCCTGCCACCGCGAAATCAAATTCCAGGGAAGTTGTTTTCACTGCCCTCGGCCGGTGCGCAGCCCCTCGACCCAAGGACCGATGCCGACCTCGCCCACCAGGTGGGGCGATGGGTTTGTCACCCTGTTGTCCTTCACCAGTACATTTTTGCTCGCGAGAAGGAAGATGGCGTAGAAGGGCTGGCGGGCATTTTGCAGAAGGTCGGCTTCCGGCGGGGGTTCCCCGAGACAACCCTCGGCGAGGTTGAAACGGCCAAGCCCCGCGAGGCGGGTGAGCGGACGGTCGATGGTGTTGCCGACGATTTCAGCCCCATCCGTGTTGGCGAGAAAAATGCCGACCGATGCCGGGCGGACGATCGTGTTGCCTTGGATCACCACCCCGGCGTTCGGGGTTGCGGAGAAAAACGACGGGGGGTCGAACAGGCGCTTCCCCATCCAGTTGGAGACTTGGATGGCCCCGATAAAGGGCTCGAGCATATGGTCGTTGTAACAGAGGGTCGCACAGTCCTCGACATGGTTCCCGACGATCCGCACGTCGCGGGCAAAGGGCCCCTCCATATAGTAACTCTCCGGAAGCACGGTGATGCCGCAATAGGCGACACGTTCGATGCGGTTGGATTCGACCCGTGCACCGTGGGCTTTCAGCAAGATGCCGCGAGCCAAGGTATCATGGAGGTAGTTTCGGCGAATGACGGTGTTTTTCGAAACAAGGTCCTCGCTCATTACCCCGACCAGACCCTCTGGCTTGACCAGGCCATTCAAGACAACGAGGAAGGCACCCCCCTCGCCGGTAAAATCGCGTTGCGGCAAACCAGCCGATTGGGAGAGCTCCATGCATTTCATTTTGATGGCCTTGCACTGCTCGGGATCAAGCGCGGTGGATTTGACGACGGCGGCTTGGCCCAGGATCCGGCCATTCAGGAAATCAAAAAAAGTCAACGGCGAGCCCTCCGACACATCGGGCTCGAAAGGAGTCACCAGGGTGAAGCTCCGCCCATCGGGTTGCCAATCCACCGCCATGGAGAAAAAACCGTGCACCGCGATGAGGTCATCCATGGCCCGGGAGAAATCACAATCCTCGATGAGAGGACCCTGGCGCACGAGGTAAGAGTGCAAGCCGTCGCGTGCGTTGGCCAGCAAGCGACCTGTTCCGGGACGCCGGCCGATCAGGCATCTCCGGTATTGGTGTCCGCCATCCCCCAACTTCTCAAAGAACGCGTAGGCATAACAGCTGTAGACATGGACGTCCTCCATCACACACCCAGCACTGCGGATCAATTGGATACCATACGTTTCCGATTCCACGGAGAAGGCCACGCGGCAACCGGGATAGACCGGATGTTCGGGATCGGGCTTGGTGAAGAGTCGATTGTTGAGGAACTTCGCCGCCCGATAGCGACTGCCCCCGAGGGATTGCCATTGGGTCACCCCGTCCCACTGCATGGGGATGACCCGCTCTCCATCCGGGGAAAAGTATGTCAGATGGTAAAATCCCCGGCTATCGGCTCCGGCGGTGGCGGGGATCAAAAAACGGGGATCCAATTCGACATCCACCGTCCGCGCATTCGTGTCGATGGCCACGACTTCTCCCTGCATAAAGGGGACGGGATCGGTATCGATGATCAAATTGCGCAGTCTGACCTTCTCGCAGTTCTCCAACTTCACCCCATGCTTCTCCAGCCAAAAGGTCGAATTTTGACCGTTCACTTCCAGGTTGCGGGCGTTGCGGATGTGGAGACCTTGGGGAAACCGGTAATGACCCGGCGGGATGTCCACTTGTTTCTGCCCGGACCGGATCGCCTCATCCAGGGCGGACTGGATCTCCGCGCCGCGCGTCCTCTGCTGTGCCTTCTCCTCGTCGGAAAATAGGAGCTCAGCAGGGCTTGGGCCGACGGAAAAATCGGCACGCACGGGCTGGGAGCGAGGCGGGACAGAGACAGCTTCGGCGCCCTCCCTGTGCGACCCCGGCCGGGAACAGGAAGCCAGTATGCACGGCAAAAGGATCCAAAGGAAAAAGCTCAGGACTTGCTCCTTCGAGGAGTGCCGCTGACAGCGTTCCCCCTCCCCCCAAACAGTTGGGTCACCGTGGCTCGGTATTGTTTTCATGCTGTGGGGCTTTGGACAGATGGATCGGTCGTCAATCGAGTTTTTTATACCGTTACTGGAATTTTATGATACTAAGGCGAGGGTAATCAGGCCATCTTAAAAAAAGGCGCGACGATGCAAGTGGGGAGAGATTCGCCAGGATTACCGGTGCCCGACACGCCCGGTCACCCGTAGAGCCGCTCCCCAAGCCAGACCCCCACCTCCTTGGGCAAAACTTGACGCACCCCGCCCTGCTTCCACTGGATTGACCGTTACCAGGCGGTCAGATTCCAGTGGAGACGGGCTTCATGGCTCCATTCGGAAGACCTCCGCGGCGGCAAGGTTGCGCACCACGAGCTGGCCTGTCCAAGGATCCACGATGCGCAGCGTTCCGCCGACCGTGGCCGCAATGGTCACCTTCCTCGCTCGGCTTTCGTGCCATGCAATATCCACCGTAAAACCGCCCCGGGCGCGCAACCCGGTCACCCGGCCGGTCGGCCACGCCTCGGGTAGCGCCGGCAGCACCTGAATTTCGCCGGTATGGGATTGCAGCAACATCTCCGCGATGCCGGCGCAACCGCCCAGATTTCCGTCGATCTGGAAAACGTTGGAGGAGTCCATGGTGTTTGGGCACATATCCATCAGGTTTGGATACGTGCAATCGGAGATCAGGCTGGCGAGCGCACGGTAGCTGCGGATGCCGTCGCCCAATCGCGCCCAAAGGTTGGCCTTCCAAGCGTGGCTCCAGCCGCAATCTTTCCCGTTGTCGCGCGGGCCGGCTGCTTCGGCCATTCGCAAGCGGTGTTCCAGCGATTTGCGAGCCGCCACCGCCAGCTCCGGCGTGCCGCGTGGCGTGAGCTGAGAGCCGGGATACAACGCATACAAATGCGACGTGTGCCGGTGGCCGGGCTCGCATTCCTGAAACTCACGGGCCCATTCCAGCAACCGGCCGTCGGCGCCGATGCGCGCCCCACCCATCAAACAGCGCCGCGCCTGCTCCACGCTCCGGACAAAGCGGTCATCCATGCCGAGCCAAGCGGCGGCAGCCAGGCAGTTGTCGAACAACTCGGCAATGATCTGCTGGTCCATGGCCGGTCCCATGCACAGCAACTGCGCGGAACCGTCCGGGGCCACAAAAGAGTTTTCGGGCGACAGGGACGGGCCGCTGACGAGTTTGCCGGTGGCGGGATCTTGGACCAGCCAATCGAGAAAAAACTCCGCGACCTCCTTCATCAAAGGATAAGCGCGTTGGGCCAGGAACTCCCGGTCGCCACGGAAGCGAACGTGTTCCCAGAAATGCTGACATAACCACGCGGCCCCGACCGGCCAAACATTGAGGCCTCGCACCGGACTGGTGAAACCATGCGGGGTGGTGCGATGCGCGACCACGAAGCCGCCACAGCCGTAAACGTCGCGCGCCGTCTTGCGACCGAGGGGACGAAGTTTTTCCACCAGATCGAATAGCGGCTCGTGGCATTCGGCCAGATTGCAGACCTCGGCAGGCCAGTAGTTCATCTGAAGATTGATGTTGAAATGGTAGCCGCAGAACCAGGCAGGCTGGAGCTGATCGTTCCACAGCCCCTGAAGATTCGCCGGCAGATGGCCAGGTCTCGAGGAACTGATGAGCAGATAACGGCCATACTGAAAATAAAGCGCCGCCAAGGACGGATCCGGCTGCAGGAGCCGCTGGTCCGTGGGCAGAGATCCGGACGTCGAATTCCCGAGATCAAGCGACACGCGGCGATATAACTTCCGGTAATCGGCCAGATGCGCCTCGCGCAGCTCAGCATAAGTCTTGATTGCCGCCGCGGCCAAATGCCGGGCACACAGTTCCGCGGGTTCCATCTTGCCATCATCCGTCGCGGCAGCCAGCAGCAGCGTGACTGCGTCGGCCTGCTCGGCGCGGCAACCGGCCGCGGTGGCATGCACGACGCCACCCTCGACCAGTGTTTTCACGCGCGCCTCGAACTTCACCCCGGCTGTCGGTTGGCCATGATCCGTCTGCCCCCGCAGCACGAGCGTGTCTTTTCCGAGCGCCGTTAGGCTCGCGTGCTCGACGCGGCTAAGTGAAGCGATGAAAGAGATGCGCCCCGGCTGATCGCAAGTCAGGCGCACCACCAGCACCTGATCCGGTGCGCTGGCGAAGACCTCACGGGTGAACGACGCATCCCCCACGCGGAACTGGACGCGCGCCACCGCGCAGTCGAGATCGAGTTCGCGGCGGTAATCGGTCGCCGGGCCGCGATGCTCGAAAAGCAAGGCGAGGGCGCCCAGCGGTTGGTAGCAACCGAGCGGGCGCTCGCCGAGGATTTCCCGATCCACGAGCTGCGCCGCCTCTTCGTGCTTTCCGGCAAAAAGCAGTCGCCGCACCTCAGGCAACCACTGGTAGGCACTTACGCGGTCGTAATGGCTGCGATTTCCCGACCAGACACTGTTCTCGTTGAGGAGCAGTCGCTCCTGCTGGGTGCCTCCGAACACCATCGCGCCCAAACGACCATTGCCGACCGGCAGGGCTTCCGTAAATTTCGTCGCTGGCTCTGCATACCATAATTTTTGATCCGGAGGGTGCATCGCTTTTATTCACCCCACCTTCTTTTTCCAAAAACCGCGCGCGAACTCAAAGGGTAGGGATAGGCTGGGAACCGTGTTGGCGAGAGGGTGAGAAGATGTCATTGGATCCAAGCGGAGTTCTTCCTGGAGACGCAGAAAAAAGGCTACCCCTAGCTGCGGACCCTCCACCGTTTGGGTGGGCTAGCCTGCCAGCAAGAGCGCGAACCATGACGATACCCATCAAACTAACCGTTAGCGCCCGTCGCTGGAATTTCAAATGGTTCCCCGGCGAGCCGAACAACAGTTGGCCCCGGCAAGCCGAAGCCTTCCTAAATGATATGGGAACAGGTCTCCACGCCCGATCCTGGAGCCAAAGTCCATCCCCGGTTGGCGAAAATAAACCCAGCCACTTGACCAACTATTCCAAAGATGGAATGCTACTTGAATGATTCGCGCTGTCTTTTGCTTGGGAACGATGGCTTTTTTGGCGGTAAGTCCGGCATCGGGACAAAAGACGTTTGTCATCAGCAGTGATTCCCCTGCGGGGTCCTATCGGGACGGCTTTATGGATAGTGAGGATTTTCAATCCGCCTCGGGCTCAAGCCTTGGAGATCCGGATGCTTTAGAAAAAGGGGTGAACGGTAATTGTCTTTCCGCCGGCCAACTTAGGAACTCCAGCGCGGAAAACTCCCACCCGATCGCCCGCCAGGCGGTGCTGTTTTTTCAACTACCCGATCTCCAATCCAAAAAGCTAAAAAAGGCCCAACTGCGTTTGTATCTGGCAAACGTTTCCCACGAGGACCCAAAACTGCCCCCACCCGGAACGGTATCGCTTTGGCACGACGTCCACCAGAATTCCACCCCGCTGGATGCCACCCTGGCCTATGCCGGTACCGGGCAAAAAAAAGTGGGGACCCTGGCGGATGGAAACAGTGGCAACGGGACCTTTTGCGAGGTGGACGTCACCTCGTGGATCACGCAGGACTACGAGAAGGATCCGGCTGGTTCCCGCGTGGCGTTTTTCCGGCTGCAACTCGACAACGTCAAAGATTACGCGTCCGCCACCGGCAAGAATGTTTACGAATTTCACGGGGGGGCGCAGCAACTCTTCAAACCCGAACTGGTCATCACCACGGCTCCCTAAAAGTTTTGCCGGAATTCCCAGATCCGGCGGGAGCCCCATCCCGGAGTTCCCTTGAGAAAGCTCTCCCTCCCGACATGAATCTATGGTTTGCCACACCCGCGGAACGATGGGGTGAAGAAACTTTACCCATCGGAAACGGACGTCTGGGCGCGATGATCTTCGGGGGCATCGCCTGCGAACGGATTCAATTTAACGAGGAAAGTCTCTGGCTCGGCGACGAAACCGACCCCGGGGCCTACCAGGCCTTCGGCGATCTGATCATCGAATTTCCCGGGGAAGCCTCGGCGACCGGCTACCGCCGGGAGTTGGACCTTCGCCGCGCCGTGCACAGCGTCACGTACCGTCGCGAGGGCGTGGGCTACCACCGCGAATCCTTCGCCAGCCACCCTGCGGGCGTCTTGGTTTTCCGCCTTATTGCCGATCGACCAGCCGCACTCCACGGAACCATCAGACTGACCGACACCCATCAGGGGATCTCCTCCGTGCAGGGGGATCGCTTGACCTTTGCCGGAAACCTGCGGGGCTTCATCTACCCGGTCTCCCCGGGGCCAAGGGAGTATGCCTTCCACCTTGCCTATGCCGCGCAGGTGGTCGTCCGCCATGAAGGGGGAATCCTGATCCCGCGCGACGGCCATCTGCAGTTTCAGGGCGTGGATTGCCTCACCCTCTATTTGGATGGGGGCACGGATTACCTTCCGCAGCGCGAAAAAAACTGGCGCGGCCCGCCCCCCCACGAAGCCATCACCGCCCGGCTCCAGCGGGCGGTGGCGCAACCCTACGCCGACCTTCTGGCCGAACACGTGCGCGACCATGATTCCCTCTTCCGCCGCGTCTCCCTCCGGCTCGGCCCCACCCGCGCCCAGACCGTTGACGCACCTACCGACCAACGGCTGGTCGCCTATCGTGGAGGGGAAAAGTCCGGGACCGTGGGAAACCTTTACGAGGGCCCCTCCGACGACCCCTCCCTGCAAGGCAGGCCGGATCCCGACCTCGAAATCCTCCTCTTTCAATATGCCCGCTACCTGATGATCGCCTGCTCCCGCCCGGGGGGACTCCCCGCCAACCTCCAGGGGCGTTGGAACGATCGCAACGATCCCATGTGGCGATGCGATTACCACACCAACGTCAACGTGCAGATGAACTACTGGTTTGTGGATGCCGCCAACCTGAGCGAATGCTTCTCGCCCCTGGCCGAGTGGCTGACTTCCATTCTTCCGGTGCGACGGGAGGAAACCCGCCGGGAGCGACGGGTCCGGGGCTGGGCCACGCGGTGGGAAAATGGAATTTTTGGCGGCGCCGCCTGTCCGTGGAGCCTGGGGGATGCCGCCTGGCTCGCCCAAAACCTCTGGGACCACTACGCCTTCACCCGCGACCGAAACTATCTCCAGACCCGCCTTTACCCGGTCCTCAAGGAGCTGTGCGAATTCTGGGAGGACTCCCTCGAGCCGGGCCCCGGCGGAACTTGGGTGGCCCCCCCCAGCCAATCTCCCGAGCACGGGCCCGTGGCTGCCGGTAATGCCTACGAGCAACAACTCGTCCATAATCTCTTCACAGACTTTTTGGAGGCCTCCGGGGAACTCGGGGTGGATGCCCCCTTCCGCCAGAAGGTTGCGCAACTGCGTTCCGGTTTGCTGGGCCCAAAAATTGGCCGATGGGGCCAACTCCAGGAATGGGCGGAGGATCGAGACGACCCTGACGACCAACACCGTCACTTCTCCCACCTGATCGCCGTTCACCCCGGCCGCCAGATCACTCCCCAAACCACCCCGAAGTGGGCGGAGGCCGCCCGGATTTCCCTCAACGCCCGTGGAGATGCCTCCACCGGGTGGAGCCGGGCCTGGAAAATCTGCCTTTGGGCCCGCCTCCATGATGGTCCCCGTGCCCACCAAATCCTGATGGGCATGATCCGGACG
>RFTU01000010.1 GCA_009923315.1 Betaproteobacteria bacterium
GACAAGAAGGCCTGAGCCTTCGGTTCAGCCGCCGTCCCGCGCAGCCGTTTAGCTTCTACCCAAACAGCCCATATTGGCGAGCCCGCAGTTCCCGGAGTAACGCATGGCCGAGTTCAAGACCGTCGACCCGAATGCCCCCATCGGCGAGAAGCTGATGACCTGGGTGGACAACCGTTTCCCCGCCACGAAGCTGTACAAGGAACACCTCTCCGAGTACTACGCGCCGAAGAACTTCAACATGTGGTACTTCTTCGGTTCGCTGGCCCTGCTGGTGCTGGTGATCCAGATCGTCACCGGCATCTTCCTGGTGATGCACTACAAGCCAGATGCGGCATTGGCCTTTGCCTCGGTGGAGTACATCATGCGCGATGTGCCATGGGGTTGGTTGGTGCGCTACATGCATTCCACGGGCGCATCGGCCTTCTTCGTGGTCGTCTACCTGCACATGTTCCGTGGGCTGATCTACGGCTCCTATCGCAAGCCGCGCGAACTGGTGTGGGTCTTCGGTTGCGCCATCTTCTTGTGCCTGATGGCCGAAGCCTTCATGGGCTATCTGCTGCCCTGGGGGCAGATGTCTTACTGGGGCGCCCAGGTGATCGTGAACCTGTTTGCCGCCGTTCCCTTTGTCGGTGAAGACCTGGCCCTGCTGATCCGCGGCGACTACGTCGTCAGCGATGCCACGCTCAACCGCTTCTTCAGTTTCCACGTGATCGCCGTACCTCTGGTGCTGCTGGGACTCGTGGCCGCGCACATCATTGCGCTGCACGAAGTGGGCTCCAACAATCCCGACGGCGTGGAGATCAAGGCGAACAAGGATGCATCAGGCAAGCCGGTGGATGGCATTCCCTTCCATCCGTACTACACCGTGCACGACATCATGGGCGTGAGCGTGTTCCTCATGGTGTTTTCGGCCATCGTGTTCCTGGCCCCTGAACTTGGCGGCTACTTCCTGGAATACAACAACTTCATTCCGGCCGATCCGCTGAAGACGCCTGCGCACATCGCACCGGTGTGGTATTTCACGCCGTACTACTCCATGCTGCGCGCCACCACCGACGTGATGATGAACGTCTTGGTCGTCATCGTGGGCCTCGGCGCCGTCACGGCAGTGGTCAAGGGCCAGTTCTCAGGCGTGGCCAAGGCGGGTATCGTCGTCGCCGCCCTGGTGGCTGCGGCGCTGTTCAAGACCTTCGATGCCAAGTTCTGGGGGGTGGTGGTCATGGGTGGTGCGGTCATCATCCTGTTCTTCCTGCCCTGGCTGGACAACAGCCCGGTGAAGTCCATCCGCTATCGCCCCACTTGGCACAAGGTTCTGTACGGCATCTTCGTGATCTTCTTCCTGGTGCTGGGCTACCTGGGCATCCAGCCCCCGTCTGACATGGGCACGTTGATCGCCCAGATTGGCACCCTGTTTTACTTCGGCTTCTTCCTGCTGATGCCGTGGTGGAGCCAAATAGGTGAATTCAAGCCGGTGCCCGATCGCGTGGTGTTTCAGCCCCACTGAATGACGGCGTAACTCGGAAGACACAAGACATGAAAAAGCTGTTCGCATCCCTGTGTGCCGCCGCGGCGCTGATGATCGGTGCCGCGCCTGCGGCCCACGCCGCCGGCGGCGGCGTGGCTTGGGACAAGTTCCCCACCGAGAAGATGAACGACCTGGCCGCCCTGCAAAACGGCGCCAAGCTCTTCGTCAACTATTGCCTGAACTGTCACGCTGCAGCCTTCATGCGCTACAACCGCATGAAGGATCTCGGCCTGACCGACGAGCAGATCAAGGACAACCTGATGTTCGCCACCGACAAGGTGGGCGAAACGATGAAGGTCTCTCTGGATCCCAAGCAGGCCAAAGACTGGTTCGGTGGCAACCCACCCGACCTCACCCTGGTGGCCCGCTCCCGCTCGGCTGCAGGCATGGGCACGGGTGCAGATTACCTCTACACCTACTTGCGCACCTACTACCGCGACGAGACCAAGGCCACCGGTTGGAACAACCTGGCCTTCCCCAATGTGGGCATGCCGCATGTCTTGTGGGAATTGCAGGGTCAGCGCAAGGCGGTGTTTGAAGATCGCCCGGACCCGCACGACAAGGCCAAGACGGTGCATGTCTTCAAGGGCTACGAGCAGTTGACTCCGGGCTCGATGAGCGTGCGCGAATACGACAATGCCGTCGCCGACCTGGTGGCCTTCTTGCAGTGGATGGGCGAACCCCAGCAGGGCAACCGTGTACGACTGGGCGTCTGGGTGCTCTTGTTTTTGGGGGTCTTCACCTTCATCGCATGGCGCCTGAACGCGGCCTATTGGAAAGACATCAAATAAAGCCTGATCACACGCAACCCGATTTCCTGAAGTCGGTTTGTTGCGCAGTGGGTGCACCGTTGGTGGTGCCAAGATGCCCACTGCGCTTCGTGTTTCTGACGGCACGACCTGAAGAACCGCGGCAAGCCCCGTAGCCTGCTGAACCACCACACCCTCTAGGGGAGAACACACGCCATGATGGTGCTTTATTCCGGAACCACCTGCCCGTACTCGCACCGCTGCCGCTTCGTGTTGTTCGAGAAGGGCATGGATTTCGAAATCCGCGATGTGGATCTATTTGCCAAGTCCGAAGACATCGCGCTGATGAACCCCTACAACGAGGTGCCCATCCTCGTGGAGCGCGACCTCATCCTGTACGAGTCGCACATCATCAACGAGTACATCGACGAGCGCTTCCCCCATCCGCAGTTGATGCCCGGGGATCCGGTGGCCCGTGCCCGGGTACGCCTGTTCCTCTTCAACTTCGAGAAGGAACTGTTCACGAATGTGAATGTGCTCGAAGGCAGGGGCATCAAGCCCAACGACAAGCAGATTGAGAAGTCGCGCTCCCAGATTCGCGATCGGCTGACGCAGCTGGCGCCCATCTTCATGAAGAACAAGTACATGTTGGGCGACGACTTCTCCATGCTCGATGTCGCCATCGCCCCTTTGCTGTGGCGCCTGGACTACTACGGCATCGAACTGTCGAAGAATGCGGCGCCCCTGCTGAAGTACGCCGAGCGCATCTTCTCGCGCCCGGCCTACATTGAGGCGCTGACGCCCTCCGAGAAGGTGATGCGCAAGTAGTCCCGCGGCGGTTTGGCATGAGCAACCCCCTGAGCCCGGAGTCCCAAGGCAACAGCACGCGACCGTATCTGATCCGGGCGTTGCATGACTGGTGCGCTGACAACGGCTTCACGCCCTATCTCGCCGTGCATGTCGACGAAACCGTGGATGTGCCGCGGGAGTATGTGAAGAACAACGAAATCGTGCTGAACGTGGGCTTCGAGGCCACCAGTGGTTTGCAGTTGGGCAACGAATTCATCGAGTTCAAGGCCCGCTTCGGCGGGGTGGCCCGTGAGATCTGCGTGCCTGTGGACCATGTGGTGGCCATCTACGCGCGCGAAAATGGTCAGGGCATGGCCTTCCCGATGCCGGTGACACCCGGCTCGGCGCCCAGCATGGGTTCGGACGGGTCGGAGTCCGCCTCCGCCGTGGGGGGTGCCTCCCCTGCCAGGCCCGGTGCGCCTCGCTTGGCGGCCGTGCCGTCCCATCGCATGGTGGCTGCCGACGAAGCCGGCCGTGGCTCCCTGGGGGGCCACGCGCACGAGGACGATGATCCCGACCCGTCTGGGCCGGATGCCCCCGGCGGCAGACCGTCTCTGAAACGCATCAAATAAACTTCGCGCCTGGACGTGCAGGCCGGCTTAGCTCAGTTGGTAGAGCACCGCTCTTGTAAAGCGGGGGTCGTCAGTTCGAGTCTGACAGCCGGCACCAGACCCTCCCATGCGTCACCGAGACAGCAGGGCACTCAACCGTATCCGGGGCACCACCAAGCCCGCTTGCTTCAACGCCTGCTCCATCAGGGGCACCAGTTGGCGCAACTTGGTGAGCGCAGCGGCTTGACGTGTGAGCAGGGTCCAGCCCTGATCATCCCAGGGCCCGGCCATCAGGTGGGGCCGTAGAGCTGCAGGCAGCACGGGCAACACGGCGGCCAGGCAGGCCCTGGATTGCGCCATGCGGTGCGACAAGGTGGCCAGGCTGGCGTCCTCGCGAAGCGTAGACCCGACGGTGCGGGGCAGGGGCACGGACTCAGCGAACCTGCCCATCGACGTACCACCACTGCCCCGCTTCGAGCACGAAGCGGCTGCATTCATGCAAACGGTGCGCCTTGCCGCCGGACTTGCTGCGCGCCACGAATTCAACCACGGCGCTGGCCGGGCCCGTGGCTTCGTGCCGGCGAACCTCCAGGCCCAGCCACTTCAGTCCGGCGGGCAGGGCCTCCAGATGGGCTGGTCGGGTGCTGGGGTGCCAGGTGGCCAGGAGGTAGTCCGTCCTGCCCAAGGCGTAGGCGCTGTAGCGAGAACGCATCAGGGCTTGCGCGTCCGGCGCCTGCAAACGCTGTTCGCCTTCGTGCCAACGGGCGCAGCAGGCCTGCAGCAGAAGGCCTGAACCACAGGGGCAAATCGGTTGCGGTGCGCTCACTTTATGGAGTGTAGGCCCGGGATAAACTCGAAAGTTAACCTTTTTGGCGGCGGGGCTGAAGCCCAAGCCGGCGTCACGCATGTTGCCCAAGCTTCTGACCTCGATTTTCGGCAGTCGAAACGACCGCCTGCTCAAGCAGTACCGCAAGGTGGTGCAGACGATCAACGCCCTGGAGCCCCGCTTCGAGCAGTTGGACGACGCAGCCCTGCGCGCGTTTACTGAAGAGCTGCGCAGTCGGGTGAGCGGCGGCGCATCGCTGGACGATGTCCTGCCCGAGGCCTTTGCGCTGACGCGCGAGGCAGGCAAGCGTACGCTGAAGATGCGCCACTTCGATGTGCAGCTCATCGGCGGCATGGCCCTGCACAGCGGCAAGATCGCCGAGATGCGCACCGGCGAAGGCAAGACCCTGATGGCCACCCTGCCGGTGGTGCTCAATGCCTTGGCCGGCAAGGGTGTCCATGTGGTGACGGTCAACGATTACCTGGCCCGTCGCGACGCCGAGTGGATGGGTCGGCTGTACAACTTCTTGGGACTGAGTGTCGGGGTGAATGTGCCCGGTATGGACCGCGAAGCCAAGCAAGCCGCCTACAACGCCGATGTCACCTACGGCACGAACAACGAATTCGGCTTCGACTACCTGCGCGACAACATGGTCTACGAGACCCGCGATCGCGTCCAGCGTGCGCTGCACTACGGCATCGTTGACGAGGTCGACTCGATCCTGATCGACGAGGCCCGCACACCGCTGATCATCAGCGGCCAAGCGGAAGACCACACCGACTTGTATGTGCGCATCAATCAGGTCGTGCCGGCCTTGAAGCGCCAGATCGGCGAGGCCGACCCCCGAACGGGTGAGGGCGTGATCGAGCCGGGCGACTTCACAGTGGATGAGAAGTCGCATCAGGTGGTGCTCACCGATGCTGGCCACGAACACGCCGAGCAACTGCTGGCACAGGCCGGCTTGTTGCCCGAAGGGGCCAGCCTGTACGACGCGGCCCACGTGACATTGATGCACCATGTGTACGCCGCGCTGCGCGCACACCACCTCTACAACCGCGACCAGCACTACGTGGTGCAAAACGACGAGGTGGTGATCGTCGACGAATTCACCGGACGACTGATGAGCGGCCGGCGCTGGAGCGACGGCCTGCACCAGGCGGTGGAGGCCAAGGAGCGTGTGGCCATCCAGTCTGAGAACCAGACCATGGCCTCCATCACCTTCCAGAACTACTTCCGGATGTACGGCAAGCTTTCGGGCATGACCGGTACGGCGGACACGGAGGCATACGAATTCCAGGAGATCTACGGCCTGGAGACGGTGGTGATTCCGCCGAACAAGCCCACGGTGCGCCGCGATGAGAACGACCTCGTCTACAAGACGGCGCAGGAAAAGTACAACGCGGTGATCGAAGACATCCGCGAGTGCCATGGGCGCGGGCAGCCCGTGCTGGTGGGCACCACCTCTATTGAGAACAGCGAGATCTTGAGTGAGCTGCTGCACAAGGCGGCATTGCCGCACCAGGTGCTCAACGCCAAGCAGCACGCCAAGGAAGCTGAAATCGTGGCGCAGGCCGGTCGTCCGGGCATGATCACGATCGCCACCAATATGGCCGGCCGCGGCACCGACATCGTGCTCGGCGGCAGTGTGGAAAAGCAGGTGCAGTTCATCGAGGAAGATGCTGCATTGGCCGATGCCGTCAAGGCCGAGCGCATCGCCACGCTACGCGGTGAGTGGCAGGGCCTGCACGAAAAGGTCAAGGCTGAGGGCGGGTTGCGGATCATCGCCACCGAGCGCCACGAGAGCCGCCGCATTGACAACCAGCTGCGCGGTCGATCCGGGCGCCAGGGTGACCCGGGCTCTTCGCGCTTCTACCTGTCTCTCGACGATCCACTTATGCGGATCTTCGCTGGCGACCGTGTGCGCGCCATCATGGACCGCCTGAAGATGCCCGAGGGTGAGGCCATTGAGGCGGGCATCGTCACCCGTTCGATCGAAGGGGCGCAGCGCAAAGTAGAGGCGCGCAATTTCGATGTCCGCAAGCAGCTCCTGGAGTACGACGACGTCTCCAACGATCAGCGAAAGGTCATCTATCAACAGCGCAACGAGATTCTGGAGGCGTCTTCGCTCAAGGACACCATCGGCCATCTGCGCCAGGGAGCGCTGACGCAGGTGGTGCGCTTGCATGTGCCCGAGGAAACGCTTGAAGAGCAGTGGGAGTTGCCGACCCTGGAACGCACGCTGCGCGATGAGTGGACCGTGGACGTGCCGCTGGCTCAACTGGTGCAGGCCTCGGAGTCCATCACCGATGAGGACATCCTGGAGAAGGTGTTGGCTGCGGCAGATGATTTGTTTCAGACCAAGCTCGACATCGTTGGGGAGGAGCAGTTCACGCCCTTCATGCGCATGGTGCTGCTGCAAAGCCTGGACACCCATTGGCGCGAACACCTGGCGGCACTGGACTATCTGCGCCAGGGCATCCACCTTCGCGGCTATGCGCAGAAGAACCCCAAGCAGGAGTACAAGCGCGAGGCTTTCGAGCTGTTCTCGCAACTCCTGGATTCGGTGAAGCTGGAAGTCACGCGCACGCTGATGACGGTTCGCATCCAGACTCGTGAGCAGGCCGACGAACTCGAACAGGCGGCGCAAAGGATCGAAGAGAGCGCCAGTCAGGTCAGCAATATCACCTACACGCATCCCAACGAGGATGGTTCGGTCAGCTCCGAGACTGACCCCGCCTCGGTTGCGGTCGAGCTGCCTCGGGTGGGCCGCAACGACCCCTGCCCCTGTGGCAGCGGAAAGAAGTACAAGCAATGCCACGGCAAGCTCAACTGACCACCTCATGAGCGTCAACCTCAAAGCCCCCGATCCCGCGAGCCTGAAGCCGGTTGCCGGCGTGCAACTGGGCATCGCCATGGCGGGCATCCGCAAGCCCAACCGCCGTGACCTCACCGTGATCACGGTGGACGAAGGCGCCTGTGTGGGCGGCGTGTTCACCCTCAATCGGTTCTGCGCCGCACCGGTGCAGTTGTGTCGCGAACACCTCAAAGCCAATACGCCGGGTGGCCGGGGTATCCGGGCCTTGGTGATCAACACCGGAAACGCCAACGCCGGTACGGGTGAAGACGGCCTGATCCGTGCGCGACAGACCTGCATAGCCTTGGCCCGCCACCTGAACTTGGCCCCCGAGCAGATCCTGCCCTTTTCGACGGGCGTGATCATGGAAACGCTGCCGGTGGATCGCATCGAAGCGGGGCTGCCCGCGGCGCTGGCCAACTTGAATGCCGACAACTGGGCAGTGGCCGCCGAAGGCATCATGACCACGGACACCTTACCCAAGGCGGCCTCGCGCCAAGTGCTCATCCAGGGCAAGACGGTGACGGTCACCGGCATCAGCAAGGGCGCGGGCATGATCAAGCCCAATATGGCCACGATGCTGGGTTTCGTGGCCACCGATGCGGTGATCGCGCCGGGCTTGATGGATGAGTTGGTGCGCGAAGCGGCCGACCGCAGCTTCAACCGTATCACCATCGACGGCGACACCTCCACCAACGATTCCTTCATCGTCATCGCCACCAACCGGGCCGGCCACACGCCGATCGAGCAGCTGGACTCGCCCGAGGGCGTGGCCCTGCGCGATGCGCTGTTCGGCGTGGCACAAGAACTGGCGCAGGCCATCGTTCGCGATGGCGAGGGAGCCACCAAGTTCATCACCGTTCGCGTCGAGGGTGGCAAGACCAAGGAAGAGTGCCGGCAGGTCGCGTATGCGATCGCCCATTCGCCCTTGGTCAAGACGGCCTTCTTTGCCAGTGACCCCAACCTGGGCCGTATCCTGGCAGCCGTTGGCTATGCCGGCATCGCCGATTTGGACCAGACGCAGATCGATCTGTTTCTCGATGATGTGCATGTGGCGCATCAGGGCGGGCGCCACCCCCAGTACCGGGAGGCTGATGGCCAGCGCGTGATGAAGCAAAGCGAGATCACGGTCAAGGTGCTGCTCAACCGGGGCGGCATCGCACGGGCGACGGTTTGGACGTGTGACCTGTCGCACGACTACGTGAGCATCAACGCGGACTACCGCAGCTGAACGACCGACACGGACAAGGCTTGACGCAGCGGCCCACCCGAGATCGCCGAGCAATGGAGCACACGCCGCGCGAACGGGCCCTGCTCGCTTGGGCTCGTCTCATGGGCTGGGCCACCTTGGCCGAAGGCGACCTGCTGCGCGACGCGGCCTATCGCCGGCTGTGGACCTCGATCCTGACCAGCGCTTTCGGCGCGCAGATCACCATGCTGGCCTTGCCGCTGACCGCAGCGGTGCTGTTGCATGCCAGCCCCACGCAGATGGGCCTGCTCACCGCGATGGAGATCGCGCCCTTCGTGCTGTTTTCGCTGCCCGGCGGGGTGTGGCTGGACCGCGTGCGCAAGTTGCCCGTCTATGTGGTGGGCGAGTCGATGATCGGCCTGATCCTGGCCAGCGTTCCGCTGGCCTGGTGGATGGGCTGGCTGGCCATGCCCTGGATGTACGCAGTGGGCTTTGTGATCGGCGCCATCCACACGATCGCCGGCAGTGCGGCTCAGATTGTGCTGACCCAGGTGGTGCCGCGCGAGCGTCTGGTGGAGGCACATGCCAAGAATGCGATGGCCAACTCAGGCGCCGAAGTGGCGGGTCCGGGCTTGGCGGGTGCGCTGATCAAGATGATGGGGGCGCCGGCGGCGCTTCTGGTCGATGCGGCACTGCTGCTGGGCTCGGCGCTCATCCTGCGCGGTATCGACATCCGCGAGGAGCCGCCCAAGCCCATTCAAGGCTCAGCCGCTCAGGCCTTTTGGCGCGACTTGATGGAGGGCTTGCGCTTCGTGCGTGGTCACCCCCTGTTGGTTACGCTGGCGGTTACGGTGGGCCTGTGGCAGATGGCGCACCATGCGGCGGTGGTGGTGCAGATCCTGTTTGCCACTCGGGTGCTGGGCATGGGCGAGCAATCGATCGGCTTGTCCTACATCGCCCTGGGTGTGGGCACCGTGGTCGCCAGCGTATTGGGCAGGCGCGTCAGCGCGCGAATCGGCCCGGGGCCCTGCATGTTGCTGGGGTTCGCGATCACGGGCGCCGGCTGGTTGATGCTGGCAGTGGCACCAGAAGGTGAAGTCGGCGTGGCGATGTTTGCCGGCATGCTGATGAGCTTCAGCGCGGGGGCCATCTTCATCTTCATCAACTTCCTGGCCCTGCGACAGGCCGTTACGCCCGCGCCGCTTCTGGGCCGCATGACCAGCACCATGCGTTGGTTGACGCTGTTGGCCGCAGGTCCCGGCGCCTTGATCGGCGGCTGGCTGGGCGAGCACCTGAGCCTGCGCTGGGCGCTGGCCTTTGCCGGTGGCACCTCCTTGCTGTTGGCCCTGGTGGCCTGGCGGGTGCCGCGCCTGCGGCAACTCAAGACCTTGCCGGCTCCCGAACCCGAATACCTGACGGGTCGACCCGCGGATTGACTTCAGGGTCGAACAGGTGGACAGCGTCGGTGATCAGGCCGTCCACACCCCAAGCGGCCAATCGGCGCGCCTCCTCCGGCTCGTTGACCGTATAGATCCAAACCTTCAGGCCACGGGCCTTGAGGCCTTCGATCATCGGTGCATCGACCAATTCATGCTGCACCACGCAGGCGCAGCAACCCAACTCCACTGCCTCGTCCATCCAGTGCGCACGCAGCTGGTTGATCAGTAAGGCGCGGGGCAGGGCGGGTGCTGTGGCCTGCGCGGCCCGCAGGCACAGGGGCTGAAACGAGGACAGGATGGGCATGGTCGGCAGCGGTGCTTGCAACGGGCGGTTGCGTTCACAAGACGCCTTCCACCGCTGCAGGGCCAGGGCCGCCACCGCTTCACCCGTGGCATGGTCTTCCCCGGGCGTGGGCTTGATCTCGATGTTCAGAACCGCCTGATGGGCAAACACGAAGTTCAAGACCTGGGCCAGACTTGGGATGGGCTCGAAGGCATGCTCGGATTGGTGCCAGGCGCCGGCGTCTAGGTTTTGCAGCTCCGACCATGGTCGGTCACCCGCGCGACCGTGTTCGGTGGTGGTGCGGTCCAGGGTCGTGTCGTGCATCAGGAACGGCACACGGTCCGCACTGATCTTGGCGTCGACTTCGAAGGCTCGCCAGCCCAGGGCGTGGCCATGGCGCAAGGCGGCCAGGGTGTTCTCTGGCGCCTGCCGGCCCGCCCCGCGATGGGCGATCCAGAAGGGGTAGGGCCAATTCAGGGTCATGGGCGGCCTCCGGGGGGCTGTTGACGGGCCTTGAAACCCTTCCGACAGGCTGGAGGGGGCCTCTCGGTTAGCATACTGGGTCAGTATCGGGAAGCGGGCGTTCGTCAACCCGCCGATGCTGCGGTTTTTCATGAATGCTCCGCTTTCCCTAACCGCACTGGGTGATCTGGATGCCGGTTTGGCTGCGCAGGCCACCCCGCAGCCGCAACGGCTGCGCGAGATCCCGTACAACTACACCTCGTTTTCCGACCGCGAAATCGTGATCCGGCTGCTGGGCACCCGCGCCTGGGAGTTGCTCAGCCGATTGCGCCAGGAACGGCAGACGGGGCGTTCGGCCCGCATGCTCTACGAGGTGCTGGGCGACATCTGGGTGGTGCAGCGCAATCCCTACCTGCAGGATGACCTGTTGGACAACCCGCGCCGACGCCGGCTGCTGGTGGAAGCCCTTCACCACCGCCTGCAGGAAATTGAGCGCCGTCGCACCGCGTCGGAGGATGCCGAGCGCGACGCTTTGGTGGGTGAGTTGCTGCAGGCCGCTGGCCGCAGCGTTCAGGCTTTTGAGCGCTCCTTCGACCAAAGTGCCGACCTGCGCCGTCGCACCCGACGGCTATTGGCTCGTCACACGGCCAAGGACAACATCAAGTTTGACGGCCTGTCGCGCGTGTCGCATGTGACCGATGCGACCGACTGGCGTGTGGAATATCCCTTCGTGGTCCTCACCCCCGACACCGAAGCCGAAATGGCTGCCCTGGTCAAGGGGTGCGTGGACTTGGGCCTGACCATCATTCCGCGCGGCGGTGGCACCGGCTACACCGGCGGCGCAGTGCCCTTGACCTGGAAGAGCGCGGTGATCAACACCGAGAAGCTCGAGCAGATGACCGAGGTGGAGATGATGAACCTGCCGGGCGTGGGCCGCCCGGTGGCCACCATCTGGACCGAAGCCGGCGTGGTCACGCAGCGCGTGGCCGATGCGGCCGAGCGCGGTGGTTTCGTGTTCGCGGTGGACCCTACCAGTGCCGAAGCGTCCTGCATCGGCGGCAACATCGCCATGAACGCGGGCGGCAAGAAGGCGGTGCTGTGGGGCACGGCGCTGGACAACCTGGCGTCCTGGAAGATGGTCACGCCCGAGGCCAAGTGGCTGGAGGTGGTGCGCCTGGACCACAACCTGGGCAAGATCCACGACGTGGACGAAGCGCGCTTCGAGCTGCGCTACTTCGATGCCGCCTGCAAGACGCTGGAGCGCACCGAGGTGCTGGCGATTCCCGGCCGTGTGTTCCGCAAGGAAGGCTTGGGCAAGGACGTCACCGACAAGTTCCTGGCTGGTCTTCCCGGCATCCAGAAGGAAGGCTGCGACGGCCTGATCACGAGTGCGCGCTGGATCGTGCACCGCATGCCCCAGCATGTGCGCACGGTGTGCCTGGAGTTCTTCGGCAATGCCAAGGACGCGGTGCCCTCCATCGTGGAGATCAAGGACTACATGTTCGGCCTGGCACGTCAGGCCGCCGAGCAGGGCGCGGCTGCGCAGCCGGTGCTGCTGGCCGGGCTGGAGCACCTGGACGACCGCTACCTGAAGGCGGTGGGCTACACCACCAAGAGCAAGCGCGGTGGGCAAAGTGCCTCGGGCCTGCCCAAGATGGTGCTGATTGGCGACATCGTGGGCGACGACGAAGACGCGGTGGCCCGTGCGGCCTCGGAAGTGGTTCGCTTGGCCAATGGCCGCAGCGGCGAAGGCTTTGTGGCCGTGAGTGCCGACGCGCGCAAGAAGTTCTGGCTGGACCGCAAGCGCACGGCCGCCATCGCCCGCCACACCAACGCCTTCAAGGTCAACGAGGACGTGGTGATTCCTCTGCCCCGCATGGGCGAGTACACCAACGGCATCGAACGCATCAACATCGAGCTGTCCCTGCGCAACAAGCTCGAACTGCTGGATGCGTTGCAGGCCTTCCTGCAAAGAGGCTCCCTGCCCCTGGGGCGTGGCGATGATGCGGGGGAGATTCCCTCGGCTGAATTGCTGGAGGACCGGGTGCAACAGGCGCAGGCGCTGCTGGCCGATGTGCGTGCGCTGTGGACGGGTTGGTTGCAGGGTCTGGATTCGGTTCCCTCTGGTGCGGCGCGCACCGTGTTCGAGGACATCCAGGACGGCACGCTGCGCGCCTCGTGGAAGACACAGGTGCGCCAGCCGCTGCAGGCCATCTTCGGCGGCGCGGCCTTTGCGCCCATCCTGGCCGAGTGTCAGCGCATCCACGGTGAGGTGCTGCGTGGCCGCGTGTGGGTGGCCCTGCACATGCACGCCGGCGACGGCAATGTGCACACCAACATCCCGGTGAACTCCGACAACTACGCGATGCTGCAAACCGCGCACGAAGCCGTGGCCCGCATCATGGCCCTGGCGCGCCGCCTGGGTGGCGTCATCTCGGGCGAGCACGGCATCGGCATCACCAAGCTGGAGTTCCTCACGGATGAGGAACTGGCGAACTTCGCCGACTACAAGAAGCGCGTGGACCCGGAGGGCCGCTTCAACAAGGGCAAGCTGCTGCGTTCGAATGCGCACCTGGGTGATGATGTGCGCGCGGCGGACCTGTCTCACGCCTATACGCCCAGCTTCGGCCTGATGGGGCACGAATCGCTGATCATGCAGCAAAGCGACATCGGCTCGATTGCCGCCAGCGTCAAGGACTGCCTGCGCTGCGGAAAGTGCAAGCCGGTGTGCGCCACGCACGTGCCGCGCGCCAATCTGCTGTATTCGCCGCGCAACAAGATCCTGGCCACTTCGCTGCTGATCGAAGCCTTCCTGTACGAAGAGCAGACGCGGCGCGGCGTGTCCATCCAGCACTGGGGCGAGTTCGAAGACGTGGCCGACCACTGCACGGTGTGCCACAAGTGCGAGAGCCCCTGCCCGGTGAAGATCGACTTCGGTGACGTGTCGATGAACATGCGCAACCTGTTGCGCAAGATGGGGCAGAAGAGCTTCAGGCCGGGCAATGCCGCGGCCATGCTGATGCTCAACGCCACCAACCCGCAGACGATCAAGGTGGCACGTTCGCTGATGGTGGATGTGGGCATGAGGGTGCAGCGGGCTGCGCACGACGTGCTGAAGTTGGCCGCGCGCAAGCAGACCAGCGCACCGCCGGCCTCGGTGGGCACCGCCCCGATCAAGGAGCAGGTGATCCACTTCATCAACAAGAAGATGCCCGGTGGCCTGCCCAAGAAGACGGCACGTGCGTTGCTGGACATCGAGGACCGGGACTATGTGCCCATCATCCGGGACCCCTCAAAGGCGTCCTCGGATTCGGATGCGGTCTTTTATTTCCCGGGCTGTGGATCCGAGCGCCTGTTCAGCCAGGTGGGCCTGGCCACGCAGGCCATGCTGTGGCACGCGGGCGTGCAGACGGTGCTGCCCCCGGGCTACCTGTGCTGCGGATACCCGCAGCGCGGCAGCGGGCAGTTCGACAAGGCCGACAAGATCATCACCGACAACCGGGTGCTGTTCCACCGCGTGGCCAACACGCTGAACTACCTGGACATCAAGACGGTGGTGGTGAGTTGCGGCACCTGCTTCGACCAGCTGCAAGGCTACGAGTTCGACAAGATCTTCCCCGGCTGCCGCATCGTCGACATCCATGAATACCTGTTGGAGCGCGGCATCACGCTGCCATCCAAGGGGGCCTACCTGTACCACGACCCCTGCCACAGCCCCATGAAGCAGCAGGACCCGATGAAGACGGTCAAGGCGCTGGTGGGCGATCAGGTGCTCAAGAGCGAGCGCTGCTGCGGCGAAAGCGGCACGCTGGGCGTGACGCGGCCCGACATCTCCACGCAGGTGCGCTTCCGCAAGGAAGAGGAACTGCGCAGGGGTGAGGCAGCCTTGCGGGCCTCCGGGGCTGCGGGTGCGGTGGGCGATGTGAAGATCCTCACCTCCTGCCCCAGCTGCCTGCAGGGCCTCTCCCGCTACGGCAACGACCTGCAGAACGGCCTGCTGGAAGCCGACTACATCGTGGTCGAAATGGCGCGGCAGATCCTGGGTGAGAACTGGATGCCCGAGTATGTGGCGCGCGCCAACGCGGGTGGCATTGAGCGGGTACTGGTGTGAGCGTCGTCGCTTCGTTGGTCGAAGCGGTATTGGCCGAGGGCGCCAAATGGGCGGCCGAAGCCTGGACCGACCGGGGGCGGAACGCGGGTCAGGAGAGTGCGATGGAGTGTGCGCTGTGCAAGTCCGACGATGATCGCGCGGTGCATCTCGTGGCCCGCAGCCGCCAATGGCGCGTGGTGCGGGTACTCGACACCCCCGAGCACCCGGCCTACTGGCGGGTGATCTGGAACGACCATGCGCCGGAGATGACCGACCTGTCGCCCGAAGAGCGCTCAGCCTTGATGCAGACCGTGTGCAAGGTGGAGGCGGTGGTGCGGCGTGAGTTGCAGCCGCACAAGATCAATCTGGCCAGCCTGGGCAATGTGGTGCCGCATCTGCACTGGCATGTGCTGGCGCGTTGGACGGATGATCCGCACTTCCCGCAGCCCATCTGGGGCGCACGCCAGCGTGAGGCCAGCACCGCCCACTTGCTGCGCCTGGAAGTGGCCTTGCCGCAGGTGGACCGGGCCATACAAGCTGAATTGATGAATCGTTGAGAACCATGAGCAGCACCAAGACTCCTTCCCCCACCGGCCTGACCCTGCACCAGCAGTCCAAGATCCTGGAGATCAGCTACGAGGATGGCCACACCTTCCGCATTCCTTTCGAGTTGATGCGCGTGTATTCGCCTTCTGCCGAAGTGCAGGGCCACGGCCCGGGCCAGGAGGTGCTGCAGACGGGTAAGCGCCATGTGGGCATCACGGGCCTGGAGACGGTGGGCCACTACGCGGTGCAGCCGGAATTCGATGATGGCCACAACTCGGGCATCTTCTCCTGGGAATACCTGTATTTCCTGGGTTCGAAGCAGACCGACCTTTGGGCAGAGTACGAGAAGCGCTGTGCGGAAGCCGGCGTGAGCCGCGATGCGCCGATGGCCGCAGCGGCGGCTTCCGGCGGCGGTTGCGCCAGCCACGGCCACCAGCACTGAGGATCAGCATGGCCACCACCCACTTCGGTTACCAGACGGTCGACGAGGCGCAGAAGGCCGCGCGCGTGCGCGGCGTGTTCGATTCCGTTGCGCAGAAGTACGACATCATGAACGACCTGATGTCGGGCGGCCTGCATCGGGCCTGGAAGGCCTACACCGTGGCGGTGGCCGGCGTTCAGCCCGGGCATCGGGTGTTGGACATTGCCGGCGGCACGGGCGATCTGTCACGTGCCTTCGCCAAGGCCGTGGGGCCCAGCGGGTTGGTGGTGCACACCGATATCAACGAAGCGATGCTGCGCGTGGGCCGCGACCGTCTGCTTGATGAGGGCACGGCCCTGCCCACCAATCTGTGCGACGCGGAGAAGCTGCCCTATGCCGCCAACACCTTCGACCGCGTGAGCGTGGCCTTTGGCCTGCGCAACATGACGCACAAGGAGGTGGCCCTGGCCGAGATGTGCAGAGTCCTCAAGCCCGGCGGCCGGCTGCTGGTGCTGGAGTTTTCGAAAGTGGCCGCGCCGTTGGCCAAGCCCTACGACTGGTATTCGTTCAACATCCTGCCCAAACTGGGCCAATGGATGGCAGGTGACGCAGACAGCTACCGCTATCTGGCCGAATCGATTCGCATGCACCCGGATGCGGCCACACTCAAGGGCATGATGAAGACCGCCGGATTCGGTCATGTGGACGTGCACAAGCTCACGGCGGGCGTGGTGGCCTTGCATGTGGGGATCAAGTGTTGAGCCTCAGCCCGGGCCTCCACATCAGGCTGCGGCCGTCCTGCTGACCCTCGTGGGCCAGACGCGCAGGGCCCGCTAAGACCGCCCGTAGGTGTCTTCGAAGCGCACGATGTCGTCCTCGCCGAGGTAGCTGCCCGACTGCACCTCGATGATCTCCAGCGGCACTTTCCCGGGGTTGGCCAGGCGATGGACCTGCCCCAGCGGGATGTACGTGCTCTGGTTTTCCGACAGCATGATGGTCTGCTCACCGTTGGTGACCTCCGCCGTGCCGCTGACCACAATCCAATGCTCGGCTCGGTGGTGGTGCATCTGCAGGCTCAGGGACGCACCGGGCTTGACCATGATGCGCTTGACCTGAAATCGGGGTCCCTGGTCGATGCTGTCGTACCAGCCCCAGGGGCGGTGAACCTTTCGGTGCAGCGCGTACTCTTCGCGCTTTTGGGCGGTCAGGGTGCCCACGATCTGCCTGACCTCTTGGCTGCGCGAGCGGTCGGCCACCAGCACGGCATCGGGCGTTTCCACGACCACCACATCCTCCAGGCCCACGGCCCCCACCAGGCGGCTGGTGGCGTGCACGAGGGTGTTGCGGCTGTCGCGGATGATGGCATCGCCCTGCACCGCGTTGCCGTGCGGGTCTCGCGCGGCCACTTGCCAAACGGCGTCCCAGGCGCCCAGGTCGTTCCAGCCGGCGTCCAGCGGCACCATGCGGATGGCAAATTCAGAGCCCGGGCACTTCTCCATGACCGCGTAGTCGATGGACTCCGATGGGATGGCGCCGAACAGCGCCCGGTCAGGGCGCACGAAGACCTGATCGGTCTGACGGGCGTCCCAGGCCGCGCCGGTGGTGCGGGTGATGTCGGGCCGAAATCGGTTCAGCGCCTTGAGCCAGATCGAGGCGCGAAGGACGAACATGCCGCTGTTCCAGGCGTAGACGCCCTCGGCCACGTAGCGGGCCGCCGTGGCCGCATCGGGCTTTTCCACAAACTGCAGCACCGGCTGCTCGCCATGGGGCCCGGAGCTGGGCTGACTGCGGATGTAGCCGTATCCGGTTTCCGCACGGTCGGGCTTGATCCCCAGCACCACGATGGTCCCGTCGGCCGCAGCGGCTACGGCATGCTGCAGCGCAGCCTGAAAGGCGCCGGCATCGGTGACCGTCTGGTCGGCTGGGGTCATCACCAGGATCGGGTCTTCGCCCAAGGACGTGGCCTGCAGCGCGGCCAGCGTCAGCGCTGGTGCGGTGTTGCGCCCCGCGGGCTCCAGCAGCACGGCCTGGGGCGCCACACCCATCTCACGCAACTGGTCGAGCACCAGGAAGCGATGGTCTTCGTTTCCCACAACCAAGGGCGCATTCACCTTCCAACCGGATGCGGCCAGTTGCCCGATTCGGCGCACCGCCTGCTGAAACAGGCTGCTGCGGTCTTGCGGGTCATGGCCCAGCACCAGGAACTGCTTGGGGTAAGCCGCGCGCGACAGCGGCCACAGGCGGGTGCCGGAGCCGCCAGCCATGACGACGGGGGTAACGGTATGGTTCATGAAGCCTCCAAGGCCAGATGGTATCGCCAGGCCCCACACCCTGAAGGCGTCCGCCGGTCGGCACGGCCCTGCCCGTACCGCGCCAGCCCTGCATCCGGTACCCCGTGGTGTCAGAATCCGGCGATGTCTTCAAACCCGAGCCCAGGCGGCCCCTCTGGTGTGCGTCAACTGTTGGAACACGAGGGGCGCGAGCGTCTCATTCTGTTGATCAACCATGTGCTGGCCTCTGAGCCGCTGGCCCAGCAACGGCTGCAGCCGCACTCGGGTCGACGCTTGAGGGTCGTCCCCAGTGGATGGCCGCAGCTGCTGTCGATGGTGATGTCACCGCCCGCGCCGCTGGAAGTGGAGGTGACGCCGGCAGGCCTGTTGGAGTGTTGTCCGCAGCTCCAACCCGGGGTCGAGGAGCGCATTCCCGACCTGGAAGTCGTGGTGGATAGCCAAGATCCCTTGGGGTTGGTGGCCCACGTGCTGGCCGGGGGCACGCCGCAGCTGCAGCTTGCCGGTGACGCGCAGTTTGCGGCCGATGTGAACTGGTTGGCGGAGAACCTGCGTTGGGATGTGGCCGCGGACATCGAGCGGCTGTTCGGGCCGGTGTCAGCCGAGCGGTTGCGCACCTGGGGTCTGGCCATGGCGCGCGCACTGCGCGAGGCGCTGTCCCGCCTGAGCGGCCGAGGGGGGGTGTCCTGATGGGCGGCTCATCGATCCGCCAGTTTCTGCGCCTGGTGCGCATTGCCTTGACGTTGCTGCGCTTTGGAGTGGACGACATTGCGCTGTCGGGCTTCCGGCAGCCGTGGGTGCGGTGGTTGGCGCGCTTGGTGACGGTGGGCCGCCGTTTCGATGGCACGCGTGGACAGCGCCTGCGCATGGCGCTGGAGCGTTTGGGTCCGATCTTCGTCAAATTCGGCCAGGTCTTGTCCACGCGGCGCGACCTCGTGCCGATGGACATCGCCGACGAACTGGCCAAGCTGCAGGACCGCGTGCCGCCGTTTCCCAGCCACCTGAGTGTGGCCCTGATCGAGAAGGCGCTGGGCCGACCCGTGGCCGAGCTTTTCGATGCCTTCGACCCCATCCCCGTGGCCAGCGCCTCGATCGCTCAGGTGCACTTCGCCACTTTGAAGGATGGCCGAGAGGTGGCCGTCAAGGTGCTGCGTCCCGGGATGCTGCGGGCCATTGAAGACGACATGGCGCTGCTGCACCGCCTGGCGGTGTGGGTGGAGCGGGTGAGCAGTGACGGCAAGCGCCTCAAGCCCCGCGAGGTGGTGACCGAATTCGACACCTATCTGCACGACGAATTGGATTTGGTGCGCGAGGCGGCCAATGCGGCTCAGTTGCGCCGCAACATGCAGGACCTGGACATCATCCTGATTCCCGAGATGATGTGGGACTACTGCCGCGACAACGTGATCGTGATGGAGCGGATGAAGGGTGTGCCCATCAGTCAGATGGATCGCTTGCGCGACGCCGGCGTGGACATCAAGAAGCTGGCGCGCGATGGGGTCACGATCTTCTTCACCCAGGTGTTCCGCGACGGGTTTTTCCATGCCGACATGCACCCGGGCAACATCATGGTGAGCGTGGAGCCGGCCACCATGGGTCGCTACATCGCCTTGGACTTCGGCATCATCGGCACGCTCACCGAGGTGGACAAGGATTATCTGGCGCAGAACTTCATCGCCTTTTTCCGGCGTGACTACAAGCGTGTGGCCGAACTGCATATCGAGAGTGGCTGGGTACCGGCCGGCACCAAGGTCAATGAACTGGAAGGCGCCATCCGTGCGGTGTGCGAACCCCACTTTGACCGCCCCTTGAAGGACATCTCCCTGGGCCAGGTGCTGATGCGTTTGTTTCAGACCTCGCGCCGATTCAATGTCGAGATACAGCCCCAGTTGGTGTTGTTGCAGAAAACCCTGCTCAACATCGAGGGGTTGGGCCGTGAGCTCGATCCTGAGCTTGACCTTTGGAGCACGGCCAAGCCCTTCCTGGAGCGCTGGATGAACGAACAAATCGGCTGGAGGGGCCTGTTGGCCACCTTCAAGGCCGAGGCACCTCGCTACGCCCATATGCTGCCCGAGCTGCCCCGCCTGTTGCACCAGAGCCTGAGCCGCGGCGGTGGCGCGCCTCGCGAGTCCATTCTGTTGGACATGCTGGCCGAGCAAAGGCGCACCAACCGGATGTTGCGCGCGGCCATGTGGGTGGCCGGCGGCTTCTTCCTCGGGCTGCTGGCAGCACAGTGGCTCATGGCCCTGCACGAGCAGGGTTTTGGCGGCGGCGGGTGACTCCGGCGCCCTGATCGCGGACACTTCGCCCGTCGTCCGTGTTGGCGCTGGCCTGCCACGCTCTGGCCTCGCCCTTCATCCTCCTCGATCACATTCGCTCTGATCCTGCAGCCATGAACACCACACTGATCGTCTTTGTTGCGGCCTATCTGTTGGGCACCCTGGCGCTGGGCGTCTGGGCGGGCTCTCGAATCAAGAACACCGCGGACTTTGCCATCGCGGGCCGCAGCCTGCCCCTGATCATGGTGATCACCACGACCTTCGCCACCTGGTTCGGCGCGGAGACGGTGATGGGTATCCCGGCCAAGTTCATTCAAGGCGGCCTGGGTGCCGTGGTGGAAGATCCCTTCGGCGCGGGTATGTGCCTGATGCTGGTGGGCGTGTTTTTCGCTGCCAAGCTGTACCGGCTGAACCTCTTGACGATCGGCGACTTCTACCGCCACCGGTACGGCAAGGGCCTTGAGGTGTTTTGTTCGTCGGCGATCATCCTGAGTTACCTGGGGTGGGTGGCGGCGCAGATCACGGCCCTGGGTCTGGTGTTTTCGGTGCTCACCAACGGTGCGATGAGCGAAACCACCGGCATGATCATCGGCACCTTGGCGGTGCTGATCTATGTGGTGGTGGGCGGCTTCCTGGCCGTGGCCATCACCGACTTTGTCCAGATGATCGTGTTGGTCGTCGGGCTATCGGTGATCGCGTGGTTTGCCGCCGATATGGCCGGTGGCGCACACGTGGTGCTGGACCAGGTGGCGGCGAAGGACTTGTGGACCTTCTGGCCCGAACCCACCTTTACCGATCTGGCCATGTTCATTGGCGCGGCCCTGACCATGATGCTGGGCAGCATCCCGCAGCAGGATGTCTACCAGCGGGTGATGTCCGCCCAGGATGAGAAGACTGCGCAGCGTGGAGCCGTGATCGGTGGAGCCAGCTACATCCTGTTTGCCTTCGTTCCCATGTTCATCGTGGCCAGCGCGGTGGTGGTGATGGGTGATCAAGCCCTGGAGCTCGCGCGCGACGACTATCAGCGCTTGCTGCCCACATTCATCATGGGTCAGATGCCGCTGATCATGCAGATCCTGTTCTTCGGCGCTCTGGTGTCGGCGATCAAGAGCACCTCGTCGGCGACCCTGTTGGCGCCATCAACCAGCTTCGTGGAGAACATTCTGAAGAACTTGCGGCCACACATGGGCGATCGGCAGCAGCTGCTGGCCATGCGGGTCACCATCGTGATCTTTGCCGCGCTGGTACTGGCCTATGCGATTTCGATGCACGGCACGCCCATCTATGAGCTCGTCTCCTCGGCCTACCAGATCACGCTGGTGGGCGCTTTTGTGCCGCTGGTCTTTGGCCTGTATTGGTCGCGCGCCACGACGCAGGGAGCCATCTTCTCCGTGGGGGCGGGCATTGGCGTCTGGATCTTCTTCTTTCCCCAGGTCAGCGGGCTCGGCGAGGTATTTCCGCCTCAGTTGGCGGGTTTGATTGCGGCGCTGGTGGGCATGGTGGCCGGATCCTTGTTGCCTCAGTGGCTCAAGAACCGCCACGAGGCCGATCACAAGGTGCGGGGGCTCAACGCCTGAGGCCCGGTGGGCCCGATACCGCCGCAACGGCAGCTTGCGACTGGCCGAACCTATAATCGTGGGTTGCCGCGAACTTCCTGACCCATCATGCCGATCTACGCCTACCGTTGCGCTGCCTGCGGCCACGCCAAGGACGTGCTGCAAAGGATCTCCGACCCGGTTCTGACCACATGCCCGGCGTGCAGCGCCGAATCCTTTGCCAAGCAGGTGACGGCGGCAGGCTTTCAGCTCAAGGGGTCGGGCTGGTATGTGACGGATTTCCGAGGGGGCGCCGGGGGCGGCAAGGGTGCCGAGCCTGCCGGTTCCGACGGTGGATCGGCTGCCCCGGGCGCCGCACCCGCTCCAGATTCGGGCTCGGGCGGCGGCACCGAGTCTTCAGGCTCTGGGGGGGATTCCGGAGGGTCGGCCGGCGGGTCGGCCGGGAGTGCGTCCACTGGCGCCTGCGGCACCTCCTGCGCCTGCCACTGAGCCTGGATCGGATCGACCGAGATGTTCAAGCGATACCTGCTCGCCGGCCTGCTCGTCTGGTTGCCCCTGGTGGTGACCGTCTGGGTTCTGCACGCGGTGTGGGGCGCCTTGGATGGTCTTTTCCTGTGGGTGATCTCCGCCACGCAGGCCCTGCTGCCGGCGCAAAGCCACGCAGCCCTGGAGGCCCTGCGGCACATTCCGGGTATGAGTGTGCTGGCGGTCTTTCTGGCGCTGCTGCTCACCGGCGTGTTCGCCGCGAACTATTTCGGGCAGTGGGCGCTGCGCCAGGGCGGGCGCATCGTGCAGCGCATCCCCATCGTCAAGAGCATCTACAGCTCGGTCAAGCAGGTTTCGGACACGCTCTTCTCGAGCAGCGGCAATGCATTTCGCGAAGCCGTGCTCGTGCAGTACCCGCGTACCGGCACCTGGACCATCGCGTTCGTGACCGGCAAGCCCAGCGGAGAGGTCGCCCATCACCTGCAGTCCGAGCACACGAGCGTCTACGTGCCCACCACCCCCAACCCCACCTCTGGCTTTTTCCTGATGGTGCCCACGACCGATCTGCGTCCGCTGAAGATGAGCGTGGACGAGGCCCTGAAGTACATCATCTCCATGGGTGTGGTGTCACCCCCGCCGGCTGCCAAGGTGCCGGGGGAGGCCGACCCCAATCGGAAGGGCTGATCGTCGAGGCAGACGGTCAGTCCTCAGGGGTTCAGCCCCGTGGCCACTCCCGGCGGTGCCCCGCACCGCCTCAGCGTTGACCTTCATTCCATTCGATTCCGATCGCAGCCGTGTGCGTTCGACCGGCCTGGTGCGGCACCAGGCTCATCGGCCACCGGCACGATCCCAGCGACAAAGGAGCATCCTATGCGCACCACCTATTGCGGTCTCGTCAGCGAGAAGTTGATGGACCAAACCGTCACCCTCATGGGCTGGGCCCACCGTCGGCGTGATCACGGCGGCGTGATCTTCATCGACCTGCGCGACCGAGAAGGCTTGGTGCAGGTCGTGTTTTGCCTCAAGGTCGTGGGCAAGGTGCGCGCGCGGCCGGCCGGCACCGAAAACGCCAATCTGGTGAGCGGTCGGATTGAAGTGTTGTGTCACGAGCTGGAAGTGCTCAACCCCAGCGTCACGCCCCCGTTCCAACTCGATGACGAGAACTTGAGCGAGACCGTGCGCCTGACCCACCGGGTGCTGGACCTGCGCCGGCCGGCGATGCAAAAGAATCTGATGCTGCGTTACCGCGTGGCCATGGAGGTGCGCAAGTACCTCGATGAGCACGGCTTCGTGGACATCGAGACGCCGATGTTGACCAAGAGCACGCCAGAAGGTGCGCGGGACTATCTCGTTCCCAGCCGAGTGCACGACGGTCAATTCTTCGCCTTGCCACAGTCGCCGCAACTGTTTAAGCAGTTGTTGATGGTCTCGGGTTTTGACCGCTACTACCAGATCACCAAGTGCTTCCGTGATGAAGACCTGCGCGCCGACCGTCAGCCTGAATTCACCCAGATCGACATCGAAACCTCATTTCTGAACGAGCAGCAAATCCGCGACATGTTCGAGGGCATGATTCGGCACGTCTTCCGCAAGGCCATGAATGTGGAGTTGGGCGACTACCCGGTCATGACCTATGCGGACGCGATGTTTCGCTTCGGTTCGGACAAGCCCGACCTGCGCGTCAAGCTTGAGTTCACCGAGATCACCGAGGTGATGAAGGATGTGGACTTCAAGGTGTTCAGCGGACCGGCCAATGCAACCGGCGGCCGCGTGGTGGCCCTTCGGGTACCTGGCGGTGCGGCGCTGTCGCGCGGGGACATCGACGGCCATACCGAGTTCGTCAAGATTTATGGTGCCAAGGGCTTGGCCTGGATCAAGGTCAATGACGTCTCGGCGGGTCAACACGGGGGAGACCTTCGCTCGGGCCTTCAGTCGCCCATCGTCAAGAACATCCACGATACGGCGCTCAAAGCCATCCTGGAGCGTACGGGGGCACAAAACGGCGACCTGATCTACTTCGGCGCTGACAAGGCCAAGGTTGTCAACGACGCCATGGGGGCCTTGCGCCTGAAGATCGGCCACAGTGACTTCGGCCGTGAGCACGGCCTGTTCGAGGATCGCTGGGCGCCGCTGTGGGTGGTGGACTTCCCGATGTTCGAGCACGATGAAGAGGAAAACCGCTGGAACGCGGTGCACCACCCCTTCACCGCCCCCAAAGATGGTCACGAGGACTACATGGATGCCGACCCAGGCCGCTGTGTGGCCAAGGCCTATGACATGGTGCTCAACGGGTGGGAACTGGGCGGCGGCTCGGTGCGCATTCACCGCGCGGAGGTGCAGAGCAAGGTGTTCAAGGCGCTGAACATTTCAACCGAGGACGCCAAGGTGAAGTTCGGTTTCCTGCTCGATGCACTGCAGTACGGCGCACCGCCACACGGCGGTTTGGCCTTTGGCTTGGACCGGCTGGTGACCCTGATGACCGGTGCCGAGAGCATCCGCGACGTGATCGCCTTCCCCAAGACGCAGCGTGCGCAGTGTCTGTTGACCGGCGCGCCGAGCCATGTGGATGAGAAGCAGTTGCGCGAGCTGCACATCAGGCTGCGAAATGCTCAGGCGGCGGCCTGAGCGGTCCACGGGTGAAAGGGCCTGCTGAGGCGGGCCCTTTTTCCCCTATTGAAGGCCCCGTGTGCCCCAGCCTGCATGGTTTCGCGGCATCATGGGGGCATGACCATCGCCTCGCTCGACGCCATGCGTCCCCCGAAGATTCCGATCAGCGTACTCGTGGTCATCCATACGGCTGATGGACAGGTGTTGCTGATCGAGCGTGCAGACAAGCCGGGCTACTGGCAAAGCGTCACAGGGTCCAAAGACAGCCTGGACGAACCGCTGCGCCAGACCTGCGTGCGCGAGGTGCGGGAAGAGACGGGCATCGTGGTGGGCTCGCCCGAGGTGCCAGAGGAACGGCTGCAAGACTGGGCGTTTTCGAACCTGTATGAGATTTATCCGGTGTGGCGCCACCGGTATGCACCTGGGGTGACCCACAACACCGAACATGTGTTCGGCCTGTTGGTGCCACGGGAGGTGCACGTGGTGCTGTCTCCTCGTGAACACCTTCGGCACGACTGGTTGCCCTGGCGGGAGGCGGCGGACCGGTGCTTTTCGCCCAGCAATGCCGAAGCGATCCTCATGCTGCCGAGGTTTTGTGACTTGAGGACTTGAATGGATCCGCGACGCGCCACGCAACCCTCGGCCAACGTGCTGCGCGTGGCCACTTACAACATTCACAAGGGTGTGCGCGGCATCGGCCCGCGCAAGCGCTTGGAAATCCACAACCTGGAGCAGGGCGTGGCATCGCTCAAGGCCGACGTGCTGATGCTGCAGGAGGTTCGCCTGTTTCACCACCGTGAGGCTCGTCGGTTTGCCCACGGCCCGCAGGCGTGGCCGCAGCAGGGGCAAGCCGAATTCCTGGCGCCCGAGGGCTTTCACTGCGTTTATCGCACCAATGCCGTGACGCGCCACGGTGAGCATGGCAATGCCCTGCTGTGTCGATGGCCCGTGGGCGATGTGGGACATCACGATGTGAGCGACCACCGTTTCGAGCAGCGTGGCTTGTTGCATGTGCCCTTCGCCTGGGCCGGTACGACGATGCACGCCGTGGTCGCGCACTTCGGTTTGATGCACGCCAGTCGCGTGCGACAGGCCGAGCGCGTCCTGGAGTTGATTGAGCGCGAGGTGCCGGCGAATGACCCGGTGATCGTGGGCGGCGACTTCAACGACTGGGGCGAGAAACTGGATCCCTTGTTCGAGCGCGATGGCTTGCGCAGAGCCCGGATGCCGGGAGGAATCGGCCTCCGAGGTCCGGGAGTGCCGGCCGCTGCGGCGCCCCTGCCGACCTTTCCTTCCCGTATACCCGTTTTCGCGCTGGACCGCTTCTACACGCGTGGTTTGCGCTGCAGGGCGGTTCAGGTTCCCCGCGGTCTCAGCTGGGCGCAGCTGTCGGATCATCTGCCGCTGGTCGCCGAATTCGAGCGCCACTGAGGACTGACCAGATGGAGCCGCTGCCCGCCTGGTACCTGCGTCGCCGAGCGCACTATCTGCCCGGCAACGAAGTTCGTCTGCTCAAAGGCGGAGACGAGTTGTTCCCGGCGCTGATCGGCGCAGTGAATCAGGCGCGCTACGAGGTATGGCTGACGACCTACATCTTTCACCATGATGAATCAGCCCGTGCGGTAGCCCAGGCCTTGGCAGCAGCCGCACAGCGTGGTGTGCGGGTGCGCGTGGTGGTAGACGGTTTTGGATCCTTGGCGTCCATCGATGATTTGCGCGCTTGGTGGGCCCACAGCACGGTCTCCCTGGTGGTGTACCGACCCTTGGATCGATGGTGGGCGTGGCTACAGCCGGAGCACCTGCGGCGCCTGCACCAGAAGGTGGCGGTGGTCGATGACGAAGTGGGCTTCGTTGGCGGCATCAATGTGATCGACGATCGTGTGGAGCTGCACCAGGGTCTGCAGAGCACGCCTCGGCTGGACTACGCGGTTCAGGTACGCGGCCCCGTGGTCCACCCGATGGTGCAAGCGGCCCGTGCCATGTGGACCCGCTCAGCCTTTGGCGCGGACTGGCGCGATGAAATCTCTCAACTGGTGCGTGGCCCCAACGGTCTGAGGCGCGCTCGTGAGCTCATGCGGTCCATGCGCCTGACGGTCCGTACTCCGAAGTCGCCCTGGTCGCCGGCTCCGGACCGCACCGAGCCGTCGCATCCAGGGGCCGTGGAGGCGGCCTTCCTGCTGCGCGACAACTTGCGTCAGCGCCACAGCGTGCAGGCGGCGCTCTTGCAGGCTTGTGGGCAGGCGCGTCAGGAGATTGATATCGTCTGCCCCTACTTCTATCCCGGCCGGATCTTGCGTCGTGCCTTGGTGCGAGCCGCCCAGCGCGGCGTGAGGGTTCGCCTGCTGTTGCAAGGGCGGCCCGACTACAAGATTGCCGCCTTGGCCGCCTCGGTGCTGTATCGAGAGCTGTTGGCCGGGGGCGTTCAGATCTTTGAATACGAAGCCGCGGCCTTGCATGCCAAGGTTGTGCGAGTCGATGAGCGTTGGGCCACGGTGGGCAGCTCCAATCTGGACCCGTTGTCTCTATTGGTCAACTTCGAGGCCAATTTGGCGATTCGCGACGGCGCGTTCTTGCGCCAGCTGTCGCTGGCCTTGGAGGCGGATTTTCTGAAGGCCCGCGCCGTGTCCGATACGCCGACATCGGTGGGCTGGTCGGGCGCCTTGCGCCGCCGCGCGGTGGCGATGCTGGCCCGCCTGTACCTGCGCCTGGCCGGCGTGCGCGCCAGCTACTGAGCCGTTTCAGGACGTCCATCATGCGGTTGATTGCCCACCGAACATGATGGCCGTGCTCACCTCCTCGGCCCCTGAAGATGACCTGGTGGTGGAAACGCCCCGGGGACTGTATTGCCCACCCGGAGACTTCTACATTGACCCTTGGCGCCCGGTGGACCATGCTGTGATCACCCATGCACATGGCGACCATGCACGGCGTGGCAGCTCGCGCTACCTGGCCAGTGCGAGAAGCGAAGGCGTGCTCAGAGCACGGTTGGGAGCCGACATCCAGCTCACCGGTTTGCAGTGGGGTGAGGTGGTCGAACACCGCGGCGTGCGCATCAGCCTGCACCCGGCTGGCCATGTGTTGGGTGCCGCACAGGTGCGCTTGGAGCACCGCGCGCGCGTGTGGGTGGTCTCGGGCGACTATTACCTGAGCGAACACGATGAACGCAACCCCACCTGCGACCCCTTTGAACCGGTGCGCTGCGACTGCTTCATCACCGAATCCACCTTTGGGCTGCCCATCTACCGTTGGCAGCCGCAGACCCGGGTGTTCGACGACATCAACCGTTGGTGGGCGGAGAACCAGGCCTTGGGCCGCGCGAGCCTGCTCATGGCCTACAGCTTCGGAAAGGCACAAAGGATCCTGGCCGGAGTGGAGGCGGCGATTGGACCCATCGTGGTGCATGGCTCGGTGGAGCCGCTCAACGAGGGCTATCGACAGGCGGGGGTGGCCCTGCCCACGGTCCACCGTGCGCAGGATCTGGACAAGGCGGACTTGTCGCGCGCCCTGGTCGTGGCGCCACCATCCGTGCAGGGCTCGCCCTGGCTCAAACGCTTGGGCACCTTCAGTGACGCCTTTGCCAGCGGGTGGATGCAGTTGCGTGGCGCTCGCCGTCGGCGCGCCGTCGACCGCGGCTTCGTGCTCAGCGACCATGCCGATTGGCCAGGCTTGCAAAGGGCCATTGCGGCCAGTGGCGCACAGCGCGTCATCGTGACCCACGGCTATGAGGCCGTGATGGTGCGCTGGTTGCAGCAGCAGGGCTTTCAGGCCGGGTCCTTCAAGACCGCCTTCGAAGGCGAAGGTGGCGGCGGTGCAGATGCAATGGCCGATGACTCACCCCGGGTTGCACAGGCCGCCCCGCATGAAGAAAGCCACCGGCATGCGTGACTTTGCCCGCCTGTATGCCCAGCTCGATGCCAGCACGTCGACCAAGGCCAAGGTGCAGACCTTGCGGGCGCATCTGGCGTCCGCGACCGCCGCAGATTCAGCCTGGGCGGTTTACCTGCTGGCCGGGGGCAAGCCTCGGCAGGCGGTCCCCACTGCCGTGTTGCGTGCAGCGGCCTGCGAGGCGGCCGGGGTGGAGGCCTGGTTGTTCGAAGAGTGCTACCAGGTGGTGGGCGACTTGGCGGAGACCATGGCGCATGTGCTGCCCCATCACCTGTCGCCAGTGCCGACGCAGGACGAACCCGATGCCGATCCCCTTGAAGCCCACGATGGGTTGGCGGCTTGGATGCTGCGGGGCGTGCTGCCGCTTCGCGGCCTGGACTCCACGGCCCAGAAAAACCGTTTGCGCGTCCTTTGGTCGGTCTTGAGACCTGAAGAGCGCTTCTTGTTGACCAAGCTCGTGGGGGGCGGCTTTCGGGTGGGCGTGAGCAAACTCTTGGTGCAGCGTGCTGTGGCCGAACATGCCGGCCTGAAGGCCAGTGAGGTGGCCCAGCGCATGATGGGCTATACCCAGGCGGCGGCGCGGCCCACGGCTGAGGATTGGCAACGCCTGATCGGACAAGCCCCAGGGGATGTCCAGTTGCAGCAGGGCCAGCCCTATCCCTTTTTTCTCGCTCAGGCCCTGAGCCCAGGTGACGAAACCCGTTTGCCGCAGATGATGGGCCCGGCCAGCGATTGGATGGCCGAGTGGAAGTACGACGGGATCCGGGCGCAGTTGATCCGCCGCGGCACGCACGTGTGGATCTGGTCACGGGGTGAAGAGTTGATCACCGATCGGTTCCCCGAAGTCGTGGCGGCCGCCCAGGCGCTGCCTGTGGGAACGGTGTTGGATGGGGAGTTGCTGGTGATGCGTGAGGGCCGGCCGGCTCCATTTGCCGAACTGCAGACGCGCATCACCCGCAAAACGGTGAGCAAAGCGCTTCGGACCCAGTCACCGGTCACCTTCATGGCGTATGACCTGTTGGAATATGAAGGCCAGGATTGGCGTCCACAAGCCCAACGGGCTCGGCGCCGCGCACTGGAAGCCTTGCTGGCTGACGGCCCGTTTCCCGTCTCAGCGCTGGCGGTCGCCGGATCGGCCGACGACCTTTGGGAGACGTGGCGGGACCTGCGTGCACAGAGCCGCTCTCGGGGTGTGGAGGGCTTGATGCTCAAGCACCTTGCGGCTCCTTATGGCGTGGGGCGGCGAAAGGTGGAGGGCGCGGGCGTTCTGGGCTGGTGGAAGTGGAAGGTCGAGCCGATGAGCGTTGACGCGGTGCTGGTTTATGCCCAGGCCGGTCATGGGCGGCGTGCCAACCTCTACACCGACTACACCTTCGCCGTGTGGAGCCGCACCCCGCGCGATGGCGCTGAAGTGCAGCAAGTGCTTCAGGCCATTGAACACCGCCAGCCGCCCGACCCGGATGGTCTGCACCTGGTGCCGTTTGCCAAGGCCTACTCCGGCTTGAGCGATGAAGCCTTCGCGCAGGTCGACAAGATCATCCGCCGCAGCACCGTCGAGAAGTTCGGTCCCGTGCGCAGCGTGGTCCCCAGCCTGGTCTTCGAAATCGGGTTTGAAGGTCTGTCACCGAGCCCTCGACACAAGAGCGGGATCGCCGTGCGTTTTCCCCGCATGCTGCGCTGGCGTGTGGACAAACCCCTGCAGGAGGCGGATACCCTGCAGACGCTCCAGAATCTGCACAGCGGTCAGGGCTCAGTGGCCCAAACCGGATAGCGCCGATCGGAACGCGGTGGCGGCACGCAAGCTCCCCACCGTGCGACCCTGCCAGTTTCGCATCACGGTTTCGCTCAAACCGCGCACCGCGTTGGCATCCTCTGCCGACAAGGGCAGCAGAGCCTCGATCAGCGCGGCCATCACCACCTCGGCTGCTCGAGAAGTGGTGCCATCGTCCATCTTCAGTGCCACGCCCCAACCCCGCTCGGGGAGGCTGGCGCAGTACACGCCCTCAGCGCCAATCTTGCAGCACACCCGATGGCCCAGGCGTTGCATCACACGCGTATCGAAGCGCCCCGTACCCGCCACCATGAACGGTTCTTGCGCAATGGCGGCACGCAATCGTGCGGCCGCCTGCGCCAGGTCACGGGACAGGCCATGGCCGGTTGCAGCGCGAGCAAAGCCAAAGGCCAGATGGAACAAGGGGATGGCGTAGGTGGGGATCGAACATCCATCGATGCCCCGAGGCACATCGGTCAAGGGGTGGTCAGTGGCTTGCTCCAACGCTCGGGTCACCTGCTGCATGACCGGGTGTTCAGGCTCGACATAGCCGCGCATGAAGTCCGCCAAGGGCCGGCCACTCAAGCCACTGATGGCGCAACCCACGCACACGAAGCCCGAATGCTTGCCCGAGCAGTTGTTGTTCAGGGCTGTGGGTTCCGCGCCCAGGCGGGCCAGTTCCCGCTCACTGTCTTCGTGCGACGGCCAATGGACGCCGCATTCCAGAATCGATGGGTTCACGCCGGCCTTGCCCAGCATGGACGCGGCCGTGTCGGCATGGGCCCGTTCTCCGCCATGGGAGGCGCAGGCCAGTGCCAGTTCGGCAGCCGTCAGACCCAGTCGGTCGGCGGCACCGCTGGCCACCAGAGGCAGAGCCTGCAACAATTTCACCGCCGAGCGGGGAAAGATGGCGCGCTCGATGTCACCGCAAGACCACACCAGGCCGCCGTGGTCGTCCACCACGGCCACCGCGCCGCGGTGGAAGGATTCGACAGTGTCTCCTCTGAGGGCCTCAACCAGAATCGGGTTCTCCATGCGCACACTGTAGCGCCGGACGGCTTGGCCTACAGTGCAGCCATGTCCCCTCACACGATCGATGCCCCGGTGTCCCCCTGGTTGCTGGGCGTGGATTTCACCAGTTCGCCCCATGCGCGCAAGCCGGTGGTGTTGGCCTGGGGCCGACGCCATGGGAACCGGGTCAGCCTGCAGCGACTGCAGGCCTGTCACCGGCATGACGATCTGTTGGCGGCCTTGCAGGCCGAGGCGGCGTGGGTGGGAGGATTCGACCTGCCCTTTGGCTTGCCGCGTGAGTTGGTGCAAGCACTGGGCTGGCCCACGGACTGGGCCGCCTGCATGGACCACTACTGCAGCCTGACCCGGGCCGAGATTCGCGACACCTTTTCCGCGTTCACCGCCGCGCGCCCGACTGGGTCCAAGTTTGCGCACCGCGCCTGCGACACCCCGGCCGGTTCAAGCCCATCGATGAAATGGGTCAATCCGCCGGTGGCCTACATGATGCATGCGGGTGTGCCGATTCTGCGCGCCCTCAAGGCCAGCCTTCCCGGCTTGGATGAGCGCAATGCCCCGCGCCTGGCCCTGGAGGCCTATCCGGGTCTGTTGGCGCGTGAGTTGATCGGTAACCGGCCACAAGAGCGACGACCGTGACAAGCAGACCACCGAGCGGCTGATCGCGCGCAAGGACCTGATCGATGCCTTGGAACAGGGTCGCACCCGACTGGAGCTGCGCGTGGTGCTCAGCCATGCCCAGCGCGAAACCCTGGTCGACGATGCCCGCGGAGATGCCCTGGACGCCGTGCTGTGTCTGATGCAGGCTGCGTGGGCTTGTCATCAACCACGCTGGGGCTTGCCGCCTGATGTGGATCCGCTGGAAGGCTGGATCGTGAGCGCATGACCGCACCGCCCAACGCTGAGGAGTGGATGCGGTCCCGCGGTTGGCAACCGCATGGCTTTCAGTTCGAGGTCTGGGACCACATCGCACAGGGCCGCAGCGGCTTGCTGCACGCCAGCACCGGCAGTGGCAAGACCTATGCGGTATGGCTGGGCTTGCTGCAGCGCGCACAAGCCGTCGAACGCCGCACGCAGGCCGGCACTCGCATCCTGTGGATCACGCCCATGCGCGCCCTGGCCCAGGACACGCTGTTGGCCCTGCAAGAACCCTTGGCCGATCTGCAGCCGAACTGGCAAGCCCAGGCGCGAACGGGCGACACCTCATCGGCTGAGCGGGCCCGCCAGGAAAGGCGGATCCCCGACGTGTTGGTGACCACACCAGAGTCCTTGAGCCTGATGCTCACCCGTGAAGACGCGGCCCGCCGCTGGGCCCATCTGCAGGCGGTGGTGGTGGACGAGTGGCACGAGCTCATCGGCAGCAAGCGCGGCGTTCAGCTGCAATTGGCGCTGGCCCGGCTGGCGACCTGGCAGCCGACTCTGCTGGTGTGGGGCTTGAGCGCCACGCTGGGCAACCTGCAGGAGGCCTTGGACACTTTGGTGCGTCCCCTGCAAGGCGGGGCCTCCTGCGGCTTGGACTCCGTCCAGCCCAAGGCGCTGCCGGACGCTGCGGTCAAGCGTGTGGCACCCGCAGCCTTGGTTCAGGGCAGGATCGACAAGTCGCTGCTGATCGACACGTTGTTGCCCGATCAGCCCGGCCGTTTCTCTTGGGGTGGACATCTGGGGGCGCAGATGCTCAAGCCCGTGGTCCAGGCCATCGAATCGGCCGGCACCTGCCTGGTGTTCACGAACACGCGGTCACAAGCCGAGATCTGGTACCAACTGCTGCTGCAGGAGCGCCCTGACTGGGCGGGTCTGGTGGCCCTGCACCACGGGTCCTTGGACACCGAGGTGCGCGCCTGGGTGGAGCAGGGCCTGAAAGCCGGTCGGCTCAAGGCCGTGGTGGCCACCTCCAGTCTGGACCTGGGCGTGGACTTTCTGCCGGTGGAGCGGGTGCTGCAGATCGGCTCACCCAAGGGGGTGGCACGCCTGATGCAGCGAGCCGGGCGCAGCGGCCATGCGCCGGGCCGTCCCAGTCGGATCACCCTGGTCCCGACCAACACCATGGAGCTCGTGGAGGCGGTAGCCGCACGGCGCGCCGCACAGGCCGGACACATCGAGTCCCGCAGCAGCCCGCAGTCGCCGATGGATGTGTTGGTGCAGCACCTGGTGACCGTGGCCATCGGCGGTGGCTTTGAGCCCGCCGCCCTTTATCAAGAAGTGTGTCGTACCCAGGCCTATGCCACCCTCAGCCCCGAGTCCTTCGACTGGGCTTTGGCCTTCGTCGAGCGCGGTGGCAGCAGCTTGGCGGCCTATCCCGAATACCACCGCGTGCAGCGCATAGATGGCCGCTGCGTGGTGGCGGATCGGCGCCTGGCCCAGCGCCATCGCCAGCAGGTGGGGACCATCGTCAGTGACGCCGGCCTGCAGGTGAAGTGGGTGTCGGGCGGCAGCCTGGGCACCATCGAGGAAGGCTTCATGGCCAGGCTGTCACCGGGGGACTGTTTTGTGTTCGCCGGTCGTGTGCTGGAGTATGTGCGTACCCGGGAGATGACCGTCTATGTCCGCAAAGCCGCCAAGCCCAAAGGGGTGGTGTCCACCTGGGCGGGCAGCAAGATGCCCCTGTCCACCGAGTTGGCCGACGCCACCCTGGCGGTCCTGGGCGATGTGCAAGCCCGCATGGTCCAGTCGATACCGGACCTGGACGCTGGCGAACCGGAGCTGCAGGCGGCTTGGCCGATGCTGCACACGCAACAGCAGATGTCGGCGCTGCCCGTGGCCGGCCGCATCCTCGTGGAGGTCCTGCATTCACGCGAAGGCGAACACCTCTTTCTTTACCCCTTTGCCGGTCGCCTGGTGCACACCGGCCTGGCCCAGTTGTTGGCCTGGCGTTTGGCCCAAGGGGCTGAACGAGGCCTGAGCATGTCGCTGTCCGTGAACGATCTGGGCCTGGAGATCGTCTCGCCCACGACGCTGAATCTGCCAGATGACGTTCAGGCCCTTCACGCCCTGTTGTTGCCGCTGGGTTGCGAAGATCAGCTGTTGTCCGACATCCTGCAGAGCATGAAGGCCGGTCACCTGCCCCAGCGCCGCTTTCGTGAGATCGCCCGGGTGGCCGGTTTGGTGCATGGGGGTCTGCCCGGCGCGCGTAAAAGCACCCGCCAGATCCAGGCCTCCAGCAGCTTGTTCTATGAGGTGTTTCGCCAGTACGACAGCGGCAATGAGCTGCTGCTGCAGGCCGAGCGTGAAGTGCTCAGCCAGGAGCTGGATGTGCAGCGGATGCGCCAGGCTCTGCAGCGACTGCAGCAGTGGCCGTGGCATCGCGTCGACTTGAACTCGCCCAGTCCCTTCTGCCTGCCGCTGCTGGTGGAGCGGCTGCGTGAGCAACTCTCCACCGAGCAGTTGACCGCGCGCATCCAACGGTGGATCACACAGTCTGCCCTCCCTGAAACCAACGCCCGCCCCAAGCGCACGCGCGGTGCCGGTCGCGCGTCGCAGCGAGTCCGGCCTCAAGCCGGTTCGGAAGACTCAAAGCCCTGAGGGTTCAGTCTCTGCCAGTGCCAACTGTCCTGGCACATCCGCTGAAGCCCATGCTGCGCGCGCCAACCCAACAAGTCGTGCGCCCGCGTCGGGTCGGCATAGCATGCGTCGATGTCGCCGGGCCGGCGGGCCACCACCTCGTAGGGAATGGGGCGTCCACTGGCCACCTCGTAGGCCCTGACGAGTTCCAGAACCGAGTAGCCCTGACCCGTTCCGAGGTTGACCGTGAAGGAATCGCCACCGGCCAACATGGCCTGCAAGGCTGCCACATGCCCCTGAGCCAGGTCCATCACATGGATGTAGTCGCGCACGCCAGTCCCATCGGACGTCTGGTAGTCGTTGCCGAACACGTGCAGCTTCTCGCGGCGGCCCACGGCCACTTGGGCCACATAGGGCATCAAGTTGTTGGGAACCCCGCGTGGGTCTTCACCGATCAGGCCGCTTTCATGGGCGCCCACGGGGTTGAAGTAGCGCAGGATGCCGGTGCGCCACGCGGGGTCGGCGCGTCCGAGATCGTGCAGGATCTGCTCGCCCATGCGTTTGGTTTGGCCGTAGGGGTTGGTGGCCTGCACGGGTGCGTCCTCCCGAATGGGCAGGGAGTCGGGCTTGCCATACACCGTGGCACTGCTGCTGAAGACGAGGTGTTGGCAGGCGGTGGACTGCATCGCACGGCACAGCGAGACCAGCCCACCGATGTTGTTGCGGTAGTAGTCCAACGGTTGTGCCGTGGACTCGCCCACCGCTTTGAGAGCCGCAAAGTGCACCACGGCGGCGATGCGATGGCGGGTGAGGGCCGAGGCCACGGCGGCCTGATCGGTCACATCAGCCTGCTCGAATGACAGCGCAGAGCCCGTCAAGCGCTCCAGCCGACGCAGGACTTGCGGTGAACTGTTGCTGAAGTTGTCCAGCCCCACCACCCGAAAGCCGGCCTCGTGCAGCGCCACCCAGGTGTGTGAGCCGATGTAGCCGGTGGCTCCGGTCAGCAATACGGACGTCATGCAGGCATTATTTCAAAGGCGCCGTGACACGTCGGGTGTGCATCGGGTCAACCGGGCTGCTGGGAGCATGACATACTTTTCTCATGAGCTTGGTGCCTGCACGCATGCCCGCATTGCTGCACGACCTGCTGCTGCGCCACCCGGGCCACTGGACCTCGCGGCCCGCGTTGGTGGACGCGGCGGCTGAACTGACCTATGGCCAACTCGCGGATGCCGTAGACCGCGCCCAGTCGGGCCTGCAGGCCCTAGCCCTGCAGCGCGGCGATCGGGTGGCCGTTTACCTTGAAAAGCGCGTCGAAGCGGTGGTGGCAGCCTTTGCGGCTGCGGCCGCCGGTGGGGTCCTGGTGCCTCTGAACCCTGCACTGAAGGCGCCGCAGGTGGCGCATGTGCTGCGGGATGCACAACCTCGCGTGCTGGTGACCTCGGCAGCGCGTTGGGGTGCTTTGATCGCAGGACTGAACGGGGATGGGCCCCACGGCCAAGCCGGTACGGCGGCAGGCGTCGGTTTGCAGACCGTGATTCTGGTGGACGAGCCGGCTGTGTCAGCGGCCACGATCCCAACGGTGGTGAGCGGCCCCAGCCTCGTGGCCTGGCCTGAACTGTTGGCCTCCCCGCGCCGCGCCGCGCCGCGAATGATCGACGCCGACTTGGCCGCCATCCTCTACACATCGGGCAGCACAGGACTGCCCAAGGGGGTCATGCTGTCGCACCGCAACCTGGTGGTGGGTGCACGCAGCGTGGTGGAGTATCTGGACAACGGCCCTGATGATGTCCTGCTGGCGGCGCTGCCGCTGAGTTTCGATGCCGGCTTCAGCCAGCTCACCACGGCCTTTACCGCCGGGGCCCGCGTGGCTCTGCTCAACCACCTCTTGCCGCAGGATGTGTTGCGTGCCATGGCCGAGTACCGCGTCACGGGCTTGACCGCGGTGCCGCCGCTGTATCACCAGTTGGCCCAGCTGCCACCGGCGCGCTGGACATCCGACGCCCATGCCTGCCTGCGCTACTTCGCCAGTACGGGCGGGGCCATGCCGGCGGGCACCTTGTCCACCTTGCGCCAGCGGATGCCGCGGGCTCGCCCCTTCCTGATGTATGGCCTGACCGAGGCGTTTCGTTCCACCTTTTTGCCGCCAGAAGAGGTGGATGCGCGGCCCGGCTCAATCGGACGGGCCATTCCGAATGCAGAAGTGCTGGTGCTCGATGAACAGGGCCGTGATTGCCCACCCGATGTGCCCGGCGAGCTGGTGCACCGAGGACCCCTGGTGGCCCTGGGCTACTGGGGCGATGCTCAACGCACCGCTGAGCGCTTCCGTCCACTGCCCGCCGGCGTGGCCGGGCGCACGCCAGGTCAGGTACTGCCCGAGTGGGTGGTGTTTTCGGGCGATCGCGTGCGGCGCGATGCCGATGGATTCCTGTACCACCTCGGGCGCTTTGACGAAATGATCAAGACATCGGGCTACCGCGTCAGCCCCGCCGAGCTGGAGCCTGTGCTGATGGCCGCGCCCGGTGTGGATGAGTGTGTGGTGTTCGGCGAGGCCGATGAGGCCTTGGGCCAACGTGTGGTGGCTGTCGTGGCGTTGACGGCGGGCGTGCCGCCGTTGACCGCCTTGGCCAGCGGCTTGGCGGACACTCGCCCCGTCGACGGTAGCCTGGCAGGCGGCCCATCCCCCGAGGACTTCAGCGCCGCGCTGTTGCGTCATTGCCGACAGCAACTGCCCGCGTACCTGGTGCCCTCGCGCTGGGTGTTGCACGAGGGTGCCCTGCCGCGCAACGCCAACGGAAAACTCGACCGAGCCGCGCTCAAGGCGCGGTACGCCCAGGCGCCTGGCACCACCCCGTCCTGAGGCCGTGACCCTCGAACGCCATCGCGCCGTTTGGTCCGTTGGATCCCATTCGGCAGTTTGGGCGGCTTGGGCCGTTGTCAGCTCAGGTTTGCGGGGCCTTACGGGCCATCTCGACAAAGGCCAATAGGCTGCCGACTCATCGGCGACGCGAATGCCCCAGCGCTGCTCCAACGCAGCGATGAGATCGATCACCGCCATGGAATCCAGTTCGGGCAGGGCGCCCAACAGTGGGGTGGTGGCATTGAAGTCCATCGCACGGCCTTGCAGGCAAAGGACTTCATCGAGCAGAAGCAGCAAATCGCTCACGCTGGTGCGGTTAAGGGGAAACCCGAATTCTCGCCGAATTCAGGCCTGAATTCAGTCGACCATCGACCGGGGCCCGCACACGGGGCACTGCGCGCGCCGGTTCACCCGTATTTCGTTCCACTCCGTGGTCCGAAGGTCCAGCATCCGCAAGCGCCCGGCCAAGCTCTGGCCGGTCTGGGCCAACAGCTTCAAGGCCTCGGCCGCTTGCAGGCTGCCGATGATGCCCACCAAGGGCGCAAAGACGCCCATGGTGGCGCAGCGCACTTCTTCGAACGTGGTGTCCGGTGGGAAGACGCACGCGTAGCAGGGGGCGTCGGGCTGGCGGGTGTCGTAGACCGAGATCTGCCCGTCCCACCCGATGGCAGCCCCCGACACCAGGGGCACGCGGTGGGCCACACACGCGGCGTTGACGGCCTGTCGGGTGTCGAAGTTGTCGCTGCAGTCCAGCACCACATCATGTTGGCCCACCAGTTCTTGCAAGCGCGCGGCGTCGGCCCTTTCCTGCAGGGTGCGAATCCGGGCCAAGGGGTTCATCTGCAGCATCCGCTGGCGGGCAGATTCCACTTTGGCCTGGCCCACACTGGCCTGGCCGTGGGCGATCTGGCGCTGCAGATTGGTGACATCCACCGTGTCGTGATCGACCAGGGTGATGAACCCCACGCCCCCGCCGGCCAGATACAGGGCCACCGGCGAGCCCAGGCCACCGGCTCCGATCACCAGGGCCCGCGATGACAGCAGCCGTTCCTGGCCCTCGACGCCGATTTCAGGCAGCAGGATGTGGCGCGAATAGCGCAGGAGCTCGTCGTCGGTCACATCAGAAATCAGGACTCCGGCGCTTGCGCCTTGCGCTCGGTGGCGCTCTTGCTGGCCATCACCGGCTTGCCCTTGAGGTGGTTGAGAGCCTGCTGCAGCGGGAAGTCTTCAGCGCTGCCGAACTCGGGCAAGGGCTTGATTTCATTGTTCTTGCTCATTTCTTCGAGCTTCTTGCGGGCCTCCTCCCGAGCCTTCTCTCGGGCTTCGTCTTTGGCCTCCTCGCCCTGGCTGAGGTGCTTGCTGAGGTCGGCTTCACGGGTGCGCAGCGCCGCGAAGACATTGCCCTCGGCCGTCTCGTCCAGCCACACGTCGGGCACGATGCCCTTGGCCTGAATGCTGCGGCCGTTGGGGGTGTAGTAGCGCGCGGTGGTGATCTTCAGGGCCGTTTCTGCCGACAACTGCCGCACCGTTTGCACCGAGCCCTTGCCGAAGGTCTGGGCTCCCATGATGGTGGCGCGCTTGTGGTCCTGAAGGGCACCGGCCACGATCTCGCTGGCCGAAGCGGAGCCTTCGTTGACCAACACGACCAGGGGCACCTTCTTCACCGAATCGGGCAGACGGCGCAGCGGGTCGTTGCCACCGCGGCGCTGGTAGTGTTCCGGCGTGGCCTTGAAGACGGCCTTCGAATCTTGCAGTTGACCGTTGGTGGAGACCACCACCACTTCCGATGGCAGGAAGGCCGCTGACAACGCCACGGCGCCTTCGAGCAGGCCGCCTGGGTCATTGCGCAGGTCGAGCACCAGGCCCTTGAGGTTGGGTTCTTGCTTGTAGAGCTCGTCGAGCTTGCGCACGAAGTCGTCCACCGTGCGGTCCTGAAACTGACTGACACGCAACCAACCGTAACCCGGCTCGACCATCTTGGCGCGCACGCTCTGCATGCGGATTTCTTCGCGCGTGATGGTGACAGGGAAGCTGCGGCTCTCGGCTTTGCGGAAGATGGTGAGGACCACCTTGGTGGCCGGCTCGCCGCGCATGCGCTTGACGGCCTGGTCCATGGTCAGGCCCTTGACGGGCGTGTCGTCGATGCGGGTGATGAGGTCGCCGCTCTTGAGGCCGGCGCGGAAGGCGGGCGAGCCCTCGATGGGCGAGACAACCTTGACCACGCCGTCTTCCATGCCGATTTCGATGCCCACGCCCACGAACTTGCCGCTGGTGCCTTCGCGGAATTCCTTGAAACTCTTCTTGTCAAAGTACTGGCTGTGCGGGTCCAAGCCCGAGACCATGCCCGAGATGGCGTCGGTGATCAGCTTTTTCTCATCAACTGCTTCGACATAGTCGCTCTTGACGATGCCAAAGACCGCCGCGAGCTGTTGCAGTTCTTCCAGGGGCAGCGGTGAGAAAGCGCTGCGCGCGTACGCGGAAAACTGCAGTGTGGTCAGCGCACCGGCCAGCGCACCGATGGCCACCAGTCCCGCAACCTTGAATTTGGAGCCCATGTTCAGTCCGATCTCGCGTTGCCGCGATCCCCAAGAGATATCCCGATTCTAGGGACTCGCCGCAGTTTGAGGTGCGTGGCCCTGTGAAGTTCCTGACCAGGTTCAGGTGATTCGTGGGAAGGTCACCACATGGTCCATCTGCAGCCGAATGCCGATCCATTCGCCCAGGTGGTGGTCGTGGTGGCTGGGAACATGCGTCAGCACCTGTTCACCCGTGGCCAGGCGCAGGGTGTACAGGAACTCCGATCCCCGAAAGGCTTTGCGCTCGATGCAGCCCTTCACAGGGCTGTCATCGTCGTGGATGATGTCGTCGGCGCGCAGCAGCACGTCGCATTGGCCGTCGGGGTAGGCGCTGGGCAGCGGGCACTCGTTGGGGTTGTCGATCTCGCCTAGGGGCGTGTGCACGCACGGACCCTGCGCGCACATGATGATCTGCGCAGGGGTGAACACCGCGTGCCCGATGAACTCCGCCACGAAGCGGGTGGCCGGGCGGTGGTAGAGCTCATAGGGGCTGTCCCACTGCTCCAGACGCCCCTGGTGCATGACCCCGATCACGTCACCCAAGGCAAAGGCTTCCTGCTGGTCGTGCGTGACGAAAAGGGCGGTGGTGCCGGTTTGCTTGAGGATGGTGCGCAGGTCATGGGCCAGGCGTTCACGCAAGTCCACATCAAGGCTGGAGAAGGGCTCGTCCAGCAGCAGCAGCTGGGGACGCGGGGCCAAGGCGCGCGCCAGGGCGATGCGCTGCTGCTGGCCACCGGAGAGTTGGTGGGGCGTGCGCTGCGCAGCATGGGCCAGGCCGACGACATCGAGCCATTCGGCCACACGTTGCCTGCGCTCGGCGGCGCTCAGGTGCTTGATACCGAAAGCGATGTTCTCGGCCACGCTGAGGTGCGGGAACAGGGCGTAATCCTGGAACACCATGCCGATCTGGCGCTCTTCGGGCGCGGTGTGCAGCCCCGGGCCGCTGAGCATCCGGTCCTTGATCCAGATCTGGCCATCATGGGGGCGCTCCAGGCCGGCGATGGCGCGCAGCAAACTGGTCTTGCCGCAGCCCGAGGGCCCGATCAGCACGCCAATCTGGCCGGTGGACAGCGTGAGACCGACGCGGTCCACGGCGGCTCGGGTGGCGCCGGGGTAGCGCAGGCTGACCTGATCGACGTGGAGGAACATCCGCCTATGATACGGCTTGGCACTCAAATGCAAACCATTCCCATTCCACTTCGGTGACGGGTCGATCCAGTCGCCTGCCTCGTCCATGCGTTTCCTCAGCCTGGTGACCGCGCTGTTGTGTGGGGCCCTGAGCCTGCCCGTCCTGGGCGTGCTGGGCTCTTGGCTGGGCGCCGATGCCCAGGCCTGGGCCACGCTGGCACACCAGTGGAGCACGGTCCTGCCGGGTTATGCGCTGAACTCCGCGGTCCTGGTGGTGGCCGTGGCTCTGGGTGTGACCCTGCTGGGCGCGGGTGCGGCCGCGGCGGTGACGCTGTTTGACTTCCCCGGACGACGCATCTTCGAGTGGGCGATGTTGCTGCCCTTGGCGATGCCGGCCTATGTGCTGGCCTATGTGTATACCGATGCCCTTCAGTTCAGCGGGCCGCTGCAGATGGGGCTGCGGGCCACGTGGGGGTGGGAAGGGGCGCTGTGGCCCGACGTGCGCAGCCTGGGTGCGGCCATCGTCTTGTTCACGTTGGCGCTGTACCCCTATGTCTACCTCTTGACGCGCGCCGCCTTGGCTGAGCGGGGGGTGCAGATGATGGAGGCGGCCCGGCTCTTGGGCGCGGGTTTCTGGCGCCGGGTGACTGAAGTGGCACTGCCCCTGGCGCGCCCGGCCATCGTGGCCGGCGTGGCACTGGCCTTGATGGAGACTCTGGCCGACTACGGGGTCAGCGCGTTTTTCGGGTTGGACACCTTTTCCACCGGGATCTACAAGGCCTGGTTGGCGATGAACGACCGGCCGGCCGCCGCCCAGTTGGCGAGCCTGCTGCTGATGGTGGTGGGGCTGCTGTTGTGGATGGAGCGGCGAGCGCAAGCGCGGCTGCGCTTTGCCAGCACCCGTCCCGGCCCGGCGGGTTCGCAGGATGCGCGTCCGATGGTCTTGCGTGGGTGGCGGGCCGCGCTGGCCTGTGCCTCGTGTGCAGTGCCCGTGCTTTTGGGATTCGGTTTGCCGGTCGTGCTGCTCGTGCGCCTGTTGTGGCAGGAGGCGCGGTACTCGGAGTTGGGCCTGCCACTGGCCGCATTCGGCGGTTGGGCCTGGACCAGTTTTTCCCTGGCTGCATGGGCCGGGCTCATGGCCACGGCTTTGGCGTTGCTGCTGGCTTTCTTGCAACGGATGAACCATCGTACGGCTCAGGGCATGGTGGACCACGTGGCGCAACGGGGTCTGCGCATCAGTGGTCGGGTGTTGAGCCTGGGCTACGCGGTGCCGGGGGGCGTGATCGCCGTGGGCATCCTGCTGCCCCTGGCTGGGTTGCAGGCAGCTGCGCCGCAGTGGGGTGTGCCGGCGCTGTTCACCGGCACGGTTCTCGGCCTGATGATGGCCTACCTGGTGCGGTTTTCCGCGGTGGCGCTGCAGGCGGTGGAGTCGGGGTATGCGCGTGTGCCGGCCGCAGTGGACGACACCGCACGGATGCTGGGGGCGAGCCCGTGGCGGCTGCTGCGTGAATTGCATCTGCCGCTGCTGCGCCGCAGTGCCTTGGCCGCGTTGCTGCTGGTCTTCGTGGATGTGATGAAGGAGTTGCCCGCTACCCTGGTGCTCCGGCCCTTCAACGCCGACACCTTGGCCGTGGTGGCCTTCAATTTGGCGCGGGATGAACGACTGGGTGAGGCCGCCCTACCCAGCCTGGCCATTGTGTTGGTGGGCTTGATTCCGGTGGTGTTGTTGTCGCGTGCGCTGCGCGCGGACGCACCAGGCCAGGCGCCTTAACGCACGCGTGGGCCGGTCGAGCCGCCGAGGTCCAGCGGCATGGAGCCGGGAGATGCCGCGGGACCCCGCAGGGTCTGGATGAGCGTGTGCAGGCACTGCGCCTCGCGGGCAGGTTCGAAGAGCGCGGCTCGCTGGTGGCATTGCTGCTGCAGCGTCGCGCGGAAGTCCGCATCCACCTGAAACCGTTGCAGCGCGGTGGCCAGGCCAGCGGCGTCGCCGACGGGGAAGTAGCCCGCATAGTCTTGGCCCAACATGCCCACATTGCCGGCCATGCGGCTGGCGATCACCGGTGTGCCGCTGCGCACCGCCTCCATGATCACATGGGCGCCGCCCTCCAGGCGGCTGGTGTGCACCAGCACGTGGGCGCGTTGGATGCGGGTGCGGGCCTGTTCGTGGGTGCATGCGCCCAGCCATCGGTAGCCTGGGCACGCCGCCTGCGTGGCGCGCGCAGCGGATGCGAGTTCGGGGTCCCGAGCATCACCCAGGTGGTCGATCCGAATGGGGGGAAGGCGGGCGGTGCCGCTATCGTCAAGGGCGCGTCGAGCGCCCCGTGTGCGGGATCCGGCGGCTGGCGGTGGTTCGGGCTGCAGCAGCCTGGCGGCTTGCTGCAGCGTGTTCGGGTCCTTTTCTTCGCGCAGGTGCCCCACCATGACCGCGCGCAGCGGGTAGCGGCCCAGGTCGGGCTTGGGCCCGAGGCGGCGTGCGGTGGTCGATTGGAAGATGAGTTGCGCCTTGTGGCGGTGCTCCAAAGGCAGGTCCTGTAGCGCCTGGTCTTGGAGCACGACCAGGCTCTGGGCGGCCGCAAGGGACTGCTGCACCGCCTGGGCGGTTGCGTGGTCGGGACTGTGCAGGTCCTTGTAGAGGTCCGTGCCGGTGAGCACGACCGCCAGGCCGCGCGAGCCATGCGCCTGGTGCCAGGCCTGGATGGAGGCGGCTGAGCGGCGGGCATGCAGCGCCATGAGGACCTGCGCCGAGGCCGCCAGCTCTCGGGCCCCTTGATCGGACAGCGACGCCGCACCCGGGCCGAGCACTTGGGTACGGCCATGCGGCCACTGGTCGATCAGCACCACCGTATGCTTGGCAGCCACATGACGGGCCCAGCGGCGGGCGGTTTGCCAGTTGCCGTTGTTCGCGTCAGCCCAGGCGGGGGTGACGATCGCCACCACGGGCTTGGCCATTCTGGATTCCATGCAACGGTTATATCGCGACATGAGCGCATTTCCCCAGACCGCCACCGAATTGGCCCAGGCCCTGCAGCACGCCCGTGGGCGCACGCTGGCGCTGATGGACGCTTGGTGCGAGGCCTTACCGAGCCTGAAGGTGCCGCAGGAGTCGACGCTCAACCCGCCCCTGTGGGAGTGGGGGCACATCGGATGGTTTCAAACCTGGTGGATCGGCCGCAACCGCCAGCGGTCACTCGGGCTGCGGTGCGACCCTGACCATGCGAGGCTGCCATCGGCGGTGCAGGGCGATGATGAGCGGTTCAACTCCAGCACGGTGGCGCATGTGCGGCGCTGGTCCTTGGAACTGCCCGGGGTGGTGCAAACGAAGGCTGAACTGGCGCGGGGCCTTGAGGAAACCTTGCTGCTGCTGGACCAAGCGGGTCGGAGCGGGCAAGACCTGTATTTTTGGCAGTTGGTGCTCGTGCATGAGGACATGCACCATGAGGCTGCGCTTTACATGGCGCAGGCACTGGGGTTGCCGATGCCCGCCTCCAGCGTGCCGGGTAGCCAAGCGGCAGGAAAAGCCGTGCGCCCGGCAACGCCCCCCACCGGCCAACACCTGCATGGGTGGCGGCGCTTGGGCCGACGGGTGCGCGCGCGGCGCATGGTCATGGGGCAAGACGATTCCGGCCGCCGTTTTCGCTTCGACAACGAAAGTGAGGCTCATGAGGTGAGCCTGCCGGATTTCGAGATCGACCTTCAACCGGTGACGTGGGGCGAGTACCTGGACTTCGTCGAGGCCACCAACCGTGCCCGGCCCAGCGCGGTACGCCGTGAGGCCGGGCAGTGGTGGTTTCGCCGCTTCGGATCCTGGCAGGCGCTGGACCTGCACGCACCGGCCTGCTATCTGAGCGCGGCCGATGCGCAGGCCTGGTGCGATTGGTCCGCTCGTGAGCTGCCGACTGAGGCGCAATGGGAGTGTGCGGCGCGCAGCTTGTCGGACTTTGAGTGGGGGCAGGTGTGGGAGTGGACGGCCAGCGCCTTCGAACCCTATCCTGGCTTCGTGCCGCATCCCTACCGCGACTACTCCGCCCCCTGGTTCGGCACCCACCGGGTATTGCGTGGTGCCAGTGAGTTCACCTCAGCGCGGCTGGTCAGCACCGCCTACCGCAACTTCTTCTTGCCCGAGCGGCAGGATGTCATGGCGGGATTTCGGACCGTGGCGCGCTCACAGGCTGGGTAACCGGGCGGGCCCTGAGCTCAAGCCCAGCGGGCCCCTCAGGTCTGCGCCCAAAACACCGCAAAACGCTGGGCTTCATCCGTCCAGTGCTGCCATCGGCTGAAGCCGGCGCCGCGCAGGAGCAAGGAAAAGCCCTCGAGGGTCCATTTGTATGAATTCTCCGTGTGCAGCGTTTGGCCGGCCATGAACCGGCGTTCGCTGGCCTGGCCCTTGTGGCCTTGCCAACGCACCGAAAGCGCGCGGCGGGCCTCCAAGTGCATTTCCACGCGGTTGAGCAGCGTGTCGTAACGCGCCACATGACGCCAGTCCTGCAAGCGGAAATCGGCCTTGAGCAGGCGATTGAGATGCAACAGCAGGTTCAGATTGAAAGCGGCGGTCACCCCCAGGGCATCGTCATAGGCGGCTTCCAGGGTGGCCGCGTCCTTGACCAGGTCTACGCCGATCAGCAGACCGCTGCCTTGGCCCGTGCCACAGGCCGTGTGCACGCTGCGGAGAAAGCCCAGCGCCGATTCGGGCGTGAAGTTGCCAATGCTCGAGCCCGGGTAGAACAGCAACCGCGGACCTGAGGCGGCCTGATCGACCGCGGGTGGCAACTCCAGGCCCGATGAAAAATCCAATCCCACCCCCCACATGTCGAGGTCAGGATGCTGGCGCTGCAGGCATTCGAGTGCGTGACGCAGGAAGGGCACCGAGATGTCGACGGCCACGTATCGCGTGGGTTGGAATCGGGTGAACAGCGCAGCGGCCTTGTTGCAGTTCCCCGCACCCAGGTCGATCAGGGTGGCCGCAGCGGGTACGGCTTGCGCCATGTCCTGGCCGTGGGTCGAGAAGATGGCCGCCTCGGTGCGCGTGGGGTAGTACTCGGGCAGTTCGGTGATGGCCTCGAAGAGCCGAGAGCCCAGGGCGTCGTACAGGAATTTGGGTGAACACTGGGCTTGAGGTTGAAGCAAGCCTTCGGT
>RFTU01000091.1 GCA_009923315.1 Betaproteobacteria bacterium
CCGGGCATCTGGCTGGCGCTGGGCCTGTGGGTCACCTGGTGGTGGCTGACGCGTAAGGAAAACCTGCAACCCCCTCCACGTCGCTCCAAGTGTGAGGTGTTCCAGGCCCTGCGCGAAGCCGGTTGGGCGCTGACGGTGGGTGCTGGGCTCACGGTTGTCTCCTGGGCCTTGTGATTTCTTCGAATATGAAGTATTGTGCGTGCACGAACTTTAAGACTCCTAGACCGCCATGTCAAGCACTATAGTGCATACCGCAAAAAAACAAGCCGACGCCGCGGGGGAAGACGGCAAGAGTCCCTTCCTCTTGGCCTTGGGCGAACGGCTGAGGGCACTGCGCTCGCGCCGCGGGATGACGCGCAAGGCGCTGGCCACGCTGGCCGATGTGTCTGAACGCCATTTGGCGAACTTGGAATACGGTGTGGGCAACGCCTCGATCTTGGTGCTGCAACAGGTGGCGCAGGCGCTGCAGTGTTCGCTGGCCGAGTTGATCGGGGACGTCACCACCGCGAACCCCGAGTGGTTGCTGCTTCGCGAGCTGCTGGCTGGCCGCGATGAGGCGGCGCTGCGCCGCGTGCGGCTGGCAGTGGGCGAGCTGTTGGGCACAGGGGGCGCGCATGCGCGCAGTTCCTGCATTGCGCTCATTGGCCTGCGCGGCGCGGGCAAGTCGACCCTGGGGCAGATGCTGGCCGAGGACCTGGGCTTCACCTTCGTGGAACTCAGCCGCGAGATCGAGAAGTTCGCGGGCTGCAGCATTGCCGAGATTCAAGGCCTGTACGGCCAGAACGCCTACCGGCGCTATGAGCGCCGCGCGCTGGAAGAGGCCATTCAAATCTACCCTGAAGCGGTGATCGCCACGCCCGGCGGTTTGGTCAGTGATGTGGCCACCTTCAACCTGTTGCTCTCACACTGCACCACCGTGTGGCTGCAGGCCGATGCCCACGACCACATGAAGCGCGTGATCGCCCAAGGTGACATGCGCCCCATGGCCGCCAGCAAGGAGGCGATGGAGGACCTTCGAGGCATTCTGGCTGGGCGCGCGGCGTTCTATGGGAAGGCGGAGCTCACCGTGAACACGTCTGAACAGCCGCTGGACGCGACCTTTGCGAAGTTGAGGGAGGTGGTGCGGGAGGCGTTGGGGCTGCCGGTGTAGGGACCGGGTAAAGAATGCATAAAAATGCATGATTGAGGTCTTGACACCAGAATTAAAGTGCATTAAAGTTCAACTCACGCTGAACACCTGCACTGCGGTGCAGGTCGATCGCGAGACAGAACCCAGCACCGAAGAGCGATCCCCGAATCCCCACCGCCACGGCAACCGACACCGAGCCAGGAGACCCCCCATGAGCCAAGACCAACGCGTCAACTACGAAACCCACCCCAGCCAGTACCGCCACTGGAAGCTGAGCTTCGAAGGCCCCGTGGCCACGCTGACCGCCGACTTTGACGAGAACGCCGGCCTGCGCCCGGGCTACAAGCTCAAGCTCAACAGCTACGACCTGGGCGTGGATGTGGAGTTGAACGACGCCGTCAACCGAATCCGATTCGAGCACCCCGAAGTGCGCACCGTCGTGGTGACCTCTGGCAAGGACAAGGTGTTCTGCTCGGGTGCCAACATCTTCATGCTGGGCGTGTCCAGCCACGGCTGGAAGGTCAACTTCTGCAAGTTCACCAACGAAACCCGCAACGGCCTGGAAGATTCCAGCCGGTTCAGCGGCCTGAAGTTCCTGGCGGCGGTCAACGGCGCCTGCGCCGGCGGTGGCTACGAATTGGCCCTGGCTTGCGACGAGATCATCCTGATCGACGACCGTTCATCGGCCGTGAGCCTGCCCGAAGTGCCGCTGCTGGGCGTGCTGCCCGGCACCGGTGGCCTCACGCGCGTGACCGACAAGCGCAAGGTCCGCCACGACCTGGCCGACATCTTCTGCACCACCAACGAAGGCGTGCGCGGCCAGAAGGCCAAGGACTGGCGCCTGGTGGACGAGATCGTCAAGCCCGCGCAGTTCGCTGCCCGGGTGCGGGCGCGAGCCCTGGAGCTGGCCGCCCAAAGCGACCGCCCGGCCAATGCTCAAGGCGTGGCGCTGACCCCGCTGAACCGTGTGATCGAAGCCGACGCGCTGCGCTACAAGAACGTGACCGTGGAAATCGATCGCGCCAAGCGCGTGGCCACCTTCACCGTGAAGGCCCCCACCGGTGCGCAGCCTTCGGACGTGGCGGGCATCGAAGCTGCGGGTTCCAACTGGTACCCACTGCAGTTGGCGCGCGAGTTGGAAGATGCCATCCTGAGCATGCGCACCAACGAGCTGGACATCGGCACCTGGCTGATCAAGACCGAAGGGGATGCCGCGGCCGTGCTGGCCATGGACTCGGTGTTGGCTGCTCATCAGTCGCATTGGTTTGTGCGGGAGACCACGGGCCTGCTGCGCCGCACCTTGTCGCGCCTGGACGTCTCGTCGCGCAGCCTGTTCGCCCTGGTGGAAGAGCGCTCGTGCTTTGCCGGCACCTTCTTGGAACTGGCACTGGCCTGCGACCGCATCTACCACCTGGCCTTGCCGGACTCGCCCGAGAAGGCGCCCAAGCTGACCGTGGGCGAGCTGAACTTCGGCACTTACCCCATGGCCACCGATGAGAGCCGCCTGCAGCGACGCTTCTACAACGAGGCCCCCGCGATGGAAGCCGTGCGCGCCGTGGTGGGCAAGGCCTTGGACGCCGACGAGGCCTTCAAGCTGGGTTTGAATACGAGCAACCCCGACGACATCGATTGGGCCGATGAAGTCCGCATCGCCATCGAAGAGCGCGTGGCCATGAGCCCTGACGCCCTGACCGGTATGGAAGCCAATCTGCGCTTCAACGGCAAGGAAAACATGGTCACCCGCGTCTTCGGCCGCCTGACGGCATGGCAGAACTGGATCTTCCAGCGGCCCAATGCAGTGGGTGAGAAGGGCGCCCTAAAGGTATACGGCAAGGGCGACAAGGCCGCTTTCGATTTCAACCGAGTTTGATGGTTTGGCAAAACAGACCGATCAGGAGCATCACATGAGTACCGGCATCAACTACAGCGAAAAAATCCCGAACAACGTCAACCTCAGCGAAGACCGCACCCTGCAGCGCGCGCTCGAAGGGTGGCAGCCCAACTTCATCCATTGGTGGGACGACATGGGCCCCGAGGGCTCCACCGACATGGATGTCTACCTGCGCACGGCCGTCAGCGTGGACCCGCAGGGCTGGGCCCAGTTTGGCCACGTGAAGATGCGCGACTACCGTTGGGGCATCTTCTTGAACCCCGGCGAGACCGACCGCAAGATCCATTTCGGTGATCACCTGGGCGAGAAGGCCTGGAGCGACGTGCCCGGCGAATACCGTGCCAACCTGCGCCGCATCATCGTGACGCAAGGCGACACCGAGCCCGCTTCTGTGGAGCAACAGCGCCACCTGGGCCTGACCGCGCCCAGCATGTACGACCTGCGCAACCTGTTTCAGATTAATGTGGAGGAAGGCCGCCACTTGTGGGCCATGGTCTATCTGCTGCACAAGCATTTCGGGCGAGACGGCCGGGAAGAAGCCGAAGCGCTGCTCGAGCGCCGCTCGGGCCAGGAAGACAACCCCCGCATCCTGGAAGCCTTCAACGAAGAGACGCCCGACTGGTTGTCTTTCTTCATGTTCACCTACTTCACCGATCGGGACGGCAAGTTCCAGTTGTGTGCGCTGGCCGAGTCCGCTTTCGATCCGCTGGCCCGCACCACCAAGTTCATGCTGACCGAGGAAGCCCACCACATGTTCGTGGGCGAGTCCGGCGTGGGGCGCGTGATCAACCGCACCTGTCAGGTGATGAACGAGCTCAAGACCGACGACCCCAAGAAGCTGCGCGAGGCGGGCGTGATCGATCTGCCCACCATCCAGCGATATCTGAATTTCCACTTCTCCGTCACCATCGACCTGTTCGGCGCCGACGAGTCTTCGAATGCCGCCACCTTCTACAGCACGGGCCTGAAGGGCCGCTACGAAGAGGGCAAGCGCACCGACGACCACCAATTGCGCGGCCAGACCTACCGCGTGCTGGAAGTGAAGAACGGCCAGTTGGTCGAAAAGGAAGTCCCGATGCTCAACGCGCTCAACGAAGTGCTGCGTGACGACTACATCAAGGATTCGATCGCCGGGGTGGAGCGCTGGAACAAGATCATCGAAAAGGCCGGCATTCCCTTCCGCCTCAAGGCCCCGCACAAGGCCTTCCACCGCAACATCGGCGCGCTGTCGGGCGTGAAGGTGTCGCCCGAAGGGCGTGTGGTGAGCGAAGCCGAGTGGGCGATGAACGTCGACACCTGGCTGCCTTCGGCCACCGACCGCGCCTTCGTGGCCAGCTTGATGGGCCGCTGCGTGGAGCCGGGCCAGTTCGCCAACTGGATCGCTCCCCCGGTCATGGGCATCAACCGCCAGCCGGTGGACTTTGAGTACGTGCGCTTCAACTGATCACGCCCACCGGCTCAACCAGTCGAGAATGCGAGGGGCCTGCGGGCCCCTTTGTTCAAGGAGACCAACATGGACATGGCCGACGCTGCCGTGATCAAGCAGCACCTGATCGACCCGGAAATCTGCATCCGCTGCAACACCTGCGAAGCCACCTGCCCGGTGGGGGCGATCACCCACGATTCGCGCAACTATGTCGTGGATGCCGACAAGTGCAACCTCTGCATGGCCTGCGTGCCGCCTTGCCCCACGGGCTCGATCGACAACTGGCGTCACATGCCGCGGGTCAAGGTCTATTCGGTGGACGAGCAGTTGACCTGGGATGTGCTGCCCGCAGAGCTGAACGAAGCCGAGCTGCAGTCCGCTGGCACCAGCCATCAAGGCGCTTCGGTAGCCGTGGACGTCAAGGTTGCCGCAACGCAGTCCAACCCAGCCCAGCCCGCCGACTTCAACAGCGCGCTGTATGGGGCTTCCATCCCACCGTGGTCGGCCGCACACGCGTACACCAACCTGTATGGCCCCAAGGCCGCGGAGAAGGCGGTCACGGCCACGGTGACCGGCAACGTCCGGGTGACCGAAGTGGGCAAGGACTATGACACCCACCACATCGTGCTGGATTTCGGGTCCATGCCCTTTCCCGTACTGGAAGGGCAATCCATTGGCATCATCCCGCCGGGCCTGGATGAGCGCGGCAAGCCGCACCACGCGCGACAGTACTCGATTGCTTCGCCGCGCAACGGTGAGCGGCCAGGCTATAACAATGTGTCGCTGACCATCAAGCGCGTGCTGGAAGACCATTCTGGGAAGCCGGTGCGCGGCGTGGCCAGCAACTACATGTGCGACCTGAAGGTGGGCGAGCCGGTGCAGGTGATCGGGCCATTTGGCGCGAGCTTCCTGATGCCCAACCACCCCAAGAGCCACATCGTGATGATTTGCACCGGAACGGGCAGTGCACCGATGCGGGCGATGACGGAGTGGCGCCGGCGGTTGCGGCGCGCTGCCGCTGGGCCGACCCCAGGTGGCGCATCCCCTTCCGCGGGCGGACACGGCGCAGCCGTGGCCTGGGGGGCGAGTGACGGTCAGGTCGAAGGCGGCAAGCTGATGCTGTTTTTCGGTGCCCGAACCAAGGAAGAGCTGCCGTACTTCGGCCCGCTGCAATCCTTGCCCCACGACTTCATCGACATCAACCTGGCCTTCAGCCGCACGCCAGGCCAACCGAAGAAGTATGTCCAAGATGCGATGCGCGAGCGCGCAGCCGATCTGGCCAAGTTGTTGGCCGACCCGAACGCCTACTTTTACGTGTGTGGTCTGAAGGCCATGGAAGAGGGCGTGGTGTTGGCGCTGCAGGACGTGGCCAAGGCCGCGGGCCTGGATTGGGCTGTGGTGGGCGCGGAGATGAAGAAGCACGGACGGCTGCATTTGGAAACGTATTGACCGCTTGGTCCATGCGGGGGAACTTCGGTGCCCCTTTTGATGATGGGGGGACTGATGGACTTGAGTTCAAAGAGCGTACTCGTGGTGGGCGCTGGGATCATGGGCGCGGGCATTGCGCAAGTGGCCGCCCAGTCGATGCAGGTCAGCGGTCAGCGGGTGTTCCTGCACGACGCGCGCGAGGGGGCTGCGGCGGAGGCCAAGGCCCAGTTGACGACCATCCTGCAGGGCTTGGTGGCCAAGGGGAAGTTGACGACACAGGCCTGTGAAGGGGCGTTGGCGCGCATCGTCCCGATTTCGTCTTTGGCCGGGGTGGTCGATGCTGGTGGAGAAGGTCCCAGCCTGGGCCTGGTGGTGGAAGCCATCGTGGAAAAGCTGGACGTCAAGCGCTCGCTGTTCCGTGAACTGGAAGGCCTGGTGACCGAAGACTGCGTGTTGGCCACCAACACCTCGTCCATTTCCGTGACGGCCATTGCCAATGGCCTCAAGCGCCCGGAGCGCCTGGTGGGGATGCATTTCTTCAACCCGGTGCCGCTGATGAAGCTGGTGGAAGTGGTCTCCGGTCTGCGCACCGACGTGGCGGTGGCCGATGCCATCTTCGAATTGAGCAAGCGGTGGGGCAAGGTCCCCGTGCACGCCAAGAGCACGCCAGGCTTCATCGTCAACCGCATTGCGCGGCCCTATTACGCCGAGATGCTGGCGCTGCTGCAGGAGCAGGCAGCGGTACCCGAGGTGCTGGATGCCTGCCTGAAAACGGTGGGCTTTCGCATGGGCCCTTGCGAGCTGATGGACCTGATCGGCCACGACACGAACTTTGCGGTGACGAACTCGGTGTACGAGGCCAATTTCTACGACAAGCGCTATGTGCCCTCCCTGGTGCAGCGTGAACTGGTGGACGGCGGCCTGCTGGGGCGCAAGAGCGGGCGCGGCTTCTACCGCTACCCTGAAGGTGTGCCGGCCCTTCCAGCGGTGGTGGTGGAGCCATTGGCCACCTCTGCTGCGGCGCGTGCGGCATCGGATGATCGACACGGCGGCGTGGTGGTGCAGGGCGTGCACATCGTGCCGACGGATGGCCGCACCGCGCGCGAGCTGGCGCGGGATTTGGGCACCAGCGCGGTGGTGGTGCAGGACCGGGTGGTGGGCCTGGGGGCTGCTTCTGCCGGCGGCGCAGGCCGCGCACCGGTGCTGGCCTTTGCCACCGCACCCGGTCTGAGTGGCGAGCAGCGCGCGGTGGCCGTGGCTCATCTGTTGAGCCGCGGCGTGGAACCCCATGAAGTGGCCGACACGCCCGGCCTGGTGGTGGCGCGCACGGTGGCCATGCTGATCAACGAGGCGGCCGATGCTGTGCACCAGGGCGTTTGCACGCCCGAAGGAGCCGATGCCGCGATGAAGCTGGGCGTGAACTACCCGGCCGGCCCTTTCGAGTGGCTCAAGGCCTGGGGTGCGAACGGTGTGGTGGCGCTGCTAGACCGGCTGGATGCCCATTACCGTGGTGAGCGTTACCGCGTGAGCCCATGGTTGCGCGCGAGGGTGGGCTAGCGCGGAAGGCTAGAACCAACACCAAACGCCCAGGCACCAGCCGAACACCAGCTGCACCAGCGCATCCAGCAGCAGACCCACGCCCAGAACGGGCAGCAGGAATACCGCGAACAGCATGCCCCAACCGGCCGGCGTGAGGCGTTCGCCGGGCAAGCGCCAACCCATGACGGTGCCCTTGCCGGTGTCGCCTTGAGGCTTGCGGGAGGTGTGCATGTTTTCGAGTGTAATCACGTCATGCACGTGCATTGGACCCTCGATGACCGCCACCGTTGGGACGCCTTCACCGACGGCGGCTTGGCGGGCCTGCAACAGAGCTGGGCCTATGGTGACGCGATGCAAGCCTTGGGTGTGCCCTGTTTGCGGGTGGCGGTCACGCAGGATCGTTCACCCAAGTCACCCTGGTTGGGTGCCGCGCAGTTCATCGTGCAGCGGCTGCCTTGGTTCGTGCGGTTCACGTTTTGCCAAGGCGGGCCGTTGTGGGCTTCAGATGCGCCTTTGGCGCTGCAGTGCGAAGCAGTGGATGTGATCCGCCACACACTGCCCTTGGGAAAGCCGCGCATGGCGTTGTTCAGTCCAGCGGAGGATGTGTCCACAGACAAACACGCTCTGAGCCACCGTGTGCGCCTGGCCAGTGGCCGCTCCACCGTCCTGCTGGACCTGACGAGGCCCGAGGCCGAGCGCCGCGCGGCGCTGGAACAGCGCTGGCGCAACCGCTTGCATGCGGCTGAGCGTAGCCTGCTGAAGGTTCGGGTGTGCGGCAGCAAGACCAGCGACTACGAATGGTTGGTACAGGCTGAGGCCTCGCAGCGCAAGACGCGTGGCTACCTGAGTCTGCCCATGGGGTTCGTGCCGGCTTTCCAAAACGCGCACCGCAAGCCTTCCCAGGCCCTGCTGACGCTGGCGGCCGAACTCCAGAACCAGCGCTGTGCGGGCATGATGTTCCTGGTGCATGGCAGCACCGCCACCTACCACCTGGGATGGAGCGATGAAACCGGACGCGAACACAGCGCGCACAACCGGTTGCTGTGGCAGGCCTGCACGCTGCTGGCCGAGCGCGGTGTGAGGCAACTGGACCTGGGCGGCGTGAACACGCTGAGCAACCCCGGCCTGGCGCGCTTCAAGCTGGGCAGCGGGGGGAGGGTGGTGACGTGGGCGGGGACCTATGTGTAGGGCCTGCCC
>RFTU01000092.1 GCA_009923315.1 Betaproteobacteria bacterium
GGCACAGGCTCAGGAGCCAGCCGGCCGTCAAGCGCCACGCCCGGGACTTGGCCGACGCTTCAATGCAAGGCACGGTATATCTCCTCGGCCAACGTTTTGGAGATCCCCTCCACGCCGCACAAATCTTCCACCGACGCGGCCGCCACACCGCGCACACCACCAAAGCGCTGCAGCAAGCGCGCGCGCTTCCTGGGCCCCACGCCGGGAATGTCCTCCAGTCGGCTGCCGCCCGTTCGGCTCTGTGCGCGCTTGGCCCGCATCCCGGTGATCGCAAAACGGTGCGCTTCATCGCGAATCTGCGCCACCAGCATCAGGGCAGCAGAGTCCGCACCCAGATATACCTTGGGCCGACCATCGGCGAACACCAATTCCTCCAGCCCGACCTTACGGCCCTCCCCCTTTTCCACGCCCACCAGAAGCGACAGGTCCAGCCCCAACTCCTCGAAGACCTCCCGCGCCACGCCCACCTGACCCTTGCCACCGTCAATCAGGACCACATCAGGCAACCGGGCTTCATCCACTTTCGAGTAGCGTCGATGGAGCACCTGACGCATGGCCGCGTAGTCGTCGCCCCCGGTGACGCCCTCGATGTTGTAGCGCCGGTACTGAGCGCCTTGCATCTGGTGGTGCTCAAACACCACACAACTGGCCTGGGTGGCTTCGCCCGCGGTGTGGCTGATGTCAAAGCATTCGACGCGCAGGCGATCGAGGTCTTCGCAGGCCAGGTCCAGCGCCTCGGCCAAGGCCCGTGTGCGCTCACGCTGGGAACCCTCCTCGGCCAAGAGGCGCGCCAGCGCCAGCTGTCCATTCTTTTGCGCCATCTCCAGCCAAATGCGGCGCTGCTCGCGCGGTTGGTGCGTCGCGTGCAATTTCATTCCCACATGGTCCGACAGGACCGACAGCAGTTCGCGACCGACGGCGTGGCTCGTGATCAGTTGAGGCGGGGCCGGCAAATCCAGGTAGTGCTGGCTGATGAAGGCCTCCAGCACGCGAGCTTCAATCTGCGACACGCTGAGGGCTTCCTGATCATCGCCCGGATCACGCGCCGTAGCGCCAACGGGTGGCGCAGACGCCGATTCGTCGGCATCGGCCTCCCGCGGCGCTGCCAATGCCGCCCCGTCTTCCACATGCGCGGGGAAGTAGGCGCGGTCACCCAGGTGCCGCCCACCGCGCACCATGGCCAGATTGACGCAGGCCCGCCCCCCTTGGACCTTCACCGCCAGGATGTCCACATCCTGATCGAGCGACGACAGGCTGCTGGCCTCCACCGACTGCTGGTGCAGCACCCGCGACAAGGCGGTGATTTGGTTGCGCAACTCAGCGGCCTGCTCAAACTCCAGTGCCTGGGCATGCGCCATCATGCGTGACTGCAGTTCCTCGATCACCCCGTGCGCCTGCCCCAGGAGAAAACGCTCGGTATCGGCCACATCGCGAGCATAGTCCGGCGCGCTGATGAGCCCCACGCAAGGCGCCGAGCAGCGCTTGATCTGGTGCAGCAGGCAGGGTCGACTGCGGTTGGCGAAGACCGAGTCTTCGCAAGTGCGCAATTTGAAGGCCTTCTGAATCAGCTGAATGGTCTCCTTGACCGCCCAGGCGCTGGGATAAGGCCCGAAATACCGGTGCCGGCGGTCCACCGCACCTCGGTAATAGGCCACGCGCGGAAACTCGCCCGTCACCAAGCGAAGGTAGGGGTAGCTCTTGTCGTCCCGAAACAAGATGTTGAACTTGGGGTTCAGTGTCTTGATCAGGTTGTTTTCCAGGAGCAGGGCCTCGGCCTCGCTGCGCACCACGGTGGTTTCCAGGCGGACGATGCGGCTCACCATGTGGCCGATACGGGTGCCGCCGTGGTCCTTCTGGAAGTAGCTGGCCACCCGCTTCTTCAGGCTGCGCGCCTTGCCGACATACAGAACCTGGCCCTGTGCATCGAAATAGCGGTAGACGCCCGGCAGCGAGGGCAGCCCCGCCACCTCGGCCAAGAGTTGCTCACGCGCAGCGTGCAGACCCGCGCCGTCGGCAGCGCCGCTGGCGCCCCGGGACGCGGGCGGTGGCTCGGGCTTTGCGGATGCTTCGGTGTTCACGATGGAAGACGGGAACCAGGCCATCGGTGCGGTGCGCCGACTGGTGCCATCGGATTGTGCATGGCCGCGCTCGCCACAGCCGGAGGAAGCCGCCAAGCTTCAGGCTGGCGGTTCGGATAATCCACGGATGCACCCCACTGCCGCCCCGCCCGACCTCAGCGTTGCACAGCCTGCACGCACGTGGCGCTGGGATGTGTTCTGCCGTGTGGTGGACAACTATGGCGACCTGGGCGTGTGCCGGCGCTTGGCCCTGAATCTGGCCGCCTTGGGCCAGTGCGTGCGGCTTTGGGTCGATGATGCGGACCTGATGCAGCGCATGGCCCCGGACATGGCGGCGGCCGATGACGGGCACCAGGCGCGCGATGAGCCTCCTGCGGTCGGGGTGAGTTGGGTGCACTGGCGCCCGGGGCACGACACCGACTGCGCTCACCGGCCCGGCGATGTGGTGATCGAGGCTTTCGGCTGTGATCCTCCCCAGGCTTTCCTGGAGCAGATGCGGCCGCACACCGGCCCGACCGCCACTGCTGCACCGGTGTGGATCAACCTCGAATACCTCAGCGCGCAAGCCTATGTGGAGCGCAGCCACGGACTGCCCTCACCGCAGCTCAGCGGTCCCGGCCGCGGCCTGACCAAATGGTTCTACTACCCCGGATTCACCGAGCGGACCGGCGGCCTGCTGCGCGAAGGTGGGCTCTTGGAGCGCCGACGACGCTTCGATGCTCGCGCCTGGCTTCAGGGCCTGGGCGCAGGAGCACAGCGGCAGGGTGAGCGTCGGGTGTCGCTGTTTGCCTACCCCAATGCGCCGCTGGAGGCCTTGATGGGATCGCTGGCACACACGGCGCAGGTCGACGGCACACCGGTGCACTTGATGCTGACCCACGGTCCGCTGCAAGACAGGGCGCGGCAATGGCTGAAAGCGCATCCTGATGCCACCCCAGCCTTGTGCCTGACGGAACTGCCGTGGTTGAGCAGCGAGGATTACGACCACTTGCTGTGGTCCTGCGACCTGAACTTCGTGCGCGGTGAAGATTCCCTGGTGCGCGCCCTTTGGGCGGGTGTCCCCTATGTGTGGCAGCTCTACCCGCAAGAGGACGGCGCGCACGCCGCCAAGCTGCAGGCCTTTTGGGATGTCGTGGTCACCCCGCAGGAACACGGCTGGCCGGGCGCGGTTCACCACTGGTGGCGCGCCTGGAACGGTCTGGCCCCGTGGCCCATGGCCGACTCGTTTCCCTGGCCGAGTCAGCCCGCTTGGCAGAAGGCCTCGGTCGACACGCGGGACCGCTTGGCCGCGCAGCCCCCACTGGCCGAAACCCTGCTCCGTTTTGTGGCACAGCGCAGCGCGCCCGGCTAGAATGGCGGGTTACCCGAATCTCGGACCCCACCCATTTCAACACCATGAAACTCGCTCAAGAAATCCGCGCCGGCAACGTCATCATGCAGGGCAAGGACCCGATGGTCGTTCTCAAGACCGAATACAGCCGCGGTGGCCGGGGTGCGGCCACGGTACGCATGAAGATGAAGAACCTGCTCAATGGCGGCGGGGCTGAAGTCGTCTTCAAGGCCGACGACAAGATGGACCAGATCATCCTGGACAAGAAGGAGTGCACCTACTCCTACTTTGCCGACCCGATGTACGTCTTCATGGACACAGAGTACAACCAGTACGAAGTGGAGTCCGAGAACATGGGCGACGCCATCAGCTACCTCGAAGACGGTATGCAGGTGGAAGTCACCTTTTACGACGGCAAGGCCATTTCGGTTGAAATGCCCACGACCGTGGTGCGTCAAATCAACACCGAACCGGCCGTCAAGGGCGACACCTCGGGCAAGGTGATGAAGCCCGCCCGCCTCGTGGGCACCGGCTTCGAACTGTCCGTTCCCCTCTTCGTGGAAGACGGCGACAAGATCGAGATCGATACGCGTACGCACGAATACAAGAAGCGCGTCTGAGCCACGCCTTCAAGGGCATGGGGCTGGGGCACTTGGGTGCCCACACCCCGGGCTGGTGCCATGAAGCGTGTGCCCATCTCCCCCGCGCAAATCGTTTTCGACGAAGACGGCACCCCTGGCTCGGCGACTTATGGCGATGTCTACCATGCGCGTGCGGGCGCCATTGAACAGGCTCGGGCCGTCTTCTTGGAGGGCAACGGCTTGCCCCAGCGGTGGCGCGGCCGTGACCGCTTCGTCATCCTGGAGACTGGATTTGGCCTCGGCCAGAACTTTCTGGCCACGTGGCAGGCCTGGGCGCAAGACCCTCAGGCCATCGGCCAACTGTGGTTCGTCTCGATCGAGAAACACCCGATTGCCCGAGCCCAAGCCCAACGTGCGCTCTCGGTGCACGAGGGTACGCCCCTGCAGGGTCTTGCGCGGGAGCTGCTGAACCAGTGGCCGGCGGCGTCTCCGGACGCCTTTCGCGCCAGCTTCCATGAAGGCCGCATCGTGCTGCAAGTCGTGCACGCGGACGCCGCGGTGGCCCTGCGTGAATGGCAGCTGCAGGCCGATGCGGTCTACCTTGACGGCTTCAGCCCCCGACGCAACCCCGAGATGTGGAGCCCACCGCTTTTCAAGGCCCTGGCCCAGCGCGTGGCTCCTGGCTGCACCGCAGCCACCTGGAGCACGTCGTCCGCGGTGCGTGAAGGCTTGATCCAGGCTGGCTTTGAGGTGGAGCGCCTGCCGGGTTTTGCCGACAAGCGTGCACGCCTGGCCGCGCGCCTGACCCGCCCGCGCCGGGCGGCGGCGCAACACGCTTCAGGAAGTCGGTCCGCCCATGAGCCCAGGGGCACGACCTCCATGGCCACGCCGGTTCTGATCCGTCCTGGCCTTGCGTCGGCCTGGACCCGCGGCGATCCACCGGTGGTGATCGTCGGCGCGGGTCTGGCCGGCGCAGCCTGCGCTCAGGCCCTGGCCGCCGCTGGCGTACCCAGTCTGGTGCTGGACCGGGCGTCCGAACCCGCTCAAGGCGCTTCCGGCAATCCGGCGGGTCTCTTCCACGGCGTCCTGCATCCTGAAGACGGCGCCCACGCGCGCCTGGGTCGTGCAGCGGCGTGGATGGCCCATCGGCATTACGCGCCACTGATCGATGCTGGGGTGCTGATCGGGCAAGCCCACGGACTGATCCGCCGCGAAGACGCCCTCGATGCAGAAGCGATGCAGGCCCTCATCGACCGACTGGGCCTGCCATCGGAGTATGTTCAGCCGCTGGCGGCTTCGCAACTCAGCGCCCTGCTGCGCACGCCTGTGCAAGCGGATGCGCCTGCCTGGTTCTATCCGGGAGGCGGCTGGATCGACCCAGCCGCTTGGGTCCGCCATGCCCTTTCCCGTCCGGGTGTTCAGTTCCAAGGGCAGGCATTCGTCCAGGAAGTTCGGCGCAGCGCGCAGGAGTGGACGGTGCTGGGCCCCAACGGGCAGCCACTGGCCCGCACGCAGCACCTGGTGCTGTGTGCAGCCGTCGACGTGCTGGCCCTGCTGCCCGCGCCCGTCGTCGCAGAGTGGCCCGTGGGTGTGCAACGCGGTCAGATCACCCAGGTGCCCCACCACGAACTGCCGGCTGCAGGCCCCGCCTGTCCGATCAGCGGGGGTGGCTATGCGCTGACCCTACTCGGCGGCGATGTCCTGTGCGGCGCCACCGCCAGCCGTCACGATCCGCACGCCGGCCTGCGGGCCCAAGACCATGTCGAGAACCTGCAACGCTTGAACCGTCTGCTGGGTTGGCACATCGCCCCAGAGCCTGCAACGCTTCATGGTCGCGTGGGCTGGCGCTTTCATGCCTCAGACCGCTTGCCCATCGTCGGACCGGTGCAGGCCCTTGACCAGGGCAGTCAAACGCCACACGCCACACGACTGCGCGAGCTGCCGGTGGAGACCGGTCTCTACGCGGCCACCGCCCTGGGCTCCCGGGGCATCACCTGGGCACCGATGGTCGGCGCGGTGATGGCGCACTGGATCACCGGCGAGCCCGCTCCCCTGCCCAACCCGCTGATGCAGGCCATCGACCCTCGGCGGTTTGCACTCCAACGATCGCGGCGCTCGGCGGCTGCGGCCATCAGAACCTGAGGGTGCGCACCCCCTGCGGCGTCCCCAACAGGCACGCCGATGCCCGATGCCGGGCAAAGATGCCCACGGTGACCACGCCAGGCCACTGGTTGATCTCGCTCTCCAACCCCAAGGGGTCCGTGATGCGAAGGCCGCGCACATCGACAATGGGGTGCCCGTTGTCGGTCAGCACGCCCGCTCGCACCTGAGCCTCGCCGCCCAGGCTGGCGAAACGGCGGATGACCTGCGGCACGGCCATCGGGATCACCTCCACCGGCAGCGGAAACTGTCCCAGCGTATCGACCAACTTGCTTTGGTCGGCGATGCAAATGAAACGATCGGCCAGGTCGGCCACGATCTTCTCGCGGGTCAGGGCGGCGCCTCCCCCCTTGATCATGAACCCCTGATGATCGATCTCGTCAGCCCCATCGATGTAGACGCCCAGGCGCGGCACCTCGGTGGCTTCCACCACGCGGATGCCGATGGCCTGGAGGCGCTGCGTGCTGCGCACCGAGCTCGAAACCGCGCCAGTGACACGGTCTCTGATCGACGCCAGGGCGTCGATGAACTTGTCCACGGTCGACCCGGTGCCCACGCCGACCACCTCACCGGGCACCACATACTGAAGGGCAGCCTGGCCCACCAGGGCCTTGAGTTCATCTTGGTTCATCGCAACAAGGTCGAGGACAATCCCTCATTATGGCCATCGTCCCCTACGCCCTGACCCGACCCTTCCTATTCGGACTGGACCCCGAGGCCGCCCACGACCTGACCCTCGGATCCATCGCCCGCTTGCAGAACACACCCCTGCAGTGCACCTGGGCCCAGGCCCGGGTGAGCGATCCGGTCACGGTGGCGGGCCTTCGCTTCCCCAACCGGGTCGGACTGGCTGCCGGTTTGGACAAGAACGGCCGCTGCATCGACGGCCTAGGCGCGATGGGGTTTGGCTTCATTGAGGTGGGCACCGTCACCCCCCTGGCGCAACCGGGCAATCCCAAGCCCCGCCTATTCCGCATCACACAACGCGAGGCACTGATCAACCGCCTGGGCTTCAACAACGAGGGCCTGAGCAGCTTCATCACCCATGTGAAAAGGGCCCACCGCTTCCGTCGCGAGGGCGGCATCGTGGGCCTGAACATCGGCAAGAACGCCGCCACACCCATCGAGCGCGCGGCAGAGGACTACCTCATCGGCCTGGAAGGCGTGTACCCGCATGCCGACTACGTGACCGTCAACATCAGCAGCCCGAACACGCAGAATCTGCGCAGCCTGCAAAGTGACGAGGCGCTGGATGCGCTCCTGGGCGCTCTGGTGTCCCGGCGCCAGGAACTGGCCCAGCAGCACCGCCGCCATGTGCCCATGTTCTTGAAGATCGCGCCCGACCTCGATGATGGGCAGATCGCCGTGATCGCCGCCACACTGCAACGACACGGATTGGACGGGGTCATCGCCACCAACACCACGCTCTCTCGCGAGGCGGTCAAGGGTCTGCCCCACGCCGATGAAGCCGGCGGCTTGTCCGGCACACCGGTTCTGCAGGCCAGCAACCGCGTGATCAACCGACTGCGCGCCGCGCTCGGCCCGGTGTTTCCCATCATCGGCGTGGGCGGCGTCATGAGCGGGGCCGATGCGCGTTCGAAGATGGACGCCGGTGCGGACCTGGTGCAGATCTACACCGGGCTCATCTACAGAGGGCCGGAGCTCGTCACCGAATCCGCCAGGGCCTTGGCTCAGCGCTGAGGGGCCGCGGACGGTGAAGGCCCGCCTTCGGGCCCAACGAACCCACACCGTGATTCAGGCGCTTGAGCGGCGCGCCCTACGTTCAACCTCAATCGGCGCGGACCACGCCCTCACGCCGAGGATCGGCTCCACCGAACCACCCCGTGGCGGTGCGCTCAATGGCCTGGATGCCGCTGGTCAAATCCCGCTCCTCGATGCGGTGGCCGCGGATCTGGAGTTGCTGGATGAAGGATGACGGGTAGCGGCCCTTCTCCAACCCAATCGGCCCGGCCACCTGCACGAAATTGGGCAGGTTGATGGCCTCCTGCACATTCAGGCCCCACCGTTGGGTGGCCACCAGCACTTTGGCGGTGAAGTGGATGATCATCCCACCACCGGGCGAGCCGACCGACATCAGCAGCCGCCCGTCACGCTCGTCGAACACCAGGGTGGGCGACATGGAGCTGCGCGGGCGCTTGTTGGCTTGAACCCGGTTGGCAATCGGCCTACCGGTGGCATCGCGCGGCGCCAGCGAGAAGTCGGTCATCTGGTTGTTCAGCAGAAAGCCCCCGGGCAATCCGCTACCCCCGTCGACCAGCAGGCGCGCGCCGAACTGCGCCTCGATGGTGGTGGTCAGCGATACCGCATGTCCTTGCGCGTCCACGACGCTGATGTGGCTGGTGCCGCTTTCC
>RFTU01000093.1 GCA_009923315.1 Betaproteobacteria bacterium
CTGCACCACCACATCCACCGGTGCGATGGCCGGCCCTTGCTCATGCCAAGCGGCCATGGTGAGCGCAAACTGACGGCCGACCCAGACATGGACCCACAGCACCAGCAGCACCACGGCCAGGGCCCACCCGCGCCGGCTTCGACTGCGGCTGCCGCTGCGGCGCCCGTGAGCACCCGGCAGCGGTGTCACCCCCTGCACCATCAGGCGCTGGCGCGCCACCACGCGCGGCGGCGGTCGGCGCAGGCCGCATCGGCCTTCAGGCCTGCCTCGTCCAGCGTCCATTGCAGGGTGGGCAGCCGCGTGGCCGCCGCATCAGGCCGCAGCTGCAGCGACACGATGCGTTGGTCACGGTTGACGAGCAGGTCGACCACGGGTGAGGGCCGGGTACGCGGGGCCGCAGCCCCAGCGGTGCGGCCCTTGACTGGGGTCGGTGAGGCCAACCACTGCGCGGCATCATCCAAGCGGCGAACCCGCCAGCCCTGCACCGCCAGGATTTCGTCGCCTGCGCACAGGCCTGCGGCCTCGGCTGCGCTGCCGCGCAAGACCTGGCGCACGATGCAGCCGGTCACCGGGCCTTCGCTCAGCCGCAGTCCCCAAGCCGCCGACAGGCGCGCGGGCTCTTGGCTTTGGGCCAGGCCCATCACCGGCAGCAAGTCGGCCACCGGCAGTTCACCCCGGCCGTGCACCCAGGCGCGCAGCTCGGCATCGAAGGAGCGGCCACCGACCTCGCGCAAGGCGTGCGCGATGTCGGCTTCGGTGATGCCGATGCTGCCCGGGTCACGCGGGGCCGACAAAGCGGAACGCGGCGCCGCGCGCGCGCCCGGTGGCGCCACGGAGGCCCTGTGCGAGCCCCGTTCAGCGCCCAAGGCCCACAGACGGCGCATCACCTCATCGAGGCTGCCGCGCCCTTCGCGGCGCAGCGTCAGGTCCAAGCACAACGCCACCTGTGAGCCCTTGGTGTAGTAACTGATGGTGGCGTTGGGCGTGTTCTCGTCTTGCCGGTAGTACTTGTTCCAGGCATCAAAACTGGCTTGCGCCACACTCTGTACGCGGCGCCCGGGCATGGCCTGCACCGCCGTGGCGGCCTTGGCCAACAGCTTGGCGTAGCGCCCACCGTCGATCAGGCCGCAACGCACCAAGGCCAGGTCGTCGAAGTAGGAGGTGAAGCCTTCGAAGAACCACAGCAGCTCGGTGTAGTTCTCCTTCGTGTGGTCGATGCGGCACAACTCGGCCGGCTTGAGCCGCTTCACATTCCAGGTGTGGAAGTACTCGTGGCTGATCAGGCCCAGCAAGGTGAGGTAGCCGTCACCCAGGCCGGCTTCGCCCACGCGCGGCAAGTCTTTGCGCGCGGCAATCAAGGCCGTGCTGGCGCGGTGCTCCAGGCCCCCATAACCGTCGTCCACGGTGTTGAGCATGAACACGTATTTCTGGAAGGGCGGCTTGCCGCGCGCTCCATGCCAGAAGCGGATGTGCTCCTCGCAGATGCGCTGGGTGTCGCGCAGCAGGCGCTGGCCATCGAAACCAGGCCAAGCCCCAGCGACCACGAACTCGTGTTCCACGCCCTGGGCCTTGAAACGGCCGCGCCAGAAGGGGCCGAGCTCGAAGGGGTGGTCCACCAGCTCGTCGTAGTCGGCGGCTTGGTAGTGCAGGCCCCGCCCGGCGCCGCGGCGCGGCTGCATGGCGGTGGCCACTTCCCAAGCGCGCGGCAGGCCCACCAAGCTCAAGTGATGAGCCTGCTCTTCACGGCCCTGTACCCGCAGGCACAGGCTGGTGTTGTTGAAAAAGCCCCGAGCCGTCGAGAGGAAGGCCGTGCGCACCGAGGTGTCGAAGGCGTAAACCTCGTAGTGCAGCACCAGCGCGGTGCTGCCCTTGCACTCGATGCGCCAGGTGGTCTTGTCCACCTGCTCAACGGGGCGTGCGGCGCGCCCCTGGAAGGCCTGTAGGCCGCTGAGGTGACGCCCGAATTCGCGCACCATGTAGCTGCCGGCGATCCACACCGGCAGGCTCACCACCTGCTCGGGGCTGGGCCGTTCGATGGTGAGCGTGACGCGATAGGTGTGGGTGTGGGTGCCCGAGGCATCGACCCGGTAGTGAACGGGTGCAGCGCGCTCTGCCCTCATGACCCCGCGGCCCCCAGGAAGCAGCACAGGCTGGCCACGGCGGTCAGCCGAAAGCGCAGCGTCATCCACGCCTGCAGGCCCAGCGCCGCGTAGCGCCGGCGGTCCACCAGGTAGCAGCCGATGATGGCCAGGCCCAACACGAACAGCCCCGCATAGGGCGGCATCAGCACCCCCAGCCACGCGGCCAACGGGGGCATCACGCCCCACACCAAGGTGGAGTCGGCCGCAGCCGGGCTTTGCGCGGCCTGCGGCCACTGACGCATGACATGGCCCCAGTGGATGCCGCCCAGGAAGGACACGATGACCGCGCCGTAGGCGGACAGAGCCGCGGCCACATAGGGGTGAGCCTCACCGGCCACCAGCCACACCAGCACGGCACCGAACACAAAGGGAATCAGGCCGGCGTAGCCCAAGCGCCAAGCCATCGGAGGCGGCTCAAGGGGCACCAGGGTGGGCGGCAAGGTGGCGGTGTTCATGACTTCGGGTTCTTGTTGGCTGAGAGCAGGCGCTCGATTTCGTTCAAGGGGAAGGCGCCACTGCGCCGCGCCCCGTCTTCCAGCACGCTGGTGGGCGTGCTTTCCACGCGGTGCTTTTGGCCCAGGGCGGTGTTGCGCTCAAGGGCCGAAGCATCACACTTCGGCGTGGCCGATGGCGGCATGCGCCCGTCGACCATCCAGTCGCGCCAGGCCTTGGCCGGGTCGGCCGCACACCAGATGTTGCGCGACTTCTCTTGCGAGTCCTTGCCCAGGATGGGGTACAAGAAGGTGTACAGGGTCACATCCTTGAGGTTGAGCAGTTCACGCTCGTAGCGTTTGCAAAAACCGCAATTCGGGTCAGAAAAGACCACGAGCTTGCGCGCACCCGTGCCCTGCTTGATGACGATGGCATCCTTCAATGGCAGGCTGGCGAAGGGGATGGCCGTGAGCTTGTCGATGCGCTCGGCGGTGAGGTCCTTGCGGCTGCGGGTTTCGATCACCGGGCCCGAAATCAGGAAGTCGCCCTTGTCGTCGGTGTAGAGGATTTCACTGCCGAAACGCAGTTCCCACAGCCCCGGCACCGGTGAGCGCTGCACCTCATCGGGTTTGGGCAAGCTGGGCATGCGCTCGCTCAAGGCCTTGCGAATGGCGGCTTCCGCCGGCGAAGACGGCGGCGCGCTGGGGTTGGCGGGGGCGCTGGGCGCGCCCAGCAGGCCCGAACCGGTTTGTGCATGGGCCGGCGCGTGGCCACCCAGCCCGAGCAAGCCCACCAGCCCCATCGCCGAGGCCAGGGCTGCTGCCGACAGCGGCCCGCAGACCGCCAGGCACAAGCCCATGGCGCGCCGCGTGAGGCCACGCTTGAACAAGGGAAGTTGATTGAGCAGGTTCATGCCGCGATTGCGCAGGGTGCGCACCAGGGGGTTGGGGTGGGCAAACAGGTGCCACAGGCTGTCGGTGAGGCCGGCCATGGCCAGCGTGGGCGCCACGCGTTCGCGGGCGGCGCGCGCCAGCAGCTTCTCATCGCCCAAGCCGCGCCAGGGCTCACGCTCGGCCATCACGCGCGCCAGGGCGGCCACATCGGCCAGGCCCAGGTTCAGGCCTTGACCGGCCAGGGGGTGCACCACATGGGCGCAGTCGCCCAACAGCATCCACCCTGGGCCATAGACGCGGTCGGCGCGGCCGAGCATCAGGGGCCAGCTGCGCCGCGGGCCGACCAGGCGCAGTGGGCCGCACTGCCCGCCCGTGGCGTCGTGCAGGGCACGCTCGAACTCGGCTTCATCAGCGGCCAAAAGCGCCTGGGCCTTCTCGGCCGGCATGGACCACACCAGGCCATAGCACTGGCCTGGCGTGGGTTGGTCAATGGGCAGCAGCGCCAGGACGTCGGGGTGGCCAAACCACTGAGACGCCACGCCCGCGTGGGGCTGGTCGCTCTCGATGCGGGTGGCCAGGGCATGGTGTCCGTAGGGCAACTGCTCGAAGTGCACACCCAGCGCCGCGCGGGCCTGGGAGTCCTTGCCTTCACACAGCAGCAGCAAGCTGTGGGAGGCAGTGCTGTGGGAGGCAGTGCCGTGGCCCGCCGCGCGGGCTGATTGGGCACCATTCGGCGTCAAGGAGGCCGGAGCATCGGCCGTCAGCCGAATGTGCGGGGCATAACGCAGCGCTTGGCGCATCGTCGCCTCCAAAGCGGCGGCGTCCACGATCCAGGCCAGCGCCTCCACGCCCTGCTGCCAGGCGGAAAACTCAAGCTGCGCGCCTTCGTCGCCCTGGATGTGCATGTCCAAGACGGGGCACACGGCGTTGTGCGGCAAGGCGTCCCACACCTTGAGCTGCTGCAGCAGCGCGCGCGATGCCGCATTGAGCGCGTAGGTGCGCACATCGCCCTGATGCAAAGGCGAAGGCGAAGGCGAAGCGGCCCCCGGTGCTGCAGCCTGCAGTTCCACCGACAAGCCCAGCCGTGCCAAGGACAAGGCCGCCGCGCATCCGACAATGCCGTCACCGCGCACGACCACCTGGGCCGTGGCCGATGCGTGGGTTGCGCCGAGCGCCGAGTCCGTCCCGTTGATCGCCATTGCCCTATTGTCGGCTGCCTTTGGCGGCCTTGCGGGCGGCACGGGACAATGCCACTTCTGTCACCCGAACCATCCGCCATGTCCCTTGAATCTTCTCTGTCCATCGCAGGCCTGTACCTGCACCCACTGAAGTCCGGCGCCAGCCTGCCGGTGCAGCAAGCCCTGGTCGGCGACACGGGCCTGCAATACGACCGTGAGTGGATGGTGGTGGACGCCGATGGCGAATTTGTCAGCCAACGCGAACTGCCCCGCATGGTGCAGATCCAGCCCGAACTGCGACACAGCGAACTGGTGCTGCGCGCCCCAGGCATGTTGCCCCTGCACCTGCGGCTGGATGGAGCCGAAGGCGAAATGAGGGTGCGGGTGTGGAACGACGCCATGCCGGCCTTTGACATGGGCGACCTGGCCGCGCAGTGGTGCCGCGACTTCCTGGGCGTCAAGGGGCTGCGCCTGGCGGCCTTTGACAGCGAAGCCCGGCGTACGTCCGAGGCACGCTACAGCGCCGGTGTTCAGGCGCTCAACGCCTTCAGTGACGGCTTCCCCTTGCTGGTGCTGAGCCAGGCGTCCCTGGATGAATTCAACCGCCGTTTGCAGGCCGCGGGCCACGAGGCGGTGGGCATGGAACGCTTTCGGCCCAACATCGTGCTGGCGGGCGTGGACACGCCGCACGGCGAGGACCAACTGCGCCGGCTGCACATCGACACCGACCAGGGCCCCGTGGAGATCGCCTTGACCAAGCCCTGTCCGCGCTGTCCCATTCCCGATGTGGAGCCGGCCTCGGCCCAGCGCCAGCCGCACATCAGCGATGTGCTGCGCGCCTACCGCAGCCATGAGCGCTTGGGCGGCGCGGTGGCCTTTGGCATGAACGCGGTGGTGGTGCAAGGCGCAGGCTGCACCCTGCGCGTGGGCGATACAGTGCGCGGCAGCGCCGACCTCTAACACCCTACCCAACAGGATTTCCCATGAGCCTCCAGTGCGGCATCGTCGGTCTGCCCAACGTCGGCAAGTCCACCCTCTTCAACGCGCTCACGAAGGCCGGCATCGCGGCCGAGAACTACCCTTTTTGCACCATCGAGCCCAATGTGGGCGTGGTGGAAGTGCCCGACCCGCGCCTGGCGCAACTGGCTGCGATCGTGAAGCCCGAGAAGATCGTGCCGGCGATTGTGGAGTTCGTGGACATCGCCGGCCTGGTGGCTGGGGCCTCCAAGGGCGAAGGCCTGGGCAACCAGTTTCTTTCCCACATCCGCGAAACCGACGCCATCGTCAACGTGGTGCGCTGCTTTGAAGACCCCAATGTGATCCACGTGTCCGGCAAGGTGGACCCGATTGCCGACATCGAGGTCATCCAAACCGAGTTGTGCCTGGCGGACCTGTCCACCGTGGAAAAGGGCCTGCAGCGCTACACCAAGGTGGCCAAAGCCGGCGGCGACAAGGAAGCCTTGCGCATCGTGGAGGTGCTCAAGAAGTGCGAGGCCACGCTCAACCAGGGCCTGCCGGTGCGCGGCATCGACTTCAGCAAGGAAGAGCGCGTGGTGCTCAAGCCCCTGTGCCTGATCACCGCCAAACCGGCCATGTTCGTGGGCAATGTCAGCGAGGACGGCTTTGAGAACAACCCCTTCCTGGACCGCCTGAAGGAGTACGCCGCCCGGCAGAACGCGCCGGTGGTGGCCATCTGCGCCAAGACCGAAGCCGACCTGGCCGACATGAGCGACGAGGACCGGCAGCTCTTCCTGTCGGAGATGGGCCAGGACGAACCCGGCCTGAACCGGTTGATTCGCGCGGGGTTCAAGCTGCTGGGTCTGCAGACCTACTTCACCGCCGGCGTGAAGGAGGTGCGGGCCTGGACGGTGCCCATCGGCGCCACCGCCCCCCAAGCGGCCGGCGTGATCCACACCGACTTCGAGCGCGGCTTCATTCGCGCACAGACCGTTGCCTATGACGACTACATCGCCTGCCAGGGCGAAGGTGGCGCGAAAGACGCCGGGAAGATGCGCGCCGAGGGCAAGGATGTTCAACGTCTGAGCGCACCATAACCTAGGCACAGCGTATCTTTCGCCGAAAGCAGACACTCACTTCCGAGAGCCGGGCTCGGGTTTAGCACTCCTTCAGAAAGAGTGCTAACATACGGCTCAAAGGAGAAACTCCGTGTCCGACACGTCGATGACCCTGAGCAACCCCCATGCACTGGCCCTGCGCGACCCTTGGGCCATGGTGCCCTCGTTGGGCAATCTGGATGCCTACATCTCGGCCGTCAACCGCCTGCCCCTGCTGACGCAGGAGGAAGAACTCGAGCTCGCGCGCAAGCTGCGCGACGAAGGCGACCTGCAGGCCGCCGGGCGCTTGGTGCTGTCTCACTTGCGCCTGGTGGTGAGTTTGTCCCGCCAATACCTGGGCTACGGACTGCCGCAGGGCGACTTGATTCAGGAAGGCAATGTGGGCCTGATGAAGGCCGTCAAGCGCTTCGACCCCGAGCAGGGCGTGCGCCTGGTGAGCTACGCCATGCACTGGATCAAGGCCGAGATCCACGAATACATCCTGAAGAACTGGCGTTTGGTGAAGGTGGCCACCACCAAGGCCCAGCGCAAGCTCTTCTTCAACCTGCGCTCCATGAAGCAGGGGCTCAAGCAGGACGCGTCGGAAACCGACGGCGCCACCTATCGCAATACCCTGAGCGATGCGGAGGTGCGCGCCATCGCGCGTGACCTGCAGGTCAAGCCCGAGGACGTCTTGGAGATGGAGATGCGCCTGTCCGGCGGCGATGTGCCGCTGGAGCCGCAGAGCGACGACAGCGACGAGGCCGTAGCGCCCATTGCCTACCTGGCCGACGACGCCCACGAGCCCACCCGCGTGCTGGAGTCCCGCACGCGCGACGAGCTCTCGGGCGACGGCATCACCCGCGCCCTGGCGGTGTTGGACGACCGCAGCCGCCGCATCGTGGAAGAACGCTGGCTGAAGGTCAACGACGACAGCAGCGGCGGCATGACCCTGCACGACCTGGCCGCCGAGTACGGCGTGAGCGCCGAGCGTATCCGCCAGATTGAGGTGGCGGCTCTGAAGAAGATGCGCAAGGCCTTGGAAGTGGGCTGAACGCCGGCCTTCTTGGCCATGCCCCACAATTTCGAGTAGCATCAAGCCAGCCGGTTGAGCCCAACTGCGGCGGTGTCGTGATGGCGATCAACCGTGGGTTGACGCACCTTTCACCATCTCACACCCAATGCCAACGATCTACGGCCGCTTCGGCCCCGGGCGCACGGAGACCATCGTCGGTACGGCGCAAGACGACGATATCTACCCCCTGGGCGGCAACGATGTGATCGACGGCGGGCGGGGCCGCGACACGGTGTATGTCGAAGGTAGGTCCACCGAGTTCCGCATCTCCACCATCAACGGTGTCACCTACCTGGATGCCACCTCCGGCGCCTCATCCGGCGAGGGCGTCACGCTGCGAAATGTCGAAGCGGTGGTATTCAAGGACAGGCGACTGTCCCTCGAGGTCAATGACCGCCTGATCGACCGGGCCACCGCTGACGTCCTGGACGGTGGGCCGGGCCGTGACACGTTCATCATCTCTGGTGCGCGCAGCGACTACAACTGGAGCGCCAACTATGGCCCTGCCACCGTGCTGATCAAGCGCAAGGACTTCAGCCGCGCCGACGACTTTCTCACCAACGTGGA
>RFTU01000094.1 GCA_009923315.1 Betaproteobacteria bacterium
ACCTATTCCGACTTCAGCACCTGGTTCAGTAGCGCCCCTCAGGAAGCCGCCCCCACTCACCCTGACGACCCCGGCTTCTGGCTCTACTCCAGCGGCAGCACCGGCCGCCCCAAGGGCACGGTGCACACCCATGCCAACCCCTACTACACCAGCGAGCTCTACGGCCGCCACCTCCTGCAGCTCACCGAACACGATGTGTGTTTCAGCGCGGCCAAGCTCTTCTTCGCCTACGGCCTGGGCAATGGCCTGACCTTCCCCTTGAGCGTGGGCGCCACTGCCGTCCTGCTGGCCGATCGCCCCACGCCTGAGGCCGTGTTCAAGCGCTGGACCGAAGGCGCCGCCGGCAGGCTGGGCCTCAAGCCCACCGTCTTCTTTGGTGCACCCACGGGCTACGCCGGCATGCTGGCCCACCCACAACTGCCGGCCAAGGAGCAAACCGCATTGCGAATGGCCTCGTCCGCCGGTGAAGCGCTGCCCGCCGAACTGGGTCAGCGCTTCAAACAACACTTCGGCGTGGACATCGTCGACGGCATCGGCTCCACCGAAATGCTGCACATCTTCCTGAGCAACTTGCCCGGCCAGGTGCGCTACGGCACCACCGGTTGGCCCGTGCCCGGTTACGAGATTGAACTGCGCGGTGACGACGGCGGCCCGGTCCCCGAGGGCGAGCCCGGCGATCTCTACATCAAGGGCCCTTCGGCGGCCTTGATGTACTGGGCCAATCGAGAAAAGTCCCGCGAAACCTTCCAGGGGGGCTGGACCAAGAGCGGCGACAAGTATGTGCGCAACCCCGACGGCACCTACACCTACAGCGGCCGCAGCGACGACATGCTCAAGGTCAGCGGCATCTACGTCAGCCCCTTCGAGGTGGAGGCCACACTCGTGCAGCACCCCGCGGTGCTGGAAGCCGCGGTGATCGGCAAGGAAGACGAAGAGGGCCTGACCAAAACCAAGGCCTTTGTGGTGCTCAAGGCCGGCCAGCAGGCCGCAGAAGCCGAACTCAAGGCCTTTGTCAAAGACCGCCTGGCGCCCTACAAGTACCCGCGCTACATCGAATTCGTGAGCGAGCTGCCCAAGACGGCCACCGGCAAGATCCAGCGCTTTCGGCTGCGCGAGCGCGAGCGTGCGCGCAGTTGACGGGGTCCACGGGGCAGCCAGAGGTCCATGGCGGCGCCGTGGTCCAGCCATCATCGGGTGACGTTGATACTCAATTTGATTCCAACCGCGGATACACTATCGGTGTGAAAAAGAACTTGCCGCCCTCCGCCTTTGTCCGTTTCTTGAACCTCATGCGCGCGATCTCCGTGCTGCCGGCCGGGGTGACGCTTGATCCGCAAGAAGAACGCCTGATGCAGGAGCTGGCCTTTCGCTGGGGCCGAGGTGAGGCGGTCACCGTCTTGAGCGCGATGAACATGATGGCCGACGCCAGCCCCAGCACCGTGCAGAGGCGGCTGAAGACCCTGCGCGCCAAAGGCCTGCTCGACTTTCAGGCCGCAGCGCATGACGCCCGCGTGCGGCATGTGGTGGCCACGGCCCAAGGTCAGGCCTACTTCTCTCGTTTGAGCGAACTGATGCACCAAGCGGTGGGGCGCGGCTGAAGCCTGTCTCGTTCGCAGGGCGACCTTTTCGACGATCGGCTATCGGAGCCCTCCTTGAGTGCCGTGTTCGCCACGCTGGTGATGGCTGTTGGCCTGGTCGCATTGGGTCTGGCCAACGAACACCTGCTGCGCGGCACGGAAGTGACCAGCGGTGTGAATTGGATCTACCTGCCGGCCGGTCTTCGAATGTGCTACGTGCTGGTGTTGCCGCTACACGGTGCGGCGGCAATTTTCGCGGCCAGTCTGGTGCTGGCGATGCGCGACGACACCTTCGGCCTTCCACTGATCGTCATCAGCGCCTGCATCACGGCATCAGGCCCCATCCTGGCGCGTGCCGTGGCCATACAGCGCCTGGGCTTGCAGCCCAACCTGGAGAACCTCAGCTTCAACCGGTTGTGGCAGTTGGCCATGGTGTTCGGCTTGTTCAGTACTGTGCTGCACCAAGCCTTCTATGCAGCCATTGGTCGGGAACCGGCCTTCCTGTCGATGTGGATCGGCGACACGCTGGGGTGCTTGCTGTGCCTTTACGGGTTCAAGGGGCTTGCAGCGGCGTGGAGGAAATGGAAGCAGCCTTGAGGTTCCGCTACCACTCAGAGGGTCGCGGATGATCACCGCGATGCTGGCTGGCGCACTCGCCACCTTCATCAGCTGTTGGGCTCTGGTTCTCACCCAAGCGTGGCACGGCCGATTCACGCACGACGGCTCCCACGGGGTGCAAAAGTTCCATGTCCACCCCACTCCTCGCATCGGTGGCGTGGGCCTGATGATCGGCATGCTGGCGGTTCAATGGCAGGCGCCCGCGGAGTGGACCACCATGCTCGGGACAATGCTGCTGGCGGCTCTACCGGCCTTCTTGTTTGGTACGGCCGAAGACCTGAGCAAGCGGGTGGCGCCCCGCGTGCGCCTGTTGGCCACCATGGGCAGTGGCGTGGCGGCCAGTCTGCTCAGCGGCACGGCGCTGGCGCACACCGGCCTGCCATGGTTCGACAGCGCCCTGCAAGCCTGGTGGCCCCTGGCCGTAGCCTTCACCGCCTTTGCGGTAGGTGGGGTGGCCAACGCGGTCAACATCGTCGATGGCTTCAATGGCCTGGCCAGTGGCTTGGTCATCATCTGTCTTGGCGCGCTCGGGGCCATGGCCCTACAAGCCGGCGACGATAGTCTGGCCGGCCTCCTATTCGCTACCGCCGGCGTCGCGGCGGGGTTCTTGGTGGTTAACTTCCCGCTGGGCAAAGTCTTTCTGGGTGACGGCGGGGCCTATGTCCTGGGCTTTTGGTTGGCTTGGCTCGCGGTGCTGCTGATTGAGCGCAACCCTCGTGTCAGCCCCGCGGCGGTCTTGCTGGCCTGCTTCTACCCGGTGGTAGAGGTGGTCTTCAGCATCTACCGGCGCACGAGGCGCGCTTACCCAGCCATGCGTCCCGACCGTCTGCACCTGCATTCCTTGGTGAAGTGCCGCATCTCGCGCAAGCGACTGGCGCGTTGGCCCGCCGTGATGCAAAACGCCAGTGTGTCACCCTTCGTTTGGATGATCGCCAGTGGGCCCGCGGTGCTGGGCGTTTGCTTCTGGAATTTCCCCATGGTGGCTTGGGCATGCCTAGCGGGCTTCGTGGTGACGTATGGAATGATCTACCGCCGGCTGGCATTGTTTGGCTGGCACTGAGGCCCCGTGCAGCCCATCCACAGATCGGGTCAAATCAAGCCCATGAAATACCTTCACACCATGGTTCGCGTGTCGAACGTCGAACAATCCCTGGCCTTCTACCGAGATGCACTGGGCCTTCAGGTGCTCCGTGAATACTCAAGCGAACAGGGCCGCTTCACTCTCATTTACTTGGCCGCGCCAGGGGATGAGCAGGCCCAGATCGAACTCACCTACAACTGGGACCCGGAGGCCTACTCGGGCGGGCGCAACTTTGGCCATGTAGCCTATTCGGTTGAGAACATCTACGCCACCTGTGAACGTCTGCAGCGGCACGGCGTGACCATCGCCCGCCCGCCACGCGACGGTCGAATGGCTTTTGTCCGCAGTCCGGATCTCATCAGCATCGAGTTGCTTCAGGCAGGCGCTCCGTTAGCCCCATCTGAGCCCTGGATCAGCATGCCGAATGTGGGAAGTTGGTAGACCACCCCATCGGGTGCGGTGCCTCAAGCCTTAAGCGACGCAACCGGCCAAGCTCTCCAGCCCCCCGGTTAAGCGGGCGACATTCACGACGCGCAGCCCAATCCGATAAGACTCGAATTTGATCCTCAAGATCGGATCCCCAAGATGTCGACCGACGCAAGAGTACTCATCGCCATCAGCGAGTTTGTAGAGCCTCGTGATTTTGGCGAGATTGTCATCTCAATCGGCGAACGCGTTTTGGCTCGGAAGTCCAATGTTCCGCTGTGTGGGGCTGACCCCGATCTGGTGTTGGCCTTCGTGCGACGCAGCGCTGCCGAGATCCGAGCGTTACGGGGGAATTCAGGCGTGGTGTTCGAGAACGTGGATGAGGTGCTGCAGGAGAAAATATTGAGGGCCTTGGCGTGATCCTGGACGCCGTTTGGAGCCTGGCTGTATCGTCCGTGACAGCCTTGGACGTCTCGTGGCTCAAGCACGCCCATTCCCTGCCGGACGCGCCTGCCCATGCGCGGTGAGTTTCCCTACAGTTCAGAGCAGAGCTTAAGCAGTTCTGAGGCTCTACGCGTTGTTCTCGTCATCACCAAGGGCGAGTTGGGGGGGGCTCAAACACATGTCCTGGAGCTCTGCCGCTCCCTGATAAGCGCCGCCCACTTCACCGTGATCATCGGGGGCGATGACCCCTCCCCCCTGAAGAAACACCTGGATGACCTGGGCATTCCCACGGTCCGCATCACCACCCTTCGAAATTCGCTGAATCCGCTCCTGTTCTTCAAGTCGATCTTCACACTGGTGCGGGTGCTGAGGGATACGGATGCCGATATCGTGCACGCACACAGCGCAGTGGCTGGTGTGGTGTCTCGGTTGGCGGCCAAGATCCTGGGGCTTCCGGTGGTCTACACCGTACACGGTTTCGGCTTCAAGCCCGAAGCGGCGGCCTTGGTGCGCTGGTACGCCTATCTGGTCGAGGCAGCACTTGCCGCCTGGACCACCCGCATGGTGTGCGTGTCGGAGCACGAGCAAGCCCTGGCGCGTACCCTGCCTGTGGACCCTGATCGGGTTTGTGTGGTGCATAACGCCTTGCCCGACATTCCCTGGCGACCTCAGGCGGCGTCACCTACGCGGATCATCATGGTCGCGCGTATGGCCGCACCCAAGCGGCATGATTTGTTGCTTGAGGCACTGGCCTTGATGTCGGCGCACGGCAGCGTCCCGCCGGTTACGTTGCTGGGTAGCGGGCCAAATGAACACCCATTGCAGCAAAGGGCGGCTGAATTGGGGCTGTCGCAGGTTGATTTTGCCGGCAACAGCGAAGATGTGCCCCTTGCGCTATCCCAGCACTCGATCTTTGTGTTGTTGTCAGACCATGAGGGCCTGCCCATCTCCGTGATTGAGGCCATGCGCGCAGGCTTGGCCATCGTCGCCAGCCGTCTCCCGGGCGTTGAGGAACTGGTGGCACACGATAACAGTGCCTTGCTGGTGAGCAACCGTGCCGATGAGGTGGCCCAAGCGCTGACAAGGTTGTGCCAGGACCCTGCCCTCTGTAACCGTTTGGGATCTGCCGCGCGCAAGCGTTACGAACGGGCGCACCAGCCCGGCCATGCCGCCTCCGCCATGTTGCGGATCTATCAGGAAGTACCCCTGCTGCCCACCAGCGCCTGGCCCATGACCTTCCCCAAGCGCCACCGGTCGGCTATGGCCTCCGAGCGCTCGCGGGTCCAACAATCCCAGTTGGCATGGGCAGCGAGTGGGTTGTTGCTGTTCGTGCTGGCCTGGCAACTCAGCAAGTGGCTGGAGTCTCAGCAATTGGTCACCGTCGTCTTCAGCCAGACCGTACTGGCCTGCTTGGTACCGTATGCGGTTGCCTCTCACCTTTTGTATCGGGGGACTGAACTGCCAGCCGCAGAGCGTAGCGCGCTGGTTATCGTCACCGCCACGACACCGTTCTTGATGACCCCTCTGTTCTTTGCACTGGGGCAGGAGCCGTATTCGCGAGGGGCGGTATTGCTGTGCTACGCGCTGACCGCTGGATGGTTCTATTTGGGATGGACTTGGTTTCGTGCCTCGCGGCCACTCCGGCTGATTGTTTGGCATGAAGAACAGCCTCAGACCTTGCGGGCCCAGCTGAGTGAGGTGGGCATGACCAACGCTCGGGTCTGGCATCAGAGTCTGAGGCTGCTGCGCTGGCCCGATCACTGGCGCACGAACCCCGAGCACGCACCTGCGGTCGTGGCTGCGCATGGGGCGTTGAGCGATGCGCCAACAAGAGGAATGAGCCCGGCGGACCATCGGGTGTTGAGCTCCCTAAAGCTCAAACATGTGCGCCTCTACAGCCCCCAGGCCGTGGCAGAAGCCATTTCAGGCCGCATACCCAGAGATATGCTCAACAGCGAGTGGTGGCAGCCTGACGGTGACCCGGCCTATGACCTCATCAAGCGTGCCATGGATGCAACGCTGGTGCTGGCCACCATACCCCTGTGGGTGCCATTGGCCCTTATCACCATCCTGCTGGTTCGCCTGGACAGCCCAGGCCCAGTGCTGTTTGTTCAGTGGCGTACAGGACTGCACGGCAGGCCGTTTCGCCTTTATAAGTTTCGCAGCATGAGGCATGATCAAGCCTCAGATAGCCCCCCATTCGCCGAGCAAGATGATGATCGAGTCACACGCTGGGGGCGCTTTATGCGCAGGACCCGAATCGATGAGATTCCGCAGCTCTTGAATGTGCTCAGAGGCGATATGAGCCTCATCGGCCCAAGGCCTGAGCAAGTACTCCTTGTGCGCCAGTTCGCTCTAGAGATTCCCAGCTATTCGCACCGCCACCTCGTGAGGCCGGGTCTGACAGGTTGGGCACAGGTTCATCAAGGCTACGCGGTAGGGCCTGAAGAAACAGCGGTGAAGCTGAGCTATGACCTTTACTATGTGTCGCACTACAGCTTGGCGATGGACTTGTTGATCTTGGCCAAGACAGTCGGGACTGTTGTGTCCGGCCGAGGAGCACGTTGACTCGTTGATCCTGGGTCGTCATCTGTGCTCAGCTACTTAGAGGCAGTGACCTCGCCCACCAGCACTGCGCAATCAGCATCACAGAAGATGCGCCAGCGAATAGGTACAGATGCTCCAAAGGAGCCATACCAAGCAGCGGGGGAAGCACCAATAGCATCAGCTGGATGGCATTCGTAGCGATGCATAGCTTGCTGAACATCGAGGCCGATGAACCTGGAGCCAAGAACGGTCGAAATGAGACGGCCGCCATGATGCTCGCTGCCCACTGCCAGCCTGCGACGGGCCAAAGATAGTCCTGAAGTCCCACCCAATTCGAATCTAGCCAGCCGAGCGAAACAGCTGCCTGTGCCAGTAAGACGAGCGCAGCCAAGCCAGCGGTAGCGCACGCAACCACCAGACCAGTTCGAGGGCGCTGCATCTCAGGACGGCTCAGCACAACCTGGCACCAGGCGGTACTCACCAATGCGGGCACGAACCCGAGCACTCGCAAGGCCAAGAACAAGAACCCCGCTGCTTCGGCCCCATAAAGGCCAGCCCACTGAACGGCGATCGCTGTCGAAACGGCCACATCGCTCATGGTATGGACCCACTTCAGTGACTCGCCTCGCCGATCAGCATGAGGGGCGGGCTGGACTTCAGTGCCGGCCCGTACCGATGGGTCTTCATGGCCGTGAGGAGGCGCTGCTATCCAATAGCAGCCCAAACCGAAACCCACGGACGCCGCAACTATCAGCATCATGCTGACTGCGTGGTCAGAAAAGAGTGCCAGGCCGCCGGCCAAACCGGCAGCGGCCATCGGCGGCAGCATTCGAACGGCCATGATGGCCCACGCTTCACCCTGGCGCAGGGCCACACTTTGTCCGAGAAACCATCCCGCCTGCAGCAGGGACATGCAAGTGGTGCCCAGAGCAAGAAACAACAACATGACTCCAGTCCCGGATCGGTTGGGCCAAACTCCCCATATCAGCATCAGGATCGCCAGCGGAAGCATCAGAAGCCACCGCCGTATGCTCCAGTGAAGTGCAGTGGAAATCGCTTTCTGGACGGGTATTTGGACATTGGCAATCAGGCTAAATGGGCTCTGCGCCAATGCCAAGGTAGCCCAAGCAAATGCAACCTGTGCGGCCACAGAGAACTCCCCCACGGCTTCCGGCGAGTACAGCTTCAGCAAGAGCAGGGCCATCAGCCCCTGGGCCGCGAGGCCCAAGCCGCTGCCCACGATTGCTGGAAGCGCCGCTCTGGAGAGCCGCGGAGTGTGCTTCATCCGGGGTCCGCCCGTTGAGAAAGGCCCAATGCAGGCCAGATGGGAAGACGCTCGAGCACACGGGGCCAGGCCCATTCAAGGCATGCATCCCTCAGAGCGCAAGCTGGCGGCAATTCTGCGGTTGCGGCTGCCCATGATTCGCCGGACTCCAGATCTTCCACCCACCGTATGGAATCCTGCCAGCCAGATTTGGCCAGAAGCTCGATCCAGCCATAACGATTACTGACCACCGGCAGCCCCAAGGCCAAGTATTCCTTGACCTTGGTCGATGTCTGAAGATTGAAAGGCCTCCTATTCGGCACCAAGTTCAAGCCAGCTCTGGCTTGGTACAGGAGCTTGGGAACCTCTGCTTGGGTCAC
>RFTU01000095.1 GCA_009923315.1 Betaproteobacteria bacterium
ATGCTGTCCACCCCCATCATCAACCCGCCGCAGTCGGCCATCCTGGGCGTGCACGCCACCAAGGACCGCGCGGTGGTGGAGAACGGGCAGGTGGTGGTGCGGCCGATGAACTATCTGGCCATGTCCTATGACCACCGCATCATCGACGGCCGCGAGGCCGTGCTGGCGCTGGTGGCCATGAAGGAAGCGCTGGAAGATCCGGCGCGCCTGCTGTTCGACATCTGACGTGAGCCTGGCCGACGAGATTCAGCGGCTTGCCGACCTCTATCGGCAAGGCCTGCTCAGCGACGCCGAGTTCGCGGCGGCCAAGGCGCGGCTGCTGGCCGCGGGCAGCAGCATCAGCCACGCCCCGGTGGGCAGCCGCCTGCGGCGCCTGCCCTCGGCCGGATGGGTGGGCGGCGTGTGCGCCGGCCTGGCCCAAGCCACGGGCAGTGAAGTCTGGCTGTGGCGCCTGGCTTTCGTGTGCTTCACGTTGTTGGGCGGCTCCGGCGTGCTCGCTTACCTGCTTCTGTGGATCTTCGTCCCACGGGATCCCTCCCTCTGAAGGTACCTCCTATGTCCAAGAACTTCGACGTCATCGTCATCGGTGGCGGCCCCGGCGGCTACATCGCCGCCATCCGCGCGGCGCAGCTCGGCTTCCATGTCGCCTGCATCGACGAGTGGAAAAACGCCAAGGGCGGCCCCGCCCCCGGTGGCACCTGCACCAATGTGGGCTGCATTCCCTCCAAGGCGCTGCTGCAATCCAGCGAGCACTTCGACCAGGCCGGACACCACTTCGCCGAACACGGTATCGGCCTGAAGGACCTGAGCATCGATGTGCCCAAGATGCTGGCCCGCAAGGACACGGTGGTCAAGCAGAACAACGACGGCATCCTCTACCTGTTCAAGAAAAACAAGGTGACGTTCTTCCATGGCCGGGGCTCCTTCGTGAAGGCGGCTGATGGTGGCTATGAGATCAAGGTCACCGGCGCTGCCGAGGAGTCACTCACGGCCAAGCAGATCATCGTCGCCACGGGTTCCAACGCCCGAGCGCTCCCCGGAGCGCCCTTCGACGAGGAACTCATCCTCTCCAACGATGGGGCCCTGCGCATCGGCGGCGTGCCCAAGAGGCTCGGCCTGATCGGCTCGGGCGTGATCGGCCTGGAGATGGGGTCGGTCTGGCGTCGCCTGGGTGCGGACGTCACCATCCTCGAGGGCTTGCCCACCTTCCTGGGCGCCGTGGATGAACAGATCGCCAAGGAAGCCCACAAGTCCTTCATCAAGCAGGGCCTGAAAATCGAGCTCGGGGTGAAGGTCGGGGAGATCAAGACCGGAAAGAAGGGCAAAGAATCGGCGGTCAGCATCGCCTACATCGACGCCAAGGGCGGCGAGCACACGCTGGAGGTCGACAAGCTGATCGTCTCCATCGGCCGCGTGCCCAACACCCATGGTCTGAATGTGCAGGCCGTGGGCCTGAAGCTCGATGAGCGGGGCGCCATCGTGGTCGACGACGAGTGCCGCACCAACCTGCCTGGCGTCTGGGCCGTGGGTGATGTGGTGCGGGGCCCGATGCTCGCGCACAAGGCCGAGGAAGAGGGCGTGGCTGTGGCCGAGCGCATCGCGGGCCAACATGGGCATGTGAACTTCAACACCATCCCGTGGGTGATCTACACCAGTCCTGAGATCGCCTGGGTGGGCCAGACCGAGCAGCAGTTGAAGGCCGCTGGTCGAGCCTACAAGGCCGGCTCCTTCCCCTTCATCGCCAATGGCCGCGCCCGTGCCTTGGGTGACACCACGGGCATGGTGAAGTTTCTGGCCGATGCGGTCACAGACGAAATCCTGGGCGTGCACATCGTGGGTCCCTTTGCATCGGAGCTGATCGCCGAAGCGGTGGTGGCCATGGAGTTCCGGGCCAGCGCGGAGGACATCGCACGCATCTGCCATGCGCACCCCAGCCTGAGCGAGGCCACCAAGGAGGCCGCCCTGGCAGTGGACAAGCGCACGCTGAACTTCTGATGGCGCCTGCATGGGCGTACGCGAGCTTTTCAACCGTACCTTGGCCGAGCGCGGCTTCACGGCCGACCCCGCACAGGTACGCGCCATCGGTGCCTTGGAGCGCTGTGAGAACGAGTGGCAGGACTACCTGCAGCGGCGCAGCAACGCGGTCACCCGCCTGATCGTCAAGCCGCCCATTCCGCGCGGCGTGTACATGTATGGCGGCGTGGGCCGCGGCAAGAGCTTTCTCATGGACAGCTTCTTCTTGTCCGTGCCCTTGCGGCGCAAGACGCGGCTGCACTTTCACGAGTTCATGCGTGAGGTGCATCGGGAGCTGGCCGAGCTCAAGGGGCTGCAGAACCCACTGGATGAACTGGGCCGGCGCATCGCCAAGCGCTTTCGCCTCATCTGCTTCGATGAGTTTCATGTTGCGGATGTGACCGACGCGATGATCCTGCACCGCCTGCTGGAGTCGCTGTTTGCCCATCGGGTCAGCATCGTCACCACCTCCAACTTCCACCCGGACGGCCTGTACCCCAACGGCCTGCACCGCGACCGCATCCTGCCGGCCATCGAGCTGCTCAAGCGGCAGCTGGAGGTGATCAATGTGGACAACGGAACGGACTATCGAAGGCGGACGCTGGAGAAGGTTCGGCTGTACCACACACCCCTGAACGAGGAGGCTGAACGCGAACTCACGGTCGCATTCGAGAGCCTGGCTGAGGCGCGCGATGAGCCGCCGGTGCTCAACATCGAGCACCGTGAAATCACCGCGCGCCGCAAAGCCGGTGGTGTGGTGTGGTTCGACTTCAAATGGCTTTGCGGCGGGCCGCGCTCGCAAAACGACTACCTGGAAATCGCCACGCGCTTTCACACGGTGATCCTGTCCAACGTGCCGCAGCTGCCCCCGCGCATGGCCAGTGAAGCACGGCGCTTCACGTGGTTGGTCGATGTGCTGTACGACCGGCGCTGCAAGCTCATCATCAGCGCCGAGTGTGCACCGGAGGCCCTCTACACCGAGGGGCCCTTGGCGCACGAGTTCCCCCGAACCATCTCGCGGCTCTACGAGATGCAGTCGGCTGAATTCATGGCCCAGGAGCGCCGTACGGTGGACACCTCTCTGACCTGACGGTGGTGTGCCGCCCTTTGGAGGGGGCGCACGGTGCTGCGCCCCGCCTAGAATCGCCGTGCACATGGATGACAACCTCCGGTCCCCCCAACGGCAACTCATCGAACTGCGCATCGAACATGCGGACCTCGACAGCCTGATCGACCGCCTGGCGGGGCAGCCCCAGCCGGATGATCTGGCCTTGCGCCGACTCAAGAAACGCCGCTTGCTGCTGCGTGACCAGATCCGCCGCTTGGAGTTGGAGCTGGAGCCACCCGAGCCCGCCTGAGGTGATCGCCCCCCGTGCCCTCATGTTGAGTGGGTTTGCGCCGTGAGCCTGGGAGCCGAACCGGATGATTTGGGTGCGGCGGTGGCCACGCTCATGGGTCTGCAGGGTCCCTTGGCGCGTCAAGACCCCGACTACCGTGAACGAGCCGAGCAATCGGCCATGGCCCAGGCGGTGGCCCGGGCCATCACCGACCATCAGACCCTGGTCGTGGAAGCCGGCACCGGGGTCGGCAAGACCTACGCCTATCTCATTCCCTTGCTGCTCAGTGGCCGTCGGGGCTTGGTCAGCACGGCCACCAAGAGCCTTCAGGATCAGCTCTTTTGGCGCGATCTGCCGCGGCTGTGCGAACGCCTGGGCGTGCCGGTGACCACGGCACTGCTCAAAGGCCGTGGCAGCTACCTGTGCCGTCACCGGATGGCGCAGGCGCGTCACCTTCCCGAGGGACTGGACCGCATGAGCCTGCGCCTGCTGGCCCGGGTGGAGGACTGGGCGCGCAGCACCGCCAGCGGTGACCTTTCGGAGGTGCCGGGTCTGGACGAGCGCACCTCCCTCATCCCCTTGATCACCTCCACGCGTGAGAACTGCCTGGGAAGCGAGTGCCCGTCATTCCATGACTGCCATGTGATGCAGGCGCGTCGGCAGGCCATGGCAGCCGATCTGGTGGTCGTGAACCATCACCTCTTCTTCGCCGACCTGGCCTTGAAGGAAGGCGGGATGGCCGAGTTGTTGCCCGCTGTGGAGGTGGTGGTCTTTGATGAGGCCCATCAAATCCTGGACACCGGGTTGCAGTTCGTGGCCAACAGCCTGGGCACCTTGGCCATGGTGGACCTGTCGCGTGACCTGCGCGTGGCGGGCCTGGCGCATGCGCGCGGGCTGCAGGACTGGCTGGGTTGCACCCAGAAACTGGAGCAAGCGGTACGCGACTTGGTACTGGCCTGTGACGGTGCTGAGCCCTCAGGCGTGACCGGTGAGGAGCAGAGACCTTCGCGCGGCGCGCGACGTATCCGATGGGCCGATCGCTGCTCGGGCCGCCATGATGCCTCGGCCCGACCGGTGGAGGTGGCCTTCACTCAGGCCCTGCAGGGTTTGGATGAAGCCTTGTCGGCGGTGCAGGACAGCGCGGCGGCCGTGGCCGAATCCCATCCAGACCTGCAACGCTTGGTCGAGCGCACCCAGGACATGCGGGCTCGCCTGGCCGTCTTCCGTTCACCGCTGGCCACCGATCGCGTGCGTTGGATCGATTTGGGTGCACACCAGGCGCGCTTGATCGACACGCCACTGGACATCCGTGACCTGATGCAGCAGTCACGTGAGCAGACCCATCGGACCTGGATCTTCACCTCCGCCACTCTCGGCGATGAGCCCGGTCTGGGTTGGTTTCGAAAACAGGCCGGCCTGGAGGATGCGCAGGTGCTCTGCGTGGGCAGTCCCTTCGACTACGCCTTGCAGGCCCGGCTGTGGGTGCCCACGCAAATTCCAGCCCCGGGTGAGGCGGGGCACAACGAGTCGGTGGCGCAGTTGGGCGCGCGCTGCGCGGCGCGATTGGGCGGGCGCACCTTTGTATTGGCCACCACCTTGCGGGCCTTGCCCGTCATCGGCGAACAGATGCGTCGCCTGTTCGAATCGCGCGGCCTGAATATCCAGGTCTTGGTGCAGGGCAGCGAACCCAAGCGGACCCTGCTGGACCGTTTCCTTCAGGCGGGCCAGGGCTCTGGTGCCGTGCTCGTCGGGGCAGCCAGCTTTTGGGAGGGCATCGATGTCCCGGGCCGCGCGCTGCAGTGCGTGGTCATCGACAAGCTGCCATTTCCGCCACCCGACGACCCTTTGCTCGAAGCGCGCACGCGCGCGCTCAAAGCCCAGGGCCGAGACCCGTTTGCCGAACTGTTCTTGGCCGAGACGGCCATTTCGCTGAAACAGGGTGTGGGCCGCTTGATCCGCAGTGAAACCGATCAGGGCCTGCTCGTCATCTGCGACAAGCGGCTGCACACCAAGGCTTACGGCGCCCGCATTCTGGCGGCCTTGCCGACCATGACACGCGTGGTCGATCCGGCGGCCGTTGTGCAGTGGTTGGATGCCTTGAAGGCGCAGGGATGAGGGAGGCTTACCAGAGCTTCCACCAGGGCTTGGCCGCTTTGGGCTGTGCCCCTGGAGCTTGCGCAAAGTTCAGTTGCAGCACGCGCTTGGCATCGTCGCGCAGGTCATTCAGGCCCAGCTGCTCATAGCTGAGCACCATGATGCGCAGGGCATCTGCGGCGGCCGGTGCACGCTCAAACTCACGAATGGCCTGTTGTGCGCGGTTGGCTGCAGCGAGATAGGCGCCGCGCTCGAAGTAGTAGCGGGCCACACGCAGCTCATACTCGGCCAGCGCGTTGGCGATGTAGTCCATGCGCAAGCGCGCATCGGGCGCGTATCGCGAGTTGGGAAACTGGTCGACCAGCATCTTGAAGGCCTGGTAGGCATCACGCGACGCTTGTTGGTCACGCTCGACCACATCCTGTTTGAGTACTTGGTAGATCCACCCCAAGCTGTCATTGAAGTTCACCAGGCCCTTGAGGTAGTAGGCGTAGTCCAGGGCCGGACTGGAGGGATTCAATCGGATGAAGCGGTCCAGAGCCGCCACGGCCTCCGGGCGTTCCCCCGCTTTGTAGCGCGAGTAGGCCAGGTCCAGCGAGGCCTGCTGGGCCAGGAGCGTGCCGGCTGCGCGCCCTTCCAGGCGTTCCAGCGCGCGAATGGCACGGTCCCAGCCGCCTGAGGCCATGTCGGCCTTGGCCTCTGCATACAATTTCTCGACCGCCATCGCCGAGAACTCATCCTTCTCCGATGTGGCGCAACCGGCCAGCAGGGCGGCTGCCAGGCCCAGTCCCCCAACAGCGGCGCGCCACAGGCGCAAGGCCGCGCGATCAGAAGAGGCAAGCAATGGCGATGGGTGCATGGCGCAAGGGGCGGCGGCGTGAAGTCAAGCCCTGATTATAGGGACGCCCCCCTGTGGGACCTCGATGGTGATGAGGCTGCCGATGAGCTGAAGGTGGCGGGCCCCGAGGCGGTCGAGACACGTCAATGGACGGTCGACGCCGCGGACCATGCCTTGCGGCTGGACAAGGTCTTGGTGCGTCATGCGCCCGAGTTCTCCCGCAGCCACCTGCAGTCCCTCATCCAGCAGGGCTGTGTCCTGATCGATGGCCAAGTGGCCGCAGCCGCTTCTGGCCATTTGCGCCTGGGGCAGACGGTCTCGGTGCGCCTGGTGCCCACGGCGCAGGCCCAGGCTTTTCGCCCCGAGCGCATGGCGTTGGAGTGGGTCTTCGAAGACGAACACCTCATCGTGCTGAACAAGCCAGCCGGCTTGGTGGTGCACCCGGCGCCCGGGCACTGGAGCGGCACCCTGCTCAATGGCCTCTTGGACCACCATGCGGGCGCGGCGGTCCTGCCGCGCGCGGGCATCGTGCACCGCCTGGACCGGGACACCTCGGGCGTGATGGTGGTGGCCAAGACCCGCGAGGCGATGCAAGCCCTGGTCGGTGCGATCGCCGCCCGAAACGTTCGGCGCGTCTACAGGGCTATCGTCTGGGGGGCGGTCAGCTTGGACGAGCAGGCGGTGGAGGCGCCCATCGGCCGCGACCCCCGTTCGCGTGTCCGCATGGCCGTGGTGGCGTCGGGCAAGGCCTCGCGCACGACCGTGCGCGTCCTTCATCGCGGTGCGATCGGCCTCACGGCCGTGGAGTGCCGCCTGCACACCGGCCGCACCCATCAGATTCGCGTCCACATGGCCCACTTGGGCCACCCCTTGGTCGCCGACAGCCTCTACGCAGGCGCCCCCGCCCTGGGGCTGACCCGCCAGGCCCTGCACGCCCAACGGTTGGCGTTCGAGCACCCTGTGACCCGGGCGCCGATGGCATTCGAAGCGCCCCTTCCGGCCGATCTCGCGGCCGCCTGGGAGCAGGTGGTGCCACTCGGATAGAATCGGTGAACTCGGAGCGGCCCCAGACAGGCGCCCGAGCACGTATAGGCCGACGCGCGACAGCCGCGCCGTGCCGGTTGGGTGGGTGCATGCAACGCCCGCCAACGTCCTCCGATCGTGGCTCCCGTTGGCCGTGATCTCGAACAGTTGCCGGCGGTCCACCCGCTTGGCCTTTCCTTGATGAACTGCTTGCCCTCGGGTGAGCTCCCCGATATGGACACCATCGAAGCCAAACGGGTACTCGAGACGGCGCTGTTGTGCGCCCAACAGCCCATGGCCGTTCGTGAAATGAAGGCCTTGTTCGAAGACCAGCTCGAAGCGCCGCAGGTGCGAGACATCCTGAAATCGCTGCAGGATGACTGGGCCGGTCGCGGGGTGGAGCTGGTGGAACTGGCCAGCGGCTGGCGCTTCCAGAGCCGAGCGGACATGCGCCACTTCCTGGACCGGCTGCATCCTGAAAAGCCGCCGCGCTATTCCCGGGCCGTCATGGAAACCTTGGCGATCATCGCCTACCGACAGCCGGTGACCCGAGGCGACATCGAGGACATTCGAGGCGTCACGGTGGCCACGCCCATCGTCAAACAACTCGAGGATCGGGGCTGGATCGAGGTGATCGGGCACCGGGAGGCGCCCGGACGACCGGCTCTGTACGCCACCACGCGACAGTTTCTCGACGACCTGAGTCTGGGCGGTCTGCAGGACCTGCCGGTGCTGGATGGCGGCGCGCTGACCGCCCAGGCGCTGCCGGCGCCTGTGGACGACTTGCTCAGCGGTTCGGAGCAGGCGGTGTTGCCGCTGGACGCCGCCGGTGAGGCCCTGGGCGCCGCAGACCCCGCACCGGCGGCATCGGCGGCTTCCACGGACGCTGGTGGCATCCCACCGAGCCAGGCGCCGAGCGATGAGCTGCACGTTTCGAACGACCCG
>RFTU01000096.1 GCA_009923315.1 Betaproteobacteria bacterium
ATGCTGATGATGGGGTACTTGTCGACCCAGGTGGTCAGCATGTCCGTCCAGGCTTCGGCCGAGAGCTTGATGCCTCCTTCGCCGTGCAGCACATACTGGCCATCGTGGTAGAACTCGCTGGCCGCGCAATCCAGACCCAGCGCAATCTGTTCACCGGGGGTGTAGCCGGCCTTGTCGATGGCCTCCAGGATCATCTTGATGGCCGCTTCGTGGTTCTCCACATTGGGCGCAAAGCCGCCTTCATCACCCACCGCGGTGCTGATGCCTTGGTCGTGCAGGATTTTCTTCAGGGCATGAAAGGTCTCGGCGCCCCAGCGGATGGCCTCGCGCAGGGAAGGCGCCCCTACCGGGATGATCATCAACTCTTGCAGGTCCAGGCTGTTGTTGGCGTGCGCGCCGCCATTGACCACATTCATCATCGGCACCGGCAGCTGCAGCCCACCCATGCCGCCGAAATAGCGGTACAGCGGCAGGCCGCTTTCTTCCGCTGCGGCACGGGCCACGGCCATCGAGACGGCCAGCGTTGCGTTGGCGCCCAGCCGGCCCTTGTTCTCCGTGCCGTCCAGATCGATCAGGGTCTTGTCCAGGAAGGCCTGCTCCGAGGCGTCCAACCCCAGCACCGCTTCGGACATTTCCGTGTTGATGTGCTCCACTGCGCGCAGCACACCCTTGCCCAGGTAGCGGCCCTTGTCGCCGTCGCGCAACTCGATCGCTTCACGGCTGCCGGTGGACGCGCCCGAAGGCACCGCCGCACGGCCCATGGTGCCCGACTCCAGCAGCACATCACACTCCACCGTGGGGTTGCCGCGGCTGTCCAGGATCTCCCGTCCGACGATGTCGACGATCGCGCTCATAGCTCATCCATTCCCATCAACAAGAAAAATCGTTTTCCAGCAAGGTCTGCCGCTTGACCACGCGATCCAAGTCCACCAATTGGGTCAACAGCGCCTTCATGTGCTTGAGCGGCACCGCATTGGGCCCATCACTCAAGGCCTGTGCCGGATTCGGGTGCGTTTCCATGAACAGGCCTGAAATGCCCACGGCCACCGCCGCGCGCGAGAGCACCGGGACGAACTCGCGCTGACCACCCGAGGAAGTGCCCTGGCCACCCGGCAGCTGGACACTGTGGGTGGCGTCGAAGACCACCGGTGCGCCGGTTTCTCGAAGGATGGCCAGCGAGCGCATGTCGCTGACCAGGTTGTTGTAGCCGAAGCTGGCGCCCCGTTCACAGGCCAGGAAGTTGTCGTCGTTCAGGCCCTTCTCGCGCGCGGCGGCACGGGCCTTGTCGATCACGTGCTTCATGTCATGTGGTGCCAGAAACTGACCCTTCTTGATATTCACCGGCTTGCCGCTTTGGGCCACCGCACGGATGAAGTCGGTCTGCCGGCACAGAAAGGCAGGGGTCTGCAGGACATCGGCTACCGAGGCCACCTTCGCGACTTCTTCCTCGGTGTGGACATCGGTCAGGATGGGCACGCCCAATTGGCGTCGCACCTCGGCCAGAATCTCCAGGCCGCGGTCCATGCCGGGGCCACGGAAAGATGACCCGCTGGACCGGTTGGCCTTGTCGTAGCTGCTCTTGAAGATGAAGGGGATACCCAGTTCGCTGGTGACTTCCTTCAGGCGACCGGCCACTTCCAACTGCAAGGACTGGCTCTCGACCACGCACGGGCCAGCGATCAGGAAGAAGGGATGCTGGATCCCGACATCGAATCCACAGAGCTTCATGCCGGCGCTCCTGTCTTGGAAGCAGGCGATGGCTGTGCCGAGCCTCCAGAAGCCCGCGGGGCGCCAGATGCCGTTTGGTGCTCCAGGGCGGCCTTCACATAGCTCGTGAACAAGGGGTGTCCGCCCCAGGGTGTGCTCTTGAATTCCGGATGGAACTGCACCCCCACATACCAGGGGTGCGTGCTTTGCGGAAGCTCCACCATCTCAGTGAGCTTTTCGCGTTGCGTGATGGCTGAGATGACCAGACCGGCCTGCTGCAGGCGTTCCAGGTAGTGCTCGTTGGCCTCATAGCGGTGGCGGTGCCGTTCGGTCACCACTGGGCCGTAGATGCGGTGCGCCAGCGTCCCGGGCTTGACATCAGAGCTCTGTGCGCCCAGGCGCATCGTGCCCCCCAGGTCGGAGCTCGCATCGCGCTTTTGGATGGAGCCATCCCGGTCTTGCCACTCGTCGATCAAGGCAATCACCGGGTGTGGCGTGTCGGTATCGAACTCCGTGCTGTTGGCGCCTGCCAACCCGGCCATGTGGCGCGCGTATTCGATCGTGGCCACTTGCATGCCCAGACAGATGCCCAGGTAGGGAATGCGCTGCTCGCGCGCGAACTGGGCGGCCAGAATCTTGCCTTCCACGCCACGCTTGCCAAAGCCTCCGGGTACCAGCACGGCATCGAAGGCCGCCAGCTGCGACACATTCGAGGCGTTGAGCGTCTCGGAGTCGACATACTCGATCCGCACCCGCGCCTGGTTGTGGATCCCCGCGTGGCGCAGGGCCTCGTTGAGCGACTTGTAGGAATCCGACAGGTCGGTGTACTTGCCGCACATGGCAATCGTCACCTCGCGCTGCGGATGTTCCACCGCATGGACAAGGTCATCCCAGCGCTTCAAGTCGGCCGGCCGGGTCAACAACTGCAGTTTCATGCAGATCAGTTCATCCAAGCCCTGCTCGTGCAGCATGCGCGGCACCTTGTAGATGGTGTCGGCATCCCACATGCTGATCACGCCGTGTGCGGGAACATTGGTGAACAGCGAGATTTTTTCGCTCTCATCGTCCGGCACCCGCCGATCGGCACGGCACAACAGGGCGTCGGGCTGAATGCCGATCTCGCGAAGCTTTTGCACCGTGTGCTGGGTCGGCTTGGTCTTGAGCTCTCCAGCCGTGGCGATCCAGGGCAGGTAGGTCAGGTGCACGAAGGCTGCATGGTTCGGGCCCAGCTTCAGTGACAACTGACGCACCGCCTCCAGGAAGGGCAGGGATTCGATGTCGCCCACCGTGCCGCCGATCTCCACGATGGCCACATCGACCGCGTCGGGTGTGCCGTAGCCCGCTCCGCGCTTCACATACTCCTGGATTTCATTGGTCACATGGGGAATCACTTGGACCGTTTTGCCCAGGTAGTCGCCACGACGCTCCTTCTCCAACACGGACTTGTAGATCTGCCCGGTGGTGAAGTTGTTGCTGCGCTTCATCCGGCTGGTGATGAAACGTTCGTAGTGGCCCAGGTCCAGGTCGGTTTCGGCGCCGTCATCGGTGACGAAGACCTCACCGTGTTGGAAGGGAGACATCGTCCCCGGGTCCACATTGAGGTAGGGGTCGAGCTTGATGAGGGTGACGCGCAGGCCGCGCGATTCCAGGATGGCGGCCAAAGACGCGGAGGCGATGCCCTTACCCAACGAGGACACGACACCACCGGTCACAAACACGAACTTGGTCATAGGCAACGACCCGACCGGGACGCGCCCGGGGCGTGCTGCGCGGCCGGGCTCGGCGGGCGGGGCCGAGGTGGAAATCGAAATTATAGGGGCCGGTCCCCGCCGTTGAGCGCCGTCAACAGATCCAGTACGCGCTGCGCCGTCTCCTGCGGGCGCTCCATGGGAAACAGATGGGTGCCCTCGATCGTCTGGAAGTAAGGCCCGGCCAAGCGCTTGGACGCTCCCATGCCGGCCCGGCGCATTTCCACCGACCGGTTCCCCGCGATGAACCCCATGGGGCACCGCAGCGGATGGCGGCGCAGCAGTTGACCCAGTTGGTGGGGCAGGGTGTTGTAGATGCGGGTTTCGATTCCCCGGTCGAAGGCCAACTCGAGGCCTCCCTCACACGGCGTGAAGCCGTGTTCCAGGTAATCGGCCCACACCCCGGGGTCCCAGCGTGCGAAGGAGGCGCGCCGCAGGAAATGTGCCTGCACGGCATCCCGATCATCCCAGTGTTGGCGTCGCTTGCGCGTGTAACGTCCCGGCGAAACCCGCCCTATCAGTCCACTGGCCTTGATCACCTGCAGGCTGTGGGCCCGCCATCCGGTGATCACCGGCGAATCCAACAAGACGATCCCGCGTACGAGGCGAGGCTTCCAGCAGGCCACCATCAGGCTCAGGAGCCCGCCCAGGGAGTGCCCCACCAGCCAGACGGGTGCCGCCTTCTGCCGCTCAATGAACTCGACGAGCTGATCGCGCAGATGCGGCCAGTTCGACGTCACGGGAAATCGGGGATCATGCCCGATGCGGTCGATCGCTTCCACCCGCCAGCCCGCCTGGCGCCAAGCCTCGAACAACCGGGTGTAGGTGCCGGCGGGAAACCCGTTGCCATGGGAAAAGACCAGGGTGGGCATCGGCGAAGTCGACCCTTAGGGGGTGTGGCCTTGGGCAGCATCCTTGAGCCGGTACAGGGCCTGCAGGGCTTCCCGAGGACTCAGGGCGTCGGGCTGGAGGTCTTCCAGCAGGGCCAGCACGGCCCTTGCAGACACCGCCGCCGAGGGGTCCGCCTCATGGTCAGTTGACGAATTGACCACCACTGCATGCGGCTGCCCTTCAGGGCGCTGCGTGTTGCCCGGTGGCGCGAAGAGGTCCACTTGCGCCTGTGACGCGGATTCGCGTTGCTCCAAGGATTCCAGCGTGCCGCGTGCCTGCCGCACCACGGTGGCGGGCATGCCGGCCAGCCGCGCCACCTGAACCCCATAGCTGCGGCTGGCCGGGCCCGGCGCGATCTCGTGCAGGAACACGATGTCATGCCCGGACTCCACCGCACTCACATGCACATTCAGCGCTTGGGGGTGGGCTTGTGCAAAGGTGGTGAGCTCGAAGTAATGCGTGGCGAACAGCGTGAAGGAGCGGTTGCGATCATGCAAATGCGCGGCGATGGCCGCGGCCAGCGCGAGCCCATCGTAGGTGGACGTGCCGCGTCCGATTTCGTCCATCAGCACCAGGCTGTGCTCGGAGGCCCTGTGCAGGATGGCCGCTGCCTCGGTCATCTCCACCATGAAGGTCGACTGAGCATTGGCCAAATCATCGGCTGCGCCAATGCGGGTGTGGATGGCGTCGATGGGGCCCAGCCGGCAAGCCTGTGCCGGAACGAAGGATCCCATGGAGGCCAGCAGCACGATCAGCGCGACTTGACGCATGAAGGTGCTCTTGCCACCCATGTTCGGGCCGGTGATGACGAGCATCTTGGTGCGGGCATCCAGGCGGCAGTGGTTGGCGATGAAGGTGGCGCCGCACGTTTCCTGCAGCCGCGCCTGCACCACCGGGTGGCGCCCAGCCTCAATGTCGATGCAAGGATGGTTCACAAACTGAGGTTGAACCCACTGCAGCGTGTGCGCCCGTTCGGCCAGAGCCGCCAAGACATCCAGGCCCGCCAGGGCCTGCGCCAGGCGCTGCAGCATCGAGAGGTGGGTGGCCAGCGATTCGACCATCTGCTCGAACAGCCACTTTTCGCGCGCCAGCGAACGCTCCTGGGCGGAAAGTGCCTTGTCTTCAAAGGCCTTGAGTTCGGGCGTGATGAAACGCTCGGCGTTCTTCAGCGTCTGGCGGCGTTGGTAATCGGCCGGGATGCGGTCCAGGCCGCTGCTGGTCACCTCGATGTAGAAGCCATGGACCTTGTTGAACTGCACGCGCAGGTTGCCGATGCCCGTGCGCCCGCGCTCTCGGGTTTCCAGGTCCAGCAGGAAGGCATCGCAGTTTTGGGAAATCGCCCGCAGTTCGTCCAACTCGGCATCGACCCCACTGGCGATCACGCCGCCGTCCCGCAAGAGGGCCGCGGGCTCGGAAGCCAGAGCAGCCAGTGTGTCCAACACGGCTTGATCGGGCTCAAGGTCCTGGATGTGCTGTGACAGCAGGGTAGCCCTGTGCCGGCAGGTGTTCAGGGCCGACCGAATGTCGGGCAGGAGCAGCAGGGTCTCACGCAGACCGGCCAGCTCACGTGGCCTCACCTGGCGCAGCGCAATGCGCGCGGTGATGCGTTCCACATCGCTGACGCTGCGCAAGGTCTGCCGAAGTGGCTCCAAGACGGCGGCTGCGGGATCGTCGGCTGCCGGTCCGAGGTCCACGGCATGCTCCGAGTGGGCCCGCGCCGACGCATCCCGAAGACCCAAGAGTGCACCCACGGCCTCATGCCGTTGCCGCGCCTGCTGCCGGTCGCGCCTCGGATGCGTCATCCAGTGCCGGAGCAAACGACTGCCCATGCCCGTGCGGCAACTGTCCAAAAGCGACAGAAGCGTGGGGCTGTCCTCTCCGCGCAGGGTGCGGGTGAGCTCCAAATTGCGCAGCGTGCTGGGGGGCAGTTCAATCAGGTCCTGCGTGCCCGGCACCTCCAGGCCCTGGACATGCGTGAGCGCCTGGCTTTGGGTGTGCTGGGCATAGGCCAGGAGCGCTGCAGCCGCCGCATGCGCAGCGGTCAGCGACGCCGCGCCAAAGGCCTCCAGGCTGCGCACCTTCAATTGTTCACACAGCTTGCGCTGGCCCAGGCCCGCATCAAACTGCCAGGCAGGCCGATGGGTGAGCACCGCGTTGGCGCGGCCTGCGGCGGCCCACGCGGCGCTGAAGGCCGATGCGCCCTGGCGGTGTCCATCGGCTGGTGGCATCAACAACTCGGCCGGCTCCAGTCGAGCCAACCACCCGCCCAGCGCCCCACTGTCGCATTCACTGAGGCCCAAGCGCCCACTGGCCATGCCCAACCAGGCCAAGCCCCAACGCACCGCGCCTTCGCCGGCAGAACCACGACCCGGCTCGGCGCTGGGTTGCGCCACCAGAGCCACCAGCAGGCTTTCGCTGCGGTCTGCCAACAGCTCGCTGTCGGTCAGCGTGCCGGGTGTCACCACGCGCACCACTTTGCGCTCCACCGGACCCTTGGCTGTGGCCACATCGCCCACCTGCTCGGCCACTGCAACCGCCTCGCCCAATTTGATCAGGCGGGCCAGATAACTCTCCGCCGAGTGGACCGGTACGCCGGCCATCACCACCGGCTCGCCCGCGCTCTGTCCCCGGGTGGTGATGGTGATGTCCAGCAGGCGATGGGCCTTGCGGGCATCGTCGTAGAAGAGTTCGTAGAAGTCCCCCATCCGGTAGAACACCAGGGTGTCGGGGAACTCGGCCTTGATGCGCAGGTATTGCGCCATCATCGGCGTGTGCTGGGAGAAGTCCGCGACTGGCGCGGGCGGTGAACCGTGCATGGACGAATTGTCGGGCCTGATGGACCCGCGTGGACGAGCGCTCAGGCCTCTCGGCGACGGATGCGGATGGGCGGGCGCTTGACGGCGGGGGCTTGGGCACCCAGGCTGCTGGCCCACGCCGCCTCGGCGCTGAGGGCAGCAGCTGGTTGGGCTGCGGGCGGTGCCGCGCCGGCATCGCCTTCGCTGATCACCCTCGAATACGGCGCCAGAATCTTGACCAGCGCACCGTATACCTTGGGCGTGCCGGCCACGATCTCACGCTGGTAGAGGAAGTCCGCTTCACCGGTGAAGTTGCCCACGAGGCCGCCGGCCTCGGTGATCATCAGCGCTCCAGCTGCCGCATCCCAGGGGCTCAGGCCCATTTCGAAGAAGCCATCGTAGTGACCGGCGGCGACGTGGCACAGGTCCAGCGCAGCCGCCCCCGGCCGACGCAGGCCAGCGCAGGACTGCATCACCTCCTCGAACATCTTCACATAGCGCTTGAAGTTATCGCCCTTGCGGAATGGGAATCCAGTGCCCACCAGGGACTCGTCCAAGCGCGTGCGCTTGCTCACGCGCAGCCGCCGGTCGTTCAGATAGGCGCCGCGGCCCTTGGAGGCATGAAAGAGGTCGTTGCGTGTGGGGTCGTACACCACGGCTTGTTGGAGCACGCCGCGGTGCACCAAAGCGATGCTGACCGCGTAGAACGGAAAGCCATGGATGAAATTGGTGGTGCCGTCCAGAGGGTCGATGATCCAGGTGTACTCGCTGCCTGGATGCCCGTGCTCGCGGCCGCTTTCCTCGGCCAGGATGCCGTGGTCAGGATAGGCCTGCAGGAGCGTGTCGATGATGGCCCGTTCGGCTGCCTGGTCCACTTCGGTCACGAAGTCGTTGGCTCCCTTGCTGCCGACCTTGAGCACCTCCACATCGAGCGCAGCCCGGTTGATGATGGCGCCTGCCGTACGCGCGGCCTTGACGGCGATGTTGAGCATGGGGTGCAGGGATTGCTGCGACATGGGGCAG
>RFTU01000097.1 GCA_009923315.1 Betaproteobacteria bacterium
ACCAGCGCCTCGAGCTCGAGGGCGCGGCCGTTTTCCACGTCCACGAGCATCGAGGTCTTGTGCGCGCCCACGGCCTGCGCGCCGGCGATGCGCTGTTCCAGGCTCACCTTGAACTGAACACCGAGCTTCTCGCCGATGGCCTGTGCCTCGCGCATCATGTTGGCCGCCAATTCGCGCGAGGCCGCGAAATTGCAGATCGCTTCCAGGGTGGCATGGGTGAGCGCGCTGATGGGGTTGAAGCTCAGGTTGCCCCACAGCTTCACCCAAATCTCGCTGCGGATGTCCTTGCTGACCGGAGCCTTGAAGCCGGACTCCATCAAGGCCTTGCTCAGGGCCTCGATGCGGGGGCTGCGGGATCCATCGGGCTCGCCCAGGGTGAAGCGGTTGCCCTCGATCACCTTCACCAGGCCCGGCTCCACCAATTCGGCTGCGGGGTACACCACGCTGCCAATCACGCGGTCGGGCTCGATGTGCTGTGCCAGCAGGCCGCCCGGGTCCACCGACTCCAGCGTCTGGCCTTCGTAGGGGCCGCCCAACTTGTGGAAGTACCACCAAGGCACGCCGTTGATCATCGTCACGACCATGGTCTGAGGGCCGAACAGCTCGCGCAGCCCGGGCAGCAGGTCTTTGACCTGATGGGCCTTTACCGTCAGCAACACCGCATCCTGCGGCCCGGCCTGAGCCATGTCCTGCACCGCGCGGGCGCTGGGTGCGTGCAGTGACGTGCCGTCTTCCAAGATGAGCTTGAAGCCGTGGGCCTGAATGGCCTGCAGGTTGCGGTTGCGGGCGATGAAGGTGACGTCGTGGCCGGCATGGGCCAGGCGTGCACCGAGGTAACCGCCAATGGCACCGGCGCCGACGATGGCGAATTTCATAAGCGTGGTCCCGTTAGGTCGGCCGCACCGGCGCGCCGGACATCTTGCCCTTCAGCGTACCCCACAGCGGCCACAGCAGCATCACCAAGGCCAGGGCGCTCACACTGCCCACCAGCGCATTGCTCCAGAAGATGGAGAGGCTGCCGTCGCTCAGGAGCATGGCCTGGCGGAAGCTGCTTTCGGCACCCTTGCCCAGCACCAGGGCCAGCACCAGCGGCGCCAGCGGGTATTTCAGCTTCTTGAACAGGTAGCCGAACACGCCGAAGACCATCATCATGATCACGTCGAACATCGAGCTGTTGACGGTGTAGGCGCCGATGGCGCAGATGACGATGATGACCGGCGCGATGATCGAGAACGGAATGCGCAGGATGGCCGCCCACCAGGGCACGGTGGTCAGCACCACGATCAGGCCCACGACGTTGCCCAGGTACATCGAGGCGATCAAGCCCCACACGAAGTCCTTCTGCTCGACGAAGAGCATCGGCCCGGGCTGCAGACCCCAGATCAGGAGACCGCCCAAGAGCACGGCGGCCGTGGGCGAGCCCGGCACGCCAAGCGTGAGCATGGGCAGCAGGGCCGAGGTGCCGGCCGCATGGGCGGCGGTTTCCGGCGCGGCCACGCCTTCGATGTTGCCCTTGCCGAAGCTGTCCGGCTCACGGCTCATGCGCCGGGCCACGCCGTAGCTCATGAAGGAAGCCGGGGTGGCGCCGCCGGGCGTGATGCCCATCCAGCAACCGATGGCGGTGGAGCGCAGGAAGGTGATCCAGTAGGCGGGCAGCCCCTTCCACGTTTCCCACACCGTACCCAGCGTGATGCGTGCGCTCTTGCCTTTGAAGGCCAGGCCTTCTTCCATGGTCAGCAGAATCTCGCCGATGCCGAACAGGCCGATCACCGCGATCAGGAAATCGAAACCGTTGAGCAGTTCGGTGGAGCCGAAGGTCAGGCGCAGCTGGCCGGTCACCGTGTCCAGGCCCACGCAGGCCAGGGCGAAGCCCAGCATCATCGCGGCGATGACCTTGGCCGGCGGTTCCTTGCTCATGCCCACGAAGCTGCAGAAGGTCAGCAGGTAGACCGAGAAAAATTCGGCCGGCCCGAACCTCAGCGCGAACTTGGCCAGCACCGGCGCCAAGAAGGTGATGACCATGACGGCGAACAGCGCGCCCACGAAGGACGAAGTGAAAGCGGCCGTGAGGGCCTGTGCGGCCTTGCCTTGCTGGGCCATCGGGTAGCCGTCGAAGGTGGTGGCCACGCTCCAGGGCTCGCCGGGAATATTGAACAGGATGGACGTGATGGCCCCCCCGAACAAGGCCCCCCAGTAGATGCAGCTGAGCATGATGATGGCCGAGGTCGGGTTCATGCTGAAGGTCAGCGGCAGCAGGATGGCAATGCCGTTGGCGCCACCCAAGCCCGGCAGCACGCCGATCAGCACGCCCAGGATGATGCCCACCAACATGAACACGAGGTTTTGCGGCGAAAGGGCCACCGCAAAACCGTTCATCAACAGGGAAATCTCTTCCATGGCCAGGTCCGGTTCAGGCCTGCGTTCGGGGGTGCAGACGAATGGAACAAGGCGGCCCCCTCGGGGCCGCCACGGTACTGCATCTCAACTGACCGGCGGCGCACGCCGCCGGACCCTTCACAAACCGAGCAGCCCCTCGATGGGGCCCTTGGGCAGCGGCACCAGGAACCAGCGCTCGAACACCAGGAACACCGTCAGGGGAACGCCCACGGACACCGCGGCGCTCAGGGGCCAGCCAAAACCACCATGCCGTCGCATGAACCACGCGATCAACACGATCGAAGAGGCATACAGCCCCACGAAGCCCATGGCCACCACATACAGCGTGGCCGGCACCAGCATCGCCAGCACCAGCTTCAGCTCATCCCGGCCCACGAAGGTGCGGGTGAGCAAAGCGGGTTGCCCGCCCGCCTGTTCGCGGCCCATCCAGCAGGCCAGCGCCTTGAACAACACAAAGCCGCTGGAGGCCACGAGCATGAGACCGATGTAGAAGGGGAAGTAGCCCGATTGAGGGCCGTCATCGGCCCAACCTGCGCCCATGCGCAGACTGTCGAACACCACCAGGGCCCCCAGCAGCATCAGGAAGCCGGCCACCCCCAGTTCGGGCCCCAACTCGCGGATGCCCTCCTGCGCGGGGGCGGCCGACTCGTGTGCGAGCGCCGCCGGCTCGGCCGGGGCTTGGTCGAGGGCGGCGGTCGGGTTCAAGGTCGTGGTGTTCATGGGCGGCTCCGGCAAGGGGTCGGTTGATGACAAACGGCTCAGAGGGTGATCGGTCTTGGGCGGTCGCGTCACTTCGCCAGGAAGCCCGCTTCCTTCATCAGCTCACGGTGGCGGAATTCGTTCTTGCCCAGCCAATCGAAGTAGGGCTGGCCGCTCATGAAGGTCGGGTTGAAGGCCCCCTTCTCCATGAAGTCCTTCCACTCCGGGGTGGCCCGCACCTTGTTGAACAGCTCGAGGTAGAAGTTGATCTGGTCTTGCGTCACGCCTGGGGGCATGAAGATGCCTCGCAGCATCAGGTAATCCACGGGCAAGCCGGCCGAGGAGCAGGTGGGCAGGTCGGCCCAGCTCTGCTTGTCGGTCACCTTGGCCTTGTACGGCATGGGCTTGTCATCGAAGACGCACAGGGCGCGCAGCTTGCCGGCGCGCCAATGGCTTTCGGCCTCGATGGGGTTGTTCACCGTGGAGGTGACGTGGTTGCCGACCAACTGCACGGCCACATCGCCGCCGCCCTTGAAGGGCACGTAGGTGATCTTCTTGCCCGCGGCCTTTTCGATCATCACGGTGATGATTTGGTCTTCCTGCTTGGAGCCGGTGCCGGCCATCTTGAAGGTGCGGTCGGGGCTGGCCTTGACGGCGTCGAAGTAGGCCTTGGCCGTCTTGTGGGGCGAGTCTTCGTTGACCCACAGCACGAACTGGTCCAGCGCCAACATGGCCACCGGCGTCATGTCGCGCCAATTGAAGGGCACGGCGGTGGCCAGCGGTGTGGTGAACAGGTTGGACAGCGTGATGACGATCTTGTGGGCGTTGCCCTTGTCGTTCTTCACATCCAGAAAGCCCTCGGCGCCCGCGCCGCCTGACTTGTTGAGCACCACCATGGGCTGCTTCATCAGGTTGTGCTTGGTGACCACCCCCTGGATGAACCGCGCCATTTGGTCGGCGCCGCCGCCCGTGCCCGCCGGCACCACGAATTCCACCGGCTTGCTGGGCTCCCAGGCCGCGTGCGCACGCTGCGCGGCACCCAGACCCAGACCGATGGCCAGGGCGGTGGCGCCCATGGCGATCAGCGTGCGCAGCGGTGCGCCGAGCATGCGGGGTCTTGGGCGCGCGGAGCGCGCAGGGGGGAGTGCTTGGGGGTGCAAGCGGGGGTGCGGAAGCTGCGGCATGGGCTGTCTCCTGTCATCCGCCCGTGCGGCAGAACGGCCCGCAAGGAGGTGGTGTTTGTCTAGGTCAAAAGGGGTGTTCCGGTGAAGAGCCCGACTCTAGGCAATGCACCGTCACTCGGAAATTGAATTTTTCAGCAACGTGGATTAAGGAAATGCTTAATTAACCCAAGCCCAACTTCGCCGCCAAGCCGATGCGCTGCAGCTTGCCGGTGGCCCCCTTGGGGATTTCGTCCATGAACAGGATCTTCTTGGGGACCTTGAAGTCTGCGGCGCGGCTGGCCACAAAGGCCTGCAGGTCCTTTTCCGTGGCGGCCAGGCCTTCACGCAAGACCACGACGGCGGCCACCTCTTCGCCCAACTTGGGGTGGGGCATGCCGAAGCACACCACCTGGGCCACGGCGGCATGGTCCATCAGGATTTCGTCCACCTCGCGCGGGCTGATCTTTTCGCCGCCGCGGTTGATGATTTCCTTCAGTCGCCCGGTGATGCTGATGTAGCCGTCCGCATCCATCACGCCTTGGTCGCCGGTGCGGAACCAGCCGCTGCTGAAGCCTTCGGCGTTGGCCTTCTCGTTGTTCTCATAGCCGGCGGTGACGTTGTCGCCGCGGATGACGATTTCACCGGTTTGGCCGCGCGGCAGGATCACGCCGTCGAGCATGATGGCCACCTCTGGCCCGGCGGCCACCCCCACCGTCCCGGGCTTGCGGATGGCCGGGGGCAGCGGGTTGCTGGCCATCTGGTGGCAGGCCTCGGTCATGCCGTAGCTTTCAATCAGCGGAGCACCGAACACGTCTTCGAGCTCGCGGATCACCTGGGGCGGAATGGACGAAGACGAGGAACGAAGGAACCTCAGCGGATGGCGAGCGATCACTTCGCTGTTGCCCTTGGCCCGCTGAAGAATGGCCTGGTGCATGGTGGGCACCGCGGTGTACCAAGTGGGGCGGGCCTCGTCCATCCAGGCGAAGAACTTCAGGGCATTGAAACCTGGCGTGCAAAAGACCTCGGAGCCGGCCGAGATGGGCGCCAAGACCCCGGCGATCAGGCCGTGGATGTGGAACAGCGGCATGATGTTCAGGCCGCGGTCGGCTGGCGTGAACTGCAGCGTGGTGCGGATGTTGCGCGCCGATGCGGCCAGATTGCCCACGCTCAGGGGCACGATCTTGGGGCGCGAGGTGGTGCCGGAGGTGTGCAGCACCATGCCCACATCGGAGGCCTGGCTCCAGCCGCCGCTCACGGTGGTCCCCGCCGGGGCCGAGCGGCCGTCCTGCGGGTGCAGCGTGAAGTCACCCGCGGGCGCGCCTTCGGCGGTGTGCAGTTCGATGACCTTGACACCCAAACGAGCGGCCACCTCCACGGCAGGGCTTGCGCTGCCTTTGTCCACGATCAGCAGCTTGGCCTGCAGGTCGCTGAGGTAGAACTCGAACTCATCGGCCCGGTAGGCTGGATTGAGCGGTGCGCTGGTGGTGCCCCCGGCGCAGGCCAGGTAGCAGGTGGCCATCTCGGGCCCGTTGGGCAGCACGATGGCCACACGGTCGTTGCGGCCAGCCCCCAGCTCGTTCAGCCGGGCGATGGTGCGCTGGGCCAAGGCCCGCAGGCCGCCATGGGTGAGCGGGGGCCGACCGGGCGCGCTGATGGCCACCGCCCCGTCGGGGCCGCCCTGCAGCAGGGCTTGGAAAGGGTAGAGGGCTGCGGTCATGGACGGCCTCGACAGGTGGTTGAAGTTCGGCGTCGGACCAACTTCGTCCAAGACAAACCGGCAGTGTCCTTTCCGAGGGAAGGGTTGTCAAGGCGGCTGCGAAATGGGGGCCCAGGCCGTGGGGCCGGGCTGGCCGAGGCCTCCGCCAGCCCGTGACGCGGGGGTTCAGGTCACCGCAGGCCGCACCGCGGCAGCCCCACCGTGGCGCGCGGCGCGCGCCAGTTCCTCTGCCAGCGCCTGTGCGGCACGCCAAGCCTCTTCATGGGTGTTGTACAGCGGCGCGAAGCCAAATCGCAGGATGTCGGGCTGCCCTGGGCCAGGGCCGGCTCGGAAGTCGCCCACCACGCCACGCGAGACGAGGGCGCACATGACCGCATAGCCATCTGGCGCCGTGGGGCCGCAGCCCCAACTCACCTGCGAGCCACGCTGCGCATCGTTTTCAGGGGTGGTGAGGTGCAAGTCGTGGGCTTGGGCGGCGCCTCGGCTGGCATCGATGAAGGTGCGCGTGAGCGACAGCGACTTGGCCCGCAGGGCGGCCATGCCTCCGGCGGCATCCGCTGCACGCAGGGTCTGCACGCCCGCGTGCAGGGCGGTCAAGCTGAGGATGGGCGGTGTGCCGCAGGTGTAGCGCGCGATGCCGCTGGCGGGCCGGTAGGTGGCATCGAATGCAAACGGCGCGGCGTGGCCCAACCAGCCGCGCAGAGGCTGCTCCACCGCGTCCACATGTGCGGGGTGCACCCACACGAACGCCGGGGCACCCGGGCCGCCATTGAGGTACTTGTAGCCGCAGCCCACGGCGAAGTCCGCCGGGGCATCGGCTTGCTTCAGGTTCACCGGCACGGCCCCCGCACTGTGCGCCAAGTCCCACACGGTCAGCACACCAGCGGCGCGCGCGGTACGGTTGAGCGCCGCCATGTCGTGCAGGGCGCCGCTGCGGTAGTTCACGTGCGTGAGCATCAGGATGCCCACATCGGGTTCGGTCAAGGCCGCCAGGAGCTCCCCTTCAGCCCCCTGCCCACCCCAGGGCTCCACCTCACGGATCGTCCATCCCAGCAGGTCGCACAGCCCCTGGGCGATGTAGCGGTCGGTGGGAAAGTTGTCGCGTTCGGTCAGCAGCACGCGCCGTCTGGGGCTGCCCGCACCGGCACGCTGTGGCGCCAATGCCATGGCCGCCCACAGCACCTTGTGAAGGTTGATGGAGGTGCTGTCGGCCACTGTGAGCTCGCCCGGCCCAGCACCCACCAGGGGGGCGATGGCGTCACCCACGGCTTGCGCGCGGTGGATCCAGCCCGCGTCGTTCCAGCTTCGGATCAGGCCCCGCCCCCATTCCTGCTGCAGGGCATGCTGGACCTGCGGCGCCGCCGCCTTGGGCAGGGCGCCCAGGGAATTGCCGTCCAGGTAAATCAGCCCCGGCGGCAGCTCAAATTGCGCGCGCAACGGCGCCAAGGGGTCGGCCGCGTCCAGCGCGCGGCAGGATGGCAGGGTCGGCTCGGGGTCGGGTTGCGGCATGGCCATGCAGCATGTTGGCATGGTTTGCGGGCGGGGGTCTGCCCAGTGGCAGGGCCCCACCTCGTGCGCAACACTTCTTCACAAGAGGCACACGCAGCGGCACCCAGGTGGCGGCACACTGCGCACATGAAAAGCCCCTCTACCCCCGGCCTTCTGCCCAATCTCCTGAGCGCCCTGCGGATCGGCTTGACCGCACTGGCCTGCGCGGCAGCCGGCACCTCGGCCCAAACGGCTGCGCCGGCTTCACCCGCACCACAGGCCCCGCCAATGCCCGCCACCGTCGGCGCACCGGGCGCCATGCCCACCCGCAGCGTCAGCGCCTCCTCCTTGGGTGGAGCGAACCCCGCTTGGGCGGAACAGGCGCTGGAGCGGCTGCACCAGCAGTTGCAGCTGCGTGCCGATCAAGAGCCGGCATGGCAGCGCTATGTGCGCGAACTGGACGCGGCCACCGGCATGATGATGCGCGAGCGGCCCGTGGCGGCGGTGGCCGACGAAGGTGCGGCGCAGCAACTGGGCCGCGTGGCGATGCAACTGCAGAACCGGCTGGCCGCGATAGAGGCCATTGAGAAGGCGGCGCGCGAGCTGCAAGTCGTCCTCGACCCCGATCAGCAGAAGGTGGCCAACCTGGGGCTGTTGGCCACGCTGCCACCGCTTCTGTCGGCCACACCGGTGGC
>RFTU01000098.1 GCA_009923315.1 Betaproteobacteria bacterium
CTTTCGGGCCGGTTTGCGCGATCCAAGGTTTCTCTACTCTGGATGAAGCCATTGCGCGTGCCAACGCCAACCGCCTCGGGCTGGCGGGCTACCTGTTCACCGATAGCGCATCGATCCAAGCACGCTGCATGCGCGAACTGGAGGTCGGTGCACTGTCCATCAACAACGTGATGGTCTCAATGCCAGAGGCACCATTTGGTGGGCTCAAGGACAGCGGATTGGGTGCTGAAAGCGGCATCGAGGGACTGAGCGCCTACCTGGACCCCATGAGCGTCCACACCACACCCATGGCGCCTTGATCATGCCCGTGAGTCCTCACGCCCTCTCGCCTGAATGGAGTTTTCGATGAACACCCGCACACGCGTGGCACTGATCACAGGGGGCGCCACCGGACTTGGACGCGCCATGGCCGAACGCCTGGCTGCCGATGGTCTGCGCATCGTCATTGGCGACCTTCGCGGTGCGCAGGAGGCCGCGCAAGCCATCCAGGATCAGCACGGCGTGGACTGCCTGGGCCTGCGTATGGACGTGACCGACGCGGTCAGCATTCAAGAGACCGTTGACGCCGCCGCCGCCCGCTTTGGCGGCATCGACGTGCTCGTGAACAACGCGGCCCTCTTCTCGACTCTGGTCAACCGGCCATTCGATCAATACGACGCTGAAGAGTGGATGCAGGTCATGCGGGTTAACACGCTCGGACCCTTTCTGTGTGCCAAGGCTGTGGCTCCCCACATGAAGCGGCAGCGCTGGGGCCGCATCATCAACGTAGCTTCCACATCGGCCCTCAAGGGCCTAGCCAACATGGCGCACTACGTCACCAGCAAGGGAGCGGTCATCACCTTCACCCGTGTGCTGGCTCGGGAACTCGGAGCCTGGGAGATCACGGCCAACGCCATCGCCCCGGGCCTGACGCTGTCGGACCAGATCCTCCAGAACGATGCCCACGTGCAGCAGTTCGGGGAAGCGATCCGAAAGTCACGCTCCATCCAGCGCGATGCCTACCCCTCGGATCTGGTCGGCACGGTGAGCTTTCTGGCAGGAAACGATTCGGCCTTCATGACCGGCCAGACTCTTTGCGTGGAAGGCGGAGCCGTCTTCGTCTGATGGCCTTCCAACTTCATCCAAGGAAGGTCCCGCGATGAGCGCCAAGCCCCTGCGCAATGTCATCTTCATCATGTGCGACCAGCTGCGCCATGACCACCTTGGGTTCAACGGGCACCCGCACATGCGCACGCCGCACCTGGACAGTCTGGCTCGCCGCTCGACCTATTTCAACCATGCCTATGTGCAGGCTGGCGTCTGCGGCCCCAGCCGCATGAGTTACTACACCGGTCGCTATGTGTCTTCACACGGCGTGACCTGGAACCGGGTGCCCCTATCGGTTTCGCAGCGAACGCTCGGCGATCACTTCCGCGCCGCAGGCCGGGAGTTGCATCTCGTGGGCAAGTCTCATGTGATCCCCGACGTGGAGGGCCTGGCACGACTGGGCGTAGACAAGGGATCAGCCATCTGGCGCCACGTGGCGGCTGGCGGCTTCAACGAAATCGACCGTATCGACGGTCATGCGGAGCCTGGACCTGAGAGTGGATACGGCGACTTCCTTCGGCGCACCGGGTATGCGGGAGACCGGCCTTGGCACGACCACGTTGTCAGTGGCGTGAACGAACAGGGCCAATCGGTCAGCGGCTGGTTTCTGCGTCACGTTCATTTGCCGGCGCGTGTGCATGAAGCTCACAGCGAAACGGCCTATGTCACCGACACCGCGCTCGCTTTCCTGGAGCAGGCCCAGCACCGCCCTTTCGCACTTCACCTGAGCTACGTAAAGCCGCACTGGCCCTACATTGCGCCTGCGCCCTACCACCAAGCCTACGGGCCAGAGCACATGCTACCGATCCGCAAGCACGCGGTAGAGCGACAGGATCCGCATCCAGTGCTGGCGGCGTATCAGGCCATGGAGGAATCAATCACCTTTTCCGATGAGGCGGTGGTGCGTCAAGTTCGACCTGTTTACATGGGTTTGATCGAACAGGTGGACCACCACATTGGGCGTGTTCTGGACTTCCTTGAACGCCAGGGCCTGATGAACGAAACCCTCATCGTATTCACCTCGGACCATGGTGACTACGGCGGGGACCACCATCTTGGCGAAAAGGACCTGTTCCACGATCAGGTGGTGCGCGTGCCACTCATGGTGTTTGACCCGCGGCAGCAGGCAGACGCCACCCGCGGTCAGCGCCTGGACAGCCTGGTTCAAGCCATCGACGTGGCGCCCACCATCCTGGAGGCCCTGGGGATACGACCCGAGGATGACGGACTTCAGGGCCTTTCGCTTTTGGATGAGATCCACGAGACCGATGAGTCAGCCGGGGGCCAACGTACGCACAACGTGCGCGAATGCGTCATTTCCGAGATCGACTACTCCTTCCGCCGCGTGCGTTTGACCCTGAAGCGGCAGCCCGGTGAGTGCCGAGGCTGGATGGTTCGGACACGTCAGTGGAAGTACATCCACTGGCAGGGATTCCGCCCGCAGCTCTACGACCTTGTGCGCGACCCGCACGAGTACGTTGATCTGGGCGAAGACACCGGTTTACAGCCCATGCGGCGTGAAATGGAAGCTCGGCTGATGGCTTGGATGGCCAGCCTGCATCCGAGGCAATCTCTGTCGGATGCGGAGGTTGCGCGCCGTACCGACCGTGCCAAGGAGCACGGCATCTATTACGGCACATGGGCTCCTTGAGGGCGGCGCCGGCACCAAACCTTTTGTCGCACATGAAAACGACAACGTCCATTACCTGGCCCTGGGGCCCAGAAGGAAGGAAGACATCATGAAACACGCTTCGTTGTGGATAGATGGCCAATGGCGCGATGGCGCGCAAGGCCGCACATCTGAGGTGCTGTCTCCGTCAAACGGGGAAGTGGTCGCCACGTACGCTGACGCAGATGTTCAAGACACCGACGCGGCGATCGCGGCAGCGCGGAATGCGTTCGATCACGGCACATGGTCACGAAGTCCACGTCAACGCGCAGCCTTCCTGCTCGCGCTGGCCAATGGTCTTGAGGCCGCGAGCGAACCACTGGCGGAAGAGATTTCGGCCACCAACGGCAAGTTGATGTCTGAGGCCCGGCACGAGATCGTGGCTGCTGCCAGTGAACTCCGGTACTACGCCGGCTTGGCCCGCAATATCTTTGGGCGCGTCACGGAAATAGAACCCGGCCTGATGGCCATGCTGGCACGCGAACCGCTGGGAGTAGCCGCGATCATCGTGCCCTGGAACGCGCCGCTGACCCTGTTGGCTCGTTCCCTGGCGCCTGCCCTGGCCGCTGGTTGCACCTGCGTAATCAAGTCGGCGGGTCAGACCTCACTGCCTACGGAAGGCGCCATGCGAATCGCCAGCGAAATTCCAACACTGCCCCGGGGAGTGCTGAACCTCATCGCCGAAAGCGGTAACCGATGCGGGCAACGTTTGGTGGAGTCACCGGATGTGGACATGGTCAGCTACACCGGCAGCACACCCGTGGGCAAGGCCATCATGGCCGCAGGATCGGCCACCCTCAAGCGCCTGAATCTCGAGCTCGGTGGCAATGCACCCGTGCTGGTACTGCCCTCAGCGCGTATACCCACTGCTGTGGACGGAATTGTGCGTGGGGCGCTTTCCTACGCAGGCCAGGTGTGCGTCGCTGCCAGTCGTGTGATCGTGCATCAGGATGTGGCCGATCAGATTCGCGCTGGCTTGGTGGAGCGTTTGAAGGCCCACACGCCCGGTATGCCGCACGATCCGGCCGCGCGCATGGGACCACTCATCAACCGAGCTAGCCGCGAGCGAATCCTGTCCCTGCAGGACAGTGGTGGCGAGGGCGCGATCAATAGGCTGGCATGCACCGTTCCGGCGCACTTGCCTGCCAAGGGCGGTTTCGTTACCGCTGGGCTTGTAGAAGTGAAAGATCCTTCCTCCCCGCTCATGCAGGATGAAGTGTTCGGCCCACTGCTGTCATTGACGGTGTGCGCAAACGAGCGTGAGATGGCCGCCGTCGCCAACCACTCCCGCTTCGGTCTTGCCGCCGGCGTGTGGTCTGAAGACTTGGGCCAAGCACAGCGCTTGGCGCGCAATCTGCGCACGGGCACCGTGTGGATCAACGGTCATATGCGTCTGTTTGCCGAGATTGAAACTGGTGGCTACAAGGACAGCGGCATCGGCAGGCTTCACGGGGTTGAGGGGCTGGAGGCTTTCCTGCAGACGAAGCATGTTTCCTGGCAGTTGGCGGTGCCGTCTGAGACTTAGAGAGGCAGCTACGCCCCGGTATATCGGTCCGCGCTTCGTGACAACGCAAAGATAGTTGAGCATGCTGGGGCACGAAGCTGTGAGCGCCCTCGAGCGCGGGCGCGCACGCAACTCGAAAAGTCGCGGTTTATGAAAACGACGTTAGGCGCGCGGTTTCCTGCAACCTCGCCCTGGAGATTGAGACCCCCCCTGCCCCGACCTCGGTAAACCCCGGCGATCAACACTGATCACCGGCCAATGCCACGCGCCGTAGCCCAAGGGGTGAGCGATGCGAGCGATCAGAGGGATGTTTCCGCCCGCCCCTCTTTCATTTACCTTTAATCCCGGTGTAAAAAAAATGAATTTCGTATTTCGCCGGGGTCAACCATCCCTCTGATCGCTCTCATCGCTCAGTTTTGCTGCTTTCTTGAGCAGCCACCCCTCCGGCAACAGGAGACACAACAGGCCACGTCGGGATAGCCCCGGATGGTGCTCGTGTGGAACGCTTCGAGGCGAAGGCCGTGGCAAGCCAGTGTTGCCAGCCTACTGACAGGGTGACCCAGCGCAGATATCCACTTAAACCAACGGGCCCCCGCGATACCCAGCGTAGTTGATGGTCTCCCCCACGGTCAACCTCACGATAGCCACGCCTTCAACATGCCCTTCAACATAATCCCCTGGGTGCAAAGGCCCCACCCCCTCTGGAGTCCCCGTGTAAATGATGTCGCCAGGCTGCAGGTGATAGTAGAGGGATAGATCAGAAATGATCTCTCGGATGTTCCAAATGAGATTGCTCACATCAGACTTCTGCTTGACCTCACCGTTGACCTCCAGCTCAATCTCGCCTTGCTCGATGACCACGCCGGGCATGGGCACCACTTCCGAGCAAACAGAGCCATCCTCAATATCTTTGGCCAGGTCCCATGGTCGACCTTTGTCGCGTGCGATCAGTTGCAGGTCGCGCCGCGTCATGTCCAGACCACAGGCATAGCCAAAGATCAGCTCATGCGCTCGCTCGGTCGGCACGCGAAACCCCGACTTGCCGATGACCAACACGAGTTCCATTTCATAGTGGTAGTTCTTGGTCTCAGGCGGGTAGGCCACCGTGGCGCCGCTCGGCACCAGCGTCTGCGGTGACTTGGTGAAGTAGAAAGCGCGCTCAGTGGCCTTATCGACGGGGCGGCCCATCTCCACCGCGTGGGCGTGATAGTTGCGGCCAACGCAAAAGATGCGATTGACAGGTAGATGCTCTTGGTAGCCACGCACCGGAAGGCTGGCGACGGGGGGCGGATTCCAAAGGTAGGTGGTTGCGGTCATGGGCGGCTGTCAGCTGCGGACTTCATAGACACCGAGCTTTCGGTGCAGGGGCGACTCGTCGGCGACGAAGAGGAACGCGGGTTCGGTGGTCGAGCGGTTGGTCAGCGTCACGGCCTCATAGCCGGGCGTGCAGCAGGTGTCGGCTTCTGCCAGGCCAAATGCGTGCTTGGTTACCGCCACATCTACGCGCCCTTCGATGACGTGGAATACCTGCGAAGGTGAGCGTGCGGGCAGCCGAAGCTGCTGAGCAGGGCGCAGCATCATCGCGTAGTAGCCCAGGTTGTTTTGTATGTGGTGCCCGGTATCGGGGTTCACATAGGTGACCTGCACACAAGTCAGGCTTGGCTGGGTTTGCGCAAGCGCCTCCAGCGCGGCTCGCGCCTCCCGCCACGGATAGCGCAGCATCGGGTACTCTGCGCGGCCTCGCTCGAAGTAGGACGTGGGCACCACGCCGCCATGCGCGTACACCTCATCTCCGCGGCCTGGCTGTACGGTCTGACGCTCACCTTCCACAGCGTATGAGACCTCCGCGTAGTACATCAGAGGTAAATCCAGCACATCAAGCCATACAACTGGGCCACTGCCACTGTGCTCGTGCTCGTGCCATTGCCCAGTGGGCGTCAGGATCAGGTCACCGCGCTCCATGGGGCACTTTTCTCCATTGACCGTGGTGGTGGCTCCGTGCCCCTCGACGATCATGCGGACCGCATTGGGCGTATGGCGGTGGGCTGGTGCCCATTCACCCGGCAGCAACAATTGCATGCCCAAGTACATGGCCGGACTGGCCTTCATGTTCTCAAGCCCATGGCCCGGATTGGCCAGCACCAATACGCGGCGCTCGGCCTTGTGCATCGGAGTGAGCTCACCCGCCTGCATCAATAGGGGCTTGAGGGTGGTGTAGGGCCAGTGAGTGGGCCGGGTGTTCCGGCTGGGGACCTGGGGCGGTAGCACCGAACGCAGGTTGGGCCATAGGGGGACCAGGTTCAGCCGGGTCAGCTGGTCGCGGTAGTCCTGCGGGAGGTCCTCAAGTCGTCCGAGTTCATGCACGTGTTGCCCTCCTCTCGCTGACCATACTGCCCAGTGAAACCGGTCTTCAAATCGTCCGATTTCATGCATGTGTCGCCCGCCCCATCCTGGCTACAGGATCCAGAGAATCCGGTTGATGCGAGAGCCCGGTGCAGGGCCCGCCGGCGATTTCGCCATGCACCGCTGCCAATTCGCTGGCAGATCAATTCGACGGCACGATCGACACCCACATGGCGCAAGGCCGCCAAGGATGGAATGCCCACCTCGCTTAAGCGCTCGATGACCTCAGGGCCGAGCAAAGGCGTGACATGGATCACCCTTCGGTCTTCCTCCGGCCACTCGGCCCTTGACTCAAGACTCATCGGGACCGAATTCAAATCCGAAACCAAAGCTATGGCCAGCGGAATACCGTGAGCTCAAGCTCGGTATCCCGCTGGCCACACAGTTCAGGTATGCATCAAAGAGAAGCAGAGAATGTGATGCCCACCGTTCTCGGATCGCCGATCAAAGCCTGCATCGTCCCTGAATTTACGAAGCTCGAGCGGTTCAGGTAGTACAAGGCGTTAGTCGCATTCTTGACCCACAGTTGCGTGGAGTAGCGCTGCTGTGCCCCGAACCGCAGTCCGAATTGCGCGTTGTAAACGGCGTAGCCGTCGGCGCGTTGCAGCGCATCGTTTTCCAGCGTGAAGTACCGTGATCCCCGGTAACTCACATCACCACCGACCGTCATGTCGACCCCTGCAGCCAGGGGGAATTGCCTGCGAGCGGCCAGGGTACCGGTGAGCTTGGGACTGTTTGTCAGCTCCTTGCCGGTGTAGTTGCTGCCTTCGATCTGACCATCGAGGATCTGCGTCTGCAGCACGCCCAGGTTGGCATCCAACCCCACGCACGCGCGATTTCGGGACGTTGATCACGGCTGCATAAACCTCGCCACCGATTGAACGCACCGAAAGGAGTTGCTGATCCTTGTAGGCGTAGTTGTAAGCGGTCAGGTTCAAGCGCACCGCACCATTGGCTAAAGTGCTCTTGCTGCCCACCTCGGTTGCCAGCAGAGTCTCTGGCTTCGTTGGTGTGAAAAACGCCGGATTGGGCAAGTTGGTGGTAGCGACGATGCTGGTGGCCGGCGCAGCGCTGAAGCTGCCCGCCTTGAAGCCCTCGGCCAAGTTTGCGAACACCATATGGTTCCGGTCGAACACATATTTGCCGCCCAACTTCCAGCCCTTGCGGTCCCAGCTGGCGCTATAGGGTGTGGCCAGGTAGGTATTTGATCCCGTGGCTCCAGCGAAGCCCTGTACAAATGGGGTACTCAGTAATTGCGTGGTGGAGATGGGTTTCTGCCCGGTAATGGGTGATAGGGCAGCCAATGTGTTGGCGTCCAGCAGGCTGCGCCGCACGGAGGTGTTGGCACCGTCAATTTCCTCGGAAGTCAGACGCAGTCCAAAGGTCGCAGTGAATTGCTTGGTG
>RFTU01000099.1 GCA_009923315.1 Betaproteobacteria bacterium
CGATGCCCAGCAGCCCGCCCCACCCTGGGCCCGATGCGGGGCGTCCGTCCCAGGTGAGACTCCAGCCCACAAAGCCCCCGCTGGCCACCTGCATCGACGGTCCGAGTGCCCTGCCGGTTTCAAGTCCAGCGCGCAGTTGATGGACTCCATCGGGTGCCTGGTAGTCGCCAAGCCAGAAGGTGTAGCGCTCGGTGTTGCCGCGTAAGTTGAGGTCCGTCGCCCAGCCCTGTGCGGTGTCCCGGTACCGCGACACCGTGGTCTTCCAGGCCACCGGCTGGTTCGCTCGGAGGGGGTCAGCGGGGTCGACATCAGCGCGGTCCTCAATGGCCGCTGCCGGCCCGGCCAGCACAGCCCACACCAGCACAGCCGCCTGCTGGAGGCGCCAGACCCCATGTTTCATGATTCACCGAGCTTATCCCCATGCAGCACAGGTGCGGTCAGGTCGCCGACCCGCGGCCACTGGGTGCGCCCGCCCTCAGCCCTGAGGCGGGCCCGTTAGGCGCTGTGGCCCTTGATGTAGGTCTCCAGAAACGAGACATGCTCGCCCAGTTCGTGCATCATCTGTTTGACCACATCACCGATGGAGATCACGCCCATGCCCCTGCGCCACGACGGGCAGGTGTCGGAACCCCTTGGTGGCCATCAGGCCCATGCACAGCTCCATGGGGTCACCGGGCTTCACGCTCAGTGGGTCGGCCGTCATGATGTCCGACACCGGCGTGTGGTCCGCATCGCGCCCGGCCAGGAAGGCCCGGATCGCGCAATCACCCTGGGACACGATGCCCACCAGACGGTCGGCTTCGGTGACCAGGACGGCGCGCACCCGGTGTTCCTTCATCAGTTCCAGCGCCGTCTTGACGGGTGCGCTGGGTGCCACCTGAATGACGCGTTGAGGTTTATGGGCCAGGCAATCCTTGACGGTGCTCATAGCGGGACCCTTTCTGGGGTGAGGGTTTCGGGGGACTGCTACTGCCTACACTGCAAGTGTCAACCCAAATGTACGCCTCTGCAAGCGTCGAGCGCATGACCCACCCTGGCAGTCCCTATCCGCATCTGCTCATGCCGCTGGAGCTGGGCGGCGTCCGTTTGCGCAATCGGGTTCTCATGGGCTCCATGCACACCGGACTCGAAGACGGGCGCGACCTTCGGCCGCTGGCGGCCTTCTTCCGTGAACGGGCGCAGGGTGGGGTGGGGCTCATCGTCACCGGCGGCATCGCCCCCAACATCGCCGGCTGGGCCAAGCCCTTTGCCGGCACCTTGGCCACCCAGGCTGCGGCCAAGCGCCATCAGGTGGTCACCCGCACGGTGCATGAGGCCGGGGGTCACATCGCCATGCAGATCCTGCACACGGGCCGATACGCTTATCACCCCCTGGCGGTGGCCCCCACGCGTTTGCGCTCGCCCATCTCCCCATTTACGCCCTTCGAGCTGTCGGCTCGAGGCGTGGAGCGGCAGATCCGCGCCTTTGTGCGGTGTGCCGTGCTGGCCCGCGAGGCGGGCTACGACGGCGTGGAGATCATGGGCTCGGAAGGCTACTTCATCAACCAGTTCATCTCGGCGGCCACCAACCACCGCCAGGATGCCTGGGGAGGCGACTACAGCCACCGCATGCGCCTGCCGGTGGAAATCGTGCAGCGCACCCGAGAGGCCGTGGGTCCGGACTTCATCCTCATCTATCGACTGTCGATGATCGACCTGGTACCCGGCGGGAGCCGCTGGGACGAGGTGCTGACCCTCGGCAAAGCGGTCTCGACGGCGGGCGCGTCCATCATCAACACGGGCATCGGCTGGCACGAGGCCCGCATCCCCACCATCGCCACCAGCGTGCCGCGTGCGGCCTTCGCATGGCTCACCGCACGCTTGAAGCGCGCCTTCACGGAGGAGGGCATCCGCACACCGGTGGTGGCCAGCAACCGCATCAACACACCCGAGGTGGCCGAACGCCTTCTGGCCGAAGGCGCGGCCGACATGGTGTCGATGGCGCGACCGCTGTTGGCCGATGCGCAATTCGTTGTCAAGGCCGCCCAGGGAAGGGCGCAGGACATCAACACCTGCATCGCCTGCAACCAGGCCTGCCTGGACCATGTGTTTCAGAACCGGCGCGCCGGCTGTCTGGTCAACCCACGGGCTTGCCATGAAACCGAGCTCGTGGTGCGACCGGCACTTCGATCCAAGCGCATTGCCGTGGTGGGCGCCGGCCCGGCGGGCATCACCGCCGCGACCTGGGCGGCTGAGCGCGGCCATCGGGTGCACCTCTTCGATCGGGAGACCACCATCGGGGGCCAGCTCAACATGGCCCGCCGAATTCCGGGGAAGGAAGAATTCGACGAAATGCTGCGCTACCTGGGCCGGCGCATCCAGGCCACGGGTGTGCAGCTGCAGTTGGGCCGTGAGGTGCAGCCCGACGACCTGGCCGACTTTGACGAGGTGGTGGTGGCCACCGGGGTGCGCCCGCGCGATCCGCGCATCCCGGGTCAAGAGCATGCCAAGGTGCTGAGCTACATCGATGTGTTGCGCCGTGACGCCCCGGTGGGCCCTCGGGTGGCGGTCATCGGCGCCGGCGGCATTGGCTTCGATGTGGCCGAGTTTCTGTCGCATGCGGGACCGTCCACAGCACTCGACCTGGCCGCCTGGCAACGCGAATGGGGCGTGGGCGATCCGGCGCAGACGGCCGGCGGCTTGAGGTCCGAAGGCCCGCAGCCGCACACCCCTGCACGCGAGGTGTTCCTGCTGCAGCGCCGTGAAGGCAAGCTCGGTGCGGGTTTGGGCAAGACCACAGGCTGGATCCACCGCACCGCGTTGAAGATGAAACGCGTCCAGATGATCGGTGGCGTCAACTACGAACGCATCGAGGACCGAGGCGTGCTCATTTCGCACGGACCCCAAAGGGAAGACCCGCGGTGGATCGATTGCGATCACGTCGTCATCTGCGCCGGTCAGGAACCCTTGCGCAATTTGGCCGATGCTTTGATGGCCCAGGGCCGCCCTGTTCAAGTGATCGGCGGCGCGCGCCAGGCCGGTGAACTCGACGCCAAGCGAGCGATCGACGAAGCCGCACGATGGGCGCTGTCGATTTAGACCGATCCGAACACCAGGCGGGGCCAACGTCCGCGGCAGCCCCATCGCCCAGCTCCTCCGTCAGGGCGGATGGGCGCCGCCGGTGCTACATCCAGCGCGCGGGTTCGATCACCACGCTGCCGGACTCGCCGCTGATCGTGGCGGCGCCGTCCTGCACCGTGGCCTGCAAGTGCATGCTGCGCGCTGCCATGGTGGCCAAATGTTGCGAGGCGTCAGCGGGCACGCGGTACACCTGCAGCTTGTCCAAACGGGTCAATTTGTTCTGAATGCCCTTCCACCACACCTCGGCCGCATGGTGGAAGGCATACACCTTGACCGCGTCAGCCTTCTGGCAGGCCTTCACCAGGGGTCGATCCTCGGGCTGCCCCACTTCCACCCATAGGCGAGTGGCACCCGTGAAGTCCCTGAGCCACAGGTCCGGATCATCGGGATCCGAAAGGCCTGCGCCGAAGGCCAGGGTGCCGTCCCCGGCACAGGTGTCCTGCAACTCGTGTGCGTTCAACGCCAGCGCCAGCAGCCGGATCATCATCCGCTCATCGGTTTCGCTGGGGTGCCGGGCCAGTGTCAGGGCATGGTCGGCGTAGTAGCTGTGATCGATGTCGGCGATCGCCAGCGTGGTCTTGTAGATGGTGGACTTGAGGGCCATGGTGTGCGGCATTGTGCAGCCTGGCTCTCGTGGGACCTTACTTGCTGGTGAAGTTGAAGGTGCCGTCCCAATCCGGGCCTGGCGGGTGGGCTTCCCAGTGGTCGAGCCGTTCCCTGTAAAGGGCGTGCAATGTGCGCCCGGGAACCTCGCGTTCCAAGGCCTCGATGGCCTGCCGGGCTCCCTGCCAATCCTGCATCCGAACGGCGCTCAGGACCGCGTCCCAGCGAAGCACCCGCTGCACAAGCTCCGGGGCCACGTCGGAGCGCGGGCCCAGCGGCTCAAAGATGCGCACGGGCTCATGCTTGCCCTTGACCCGCACGCAGTCGACTTCTTGGCAGACCCAATCGGTGAGCCGGGCGCGCGTGTCCTGTCCGATCAGCACGTCCACGCCATAGGCCCTCGTCAGGCCCTCCAAGCGCGAGCCCAGATTCACCGCGTCACCCATCACCGTGTAGGCCCTTCGCAACTGCGAGCCCATGTCGCCCACGCGCATCAGGCCGCTGTTGATGCCGACGCCAATGGTCAAGTCCGGCCAGCCTCGCGCAGCAAATGAGGCGCTGAGCGTGCGGGCCTTGCGCTGCATGGCCAAGGCTGCGGTGACGGCCCGTTCGGCATGTGCTGCTTCATCCATGGGAGCGCCCCAGAAGGCCATCACCGCATCGCCGATGTACTTGTCCAAGGTGCCGTGATGCTGCTCGCGGATCACCAGGCTCATGGCCGTGAGGTACTCGTTGATCCAGTCGGCCAACTCCTGGGGGCTCAGGCTTTCGGAGACGGTGGTGAAGCCCCGAACATCGGCAAAGAGCACCGTGAGTTCGCGCTCGACGGGTTTCATCGAATAGGCCGAGGGGTTTTCGGACATGCGCTCCACGATTTCCGGAGGCACATAGCTGGCAAACAGCGTGGCCATCTGCCGGCGGGAGCGGGATTCCACGGCATAGCCCCAGGCCACTTGCACGGCGGTGGGCAAGAAGATGGCCAAGAGTGGTGTGGCCAGTGGCAGCAGCAGGCCCTGGTGATGCAACAGGGCTGCGTTGCCCGCCAGCACCAAGAGTGCCCACCCGCTGGCCGCACCCACCAGGGCCAACGGCCGCCATCGGCCTCCCCACCAGGCCAAGGGCAGGGCCAGCAGCACCAGCACGAGTTCGGCCGTTTGCGAGTAGGCGGGCTGCCGAGGCACGCGCCCATCCAACATTCCGGCGATGAGCTCGGCGTGCACCTGCACGCCCGGCAGGCTGGCGTGCAACGGGGTCGTGACCAGATCGGCCAGACCGGAAGCGGACGAGCCCACCAGCACGATGCGACCCTGTAGGCTGCCGGCCGGCAACCGCCCCCTGGAGACATCCGCGGCCGACACCACCGGCACCGGGCGGGTACCGCCGCGATAGGGAACCAGGGCCTGCAAGGCCTCGTCGACGGGCACCTGCAGGCCGGCCACCTCCACCGCCTCGATGCGGCGCTGGCCGCCGTAGGACATCCACACCGGAAGGGGTGCCGGCGCCTCCGACAGGGCCTGCACGACCGACAGCGCCAGGGCCGGGTGCCACCGGTTGGCATGCTCGATGAACATCGGGACGCGCCGTGTCACGCCGTCGGCATCCCGCAGCGCCTGCACATGGCCGCTGCCGGCGGCGGCTTGGCGCAGGACCGGCACCACCCCGATGGCGTGTTCGTGAGAGCGGATGCGGACCTTTGCATCCTCTTGAACGCTGGGATCCAAACCCGGCGGCGGATCGCCCGAAGAGCCGCCACCGGTGTGGAAGGCATCGCCCACCACGACCGGCCCCAGAAGCATGGCCTGTACCAAGAGGTCATCGTGCTCATGCCGCCCGGCCAGGATGATGTCCAGCCCCACCACCGCGGCACCCTGTTCCTCCAACAAGCCACGCACCAAGGCGGCGATGCGGTCTCGTGGCCAGGGCCAGCGACCTTCGCCGCCCTGCTCGGGCTCCCTCAGGCTGGGTTCGTCGATATCGATGAGGGTGATGCGTTCATCCGGTGCGGCGTCCGGCGCCGGGGTGGCCCACCAGGTGATGCGGGCGTCGTACAACCACCACTCCAGGCGCTGCAGACCCGGCAGCGTCCACACCTGCAGCACATGGCCTGCCAGCATCAAGACCACGCTGCAGGCGAGCAGGGCACGCCGCATCTCAGGGTCCCGCGTCGACCCGTATCAGCACCTGCGCCGAATCAGGCCGCGCACTGCTGGACGCGATCGTCTGGCGCCCACCTGCAAGCCACGAGGCACGCCCGCTGATGTCCGTCCAGGTGCCCAGTGGCATCGTCAGGCTCAGCGATCCGCCGCGCACAGCGTCCACCACCTGCACCTGGGCTTGACCGTCTTGCAACCGCGCCGTGATGTCCAGGGTCATGGTGGTGGGAGGCTCCGGCGCGCGCCGCTGCCGCGATTGGGGCGGCGCCGCGTAGGACACGCTCAAGCGCACGGGCTCGCCTTCGCGTGCGGCAGCCGAGGTCTGCACCGGCTCCACCGGCGCACCGGCACTGGAGGTCACCACCGCCCCATCGGCCAGGGGAGATGCCAGACGCAAGCCGATCTTCAAGCCGCGCACCACGGGCGCTGCCTCGCGTGTGGCCGGGGCGACCACGGGACCATCGGGCAGGTTGAGGAAGGGTGGAATCTGCGGCAGCACGCGGGGCTCTTCACCGGGCTTGATCCCCACGAAGACCGCTTGTCCGCTCAAGACGTCCAGTGGCGCGGCACCCGGCGCGGTCAAGCGGGTTCGCCCATCGTAGACCCGGTGGTAGGTGCCCGGCGGCGTCTGCATCGCCTCGGCCTGGCGGTCGGGGAAGAAGGCCAACTCGAAGTCCGTTCCGCGGATACCGATGACCGCATTGGGTGTGCTCAGACGGACCTTCTCAGGCGCTCGTTGCCCGATGGCTCCGGTGGCTGAGCGCAGGCTGCCCTCAATCAGCCGGGTGGCGGTTTGCGCCTGGGCTTGTTTGGCCGCTGCAGCATCGGCGGGGTACTGTTCAATGACCAATCGGGAGTTCGGCCGCACCCACAGGCGCGCATCATCGATCATCCGAAGCTGCACCTGACCGGACGTGCCCGTGGTGATGGTGTCGCCGGTGTACACCTGATCGCCCTTGATGGCCGCGCGTTCCTGGCCCGTTGACTGGATGATGCGCGCCTGACCCAGGACCACCTGCACGGTGCCTGCGGCCGCCCACACCAGGCAAGGCATGGCCAAGAGCCATCCGATCATCCAAAGCCGAATCTGGCTGATCATCAAGGTGCTCCCGAGCCGGTTGCGCCTAGCTGGACCGCTGTGTCGACCAACGCGCCAGCCGGGCCAGCTCGTCGCGCCAAGGTGAGGCCGGCAGGGTGTTCAGGGCCTCCAGCGCCAAATCGGCCTCCGCTTGGGCGGCCTGGCGCGTGCCCTCCAGGGCCTGGGTGCGCCTGACCACCGCCACCACTTCAGGCAATCGCTCGACCTCGCCGTTCTGGATCGCGTGGCGCACCATCGCGCGTTCGGCCTCGGTGCCCCGTTGCAGGGCCAGCAGCAAGGGCAGCGTGGGCTTGCCCTCGCGCAGGTCATCGCCCACATTCTTGCCCAGGGCTTCCGTCTGCCCGTCGTAGTCCAGCAGGTCATCCATGAGCTGGAAGGTGGTCCCCAGATGGCGGCCCAGCTCGGCGCAGCGCTGGCGCTGCGCCGCCGAGCCGCCGGCCAGCACGGCGCCCAGCTCGGCGCTGGCCTCGAACAGCTTGGCCGTCTTGTAGCGGATCACCTTGAGGTAGTCGTTCACCGCCAAGTCGGGATCGTGCATGTTCATCAATTGCAGCACTTCCCCTTCGGCGATCACGTTCGTGGCGTTGGCCAGGATGTCCAACACGGGCATCGACTGCACCGACACCATCATCTGGAAGGCGCGGGAATACAGAAAGTCACCCACCAACACCGCCGCCGCATTGCCGAACATCGCATTGGCCGTCTGACGCCCGCGGCGCAGGTTGCTTTCGTCCACGACATCGTCGTGCAACAGCGTGGCCGTGTGGATGAACTCCACCACCGCCGCCAGCGTGTGGGCGCGCGGCCCGTGGTGGCCCAAAGCAGCTGCGGCCATCAGCAG
>RFTU01000100.1 GCA_009923315.1 Betaproteobacteria bacterium
GCCTTGCGCGCCAACATCCTGAAGGTGGCGGCGGTGATCCTCAAGCGCGAAGCGTCTGAATTGCTGGTTCGTCGGGGCGCGGTCGTGGATGCCAAGACGCTGGAGCCGGTACTGGATGTGGCCGAACTCGGCCGTATCGCCTACTTCCGTTCCGACACGCTGCCAGCGGACTTCACGCCGGAGCTGATGGTGACCCGTCACTATGCGCAGCGTGACTATCCCTTCATCTTCACCAACGGGGTGCAGGCCTCGTATGTGGAGGTCGACCCGGATACGGGCTTCGTGAAGCTGCTCAAGCACTGGGCGGTGGAAGACTGTGGGCGTGTGATCAACCCCAAGTTGGTGGACGAGCAGATCCGCGGCGCGATCGTGCAGGGCATTGGTGGCGCCATGTTCGAAGAGTGCCTGTACGACGAAAACGGTCGGCTGCTCAACGGCTCGATGGCGGACTACTTGGTGCCGATGGCCGGCGAAATGCCCGATATCGAGGTGGCGCATGTGCAGACGCCCACACGGTCTTCGCAACTGGGTGCCAAGGGTGCTGGTGAGGCGGGAACGGCGGGTGCGCCGGCGGCGGTGATGAACGCGATCAATGATGCCTTGGCGCCCTTCAAGGCAGAGGTTTGGAGCCAGCCGATCACGCCGGAGAAGGTGCTGAAGGCCTTGGGGAAGGTCAGCTGATCGGAGCGTCCTGGACTCGGGGGGGCGCTGCACGCCATGGCCGAGCGGCACCGACCCCGCCAAATCAAGCCAAAATACCGGGTTTCACCGTGAGTTCCGAGCGTCGGAGCGCGCGGCTGAAGTCCTCATTCAACACGACACCCCTAGCCACCCCATGACCGGCCGCACCCTCTACGACAAGCTCTGGGACGCCCATGTCGTCCATACCGAGGAGGATGGCACCTCGGTGCTGTACATCGACCGCCACCTTGTGCACGAAGTCACCAGCCCCCAGGCTTTTGAAGGTCTGCGCTTGGCAGGTCGCCAACCCTGGCGGGTGACCTCGATCGTGGCCACGGCGGACCACAACACGCCCACCACGGGCTGGGAGCTCGGCCTGGACGGCATCACCGATCCCACATCGCGCCAGCAGGTCGTCACGCTCGATGAAAACATCCGCAGCGTGGGTGCCGCCGCCTACTTCCCCTTCCTGGACAAGCGCCAAGGCATCGTGCATGTGATCGGCCCCGAGCAAGGCGCCACCCTGCCCGGCATGACCGTGGTCTGCGGGGACAGCCACACCTCCACCCACGGTGCCTTTGGCGCGCTGGCCCATGGCATCGGCACCTCGGAAGTGGAGCATGTTCTGGCCACGCAAACGCTCCTGGCCAAGAAGGCCAAGAACATGCTGGTGCGGGTGGAGGGCGCGCTAGCACCCGGCATCACCGCCAAAGACGTGGTGCTGGCCATCATTGGCAGGATCGGCACGGCAGGAGGAACCGGTTACACCATCGAGTTCGGCGGCAGTGCCATGCGCAGCCTGTCGATGGAAGGTCGCATGACGGTATGCAACATGGCCATCGAGGCCGGTGCCCGTGCTGGCCTGGTGGGGGTGGATGACAAGACCATCGCCTATGTGAAGGGCCGGCCCATGGCCCCGCAGGGCGTGGAGTGGGATCAGGCGGTGGCGTACTGGCGCACCCTGCATTCCGACCCCGATGCCCATTGGGACGCCGTGGTGGAGCTGGATGCGGCGCAGATCCGTCCGCAAGTCACCTGGGGCACTTCGCCTGAGATGGTGCTTTCGATCGAGGACCGCGTGCCCGACCCCGACAAGGAGAAGGACTCGGGCAAGCGCAGCGCCATCGAGAACGCGCTGAAGTACATGGGGCTGGAGCCCAACAAGGCCATCCAGGACATCCGTTTGGACAAGGTCTTCATCGGCTCATGCACCAACAGCCGCATCGAGGACATGCGTGAGGCCGCAGCCGTGGTGAAGAAGATGGGTGGTCGCGTGGCCTCCCATGTCAGGCTGGCCCTGGTGGTGCCGGGCTCGGGCCTGGTCAAGGCTCAGGCCGAGGCCGAGGGCCTGCATGAGGTGTTCAAGGCTGCCGGCTTTGAATGGCGTCAGCCGGGCTGCTCCATGTGTCTGGCGATGAATGCCGACCGACTTGAGCCGGGCGAGCGTTGCGCCTCTACGAGCAACCGCAACTTCGAAGGTCGCCAGGGAGCCGGTGGCCGCACCCACCTGGTCAGCCCCGCGATGGCCGCGGCTGCCGCGCTGGCAGGGCACTTCGTCGATATCCGCCGAATCGCTTGAAGCCATGACCATGAAACCCTTCACCATCCACAAGGGCCTTGCGGCTCCCCTGAACCGCGAGAACATCGACACCGACGCGATCATCCCCAAGCAATTCCTGAAGTCCATCAAGCGTTCGGGCTTCGGCCCCAATCTGTTCGACGAATGGCGCTATCTGGACCGTGGCGAGCCGGGTCAGGACGCCTCTGGTCGACCGCTCAACCCCGACTTCGTGCTCAACCAACCGCGTTATGCCGGCGCGTCCGTGCTGGTGGCCGGGCGCAACTTCGGCTGCGGCTCGTCTCGCGAGCACGCCCCCTGGGCTCTGGAGCAGTACGGTTTTCGGGCGCTGATCGCGCCGAGCTTTGCCGACATCTTCTTCAACAACTGTTTCAAGAACGGACTGTTGCCCATCGTGCTGCCGGATGCGGCCGTGGCACGGATCTTTGATGAGATCAAGGTGTTTGCCGGCTATGAGCTCACCATCGACCTGCCGCGTCAGGTGGTGGTCAAGCCCGATGGGGCAGAACTGCCCTTCGAAGTGCAGCCCTTTCGCAAGCAGTGCCTCATCAATGGGTGGGACGACATTGGTCTGACCCTTCGGCACGCCGACAAGATCCGCGCCTTCGAGGCCGAGCGCCTGGCCAAGATGCCCTGGCTGGCGCACAAGATGCTTTGATGGGCCAGCAGGATGTCGAAAGCGTTTCCATGAAAATTGCGGTGTTGCCCGGCGACGGTATTGGTCCTGAGATCGTCGCCGAAGCGGTGAAGGTGCTGCAGGCGCTGGAACTGCCCCTGGAGCTGGAATGGGCCGATGTGGGCGGTAAGGCCTACGAGACCAGCGGCCATCCGCTGCCCGAAGCCACTCTGAATCTGGCCAAGGCTGCCGACGCGGTGCTGTTCGGCGCAGTGGGTGACTGGAAATACGACAAGCTCGACCGCCCGTTGCGCCCCGAGCAGGCCATTCTGGGACTGCGCAAGCACCTGGGCCTTTTCGCCAATTTCCGTCCGGCGATCTGCTATCGGCAACTGACCCACGCTTCGAGTCTCAAGCCCGAACTGGTGGCCGGGCTGGATATCTTGATCATTCGTGAGCTGACGGGCGACATCTACTTTGGCCAGCCTCGAGGGCGCCGCACCGCGGTGGATGGGCACTTCCCCGGCAGCGAGGAAGCCTTCGACACCATGCGGTACAGCCGCCCGGAAATCGAGCGCATTGCGCATGTGGCCTTCCAGGCCGCGCGCAAGCGCAGCGGAAGGCTCACCAGCGTGGACAAGGCCAATGTGCTGGAGACCTTCCAGTTCTGGAAGGACATCGTCAACGATGTGCACCGGCAGTACCCGGATGTGAAGTTGGACCACATGTACGTGGACAACGCAGCCATGCAGCTGGTGAAGACCCCCAAGTCGTTCGATGTGATCGTGACCGGCAACCTGTTTGGCGACATTCTGTCGGACGAAGCGTCGATGTTGACCGGCTCCATCGGCATGCTGCCCTCGGCCTCACTGGACAAGAACAACAAGGGACTGTACGAACCCAGTCATGGCAGTGCGCCCGACATCGCGGGCAAGGGCGTGGCCAACCCCCTGGCCACCATTCTGAGCGCGGCCATGATGCTGCGCTTCACCCTCAACGAGGAAGCCGCGGCGCAGCGAGTCGAGTCGGCGGTGCAGAAGGTGCTGTCCCAGGGCTTGCGCACGCCCGACATTTCCAGCGAGGGCACCACGTTGGTGGGCACGGCGCAGATGGGTGATGCGGTGGTCAGCGCTTTGCGCTGAGGCGCTTCGCTGCGGATCGCTGAGGCCTCGATCACCGCCTATCCTGCAGGCCGCCCGCCCACGGGTGCTGGGCCTTTGTGCCCCGGCTGGTGGCCGCACGGGGGCTGCCGAGTGACCTCGCGCCCCGGGGTGTGGAGGTCTCAGCGTCGCCTGGCCACAGCCCCAAGGCCCAGTACGGCGCACGACAAGGCCACACAGGCGCCGCTGGGTGCGTCCCACCACCACGAGGCGGCCAAGCCCATGAGGCAGGCACTCCCGGCCAGGGCCAAGGGCATCGACAAGGCGCGCCATGCGGTCGAGTGTGGGTGCGCAGCGCGCTCAGGGTTCTCAGGGCGCGCATCGTGTGGCTCGCGTGGCCCCGGTGGCGCGGCTTCGTGACGGGCGTGGTCCCATAGCGCAGGACCAATCAGCAGGGCGAACACCACAAACAGGCCCAGTACCGGTACCGCCAAGCTGATGATGAGCGCGAAGCCCGTGTAGAAGAGCGCATCGTGCTCCATCAGTGAGGGCTTCCAAAGCAGGCCCGCCCACAGCAGCGCGGCAGCAGCGCTCAGGGCCAGAATCTGAGGTCCTTGCACCCACAGCACATCGGCCGCCAACAATTCCAGCAGGCGGTCGCGCCCATGAGGATCCATGCGCGCTCCCAGCAAGGCCAGGCAGGCAAACAGGACATACAGCAGGCCAATCAGGGCCTCGCGGCGTGGCGGCCAACGGCGGCTCAGCCAGGCCACGGCCAGGGCGCATACCAGTGAGCCGGCCAACCCGGACAGGTCGAGCAGGGGTTGCGCACCGTCATCCGCACGGTGCAGCACGACCAAGGCCCACAGGGAACCCGCCGCAGCGGCCTGTGCCACGGCCAGGTCCATGAACACCACCCCGCGTCGAAGCACCTGCTGGCCCAAGGGTACGAGCGCACAGGCGCCCACCAACAAGGCGGCGGCGGGCAGCAGAAACCAGGATTCCATCAAGATGTGTTCATCCCGTTTCCGCGGCCACCGAGGCTTCGGTGGGGGTCGGAGCCGATGCAGCACGCAACAGCGCCTCGATCATCTCATCGAACCAGTGGTCCAGTGCCATCGGCTTGGTGGGGTCGGCAACCGTGGCCGGCAGGACCAGGAGCATTCGGCGCGGCCGTGCGTGGTCCACCAGCCACCGTCCGGCGCGGGGGTCCTGGTGGGCGGCCACCACGGTGGCCAATGGGGGCTGAACCTTCCAAGCCTGGAGCAGGGAACGCAGATGGGACGGTGTGGGTGGCAGACCGGGCTTGGGTTCGAGGTCCATGCTCTGAAGCATGCCCAACCATCGCCACAGGTAGGCGAAGGTGCTGTGCTGTGCCGCCACACGCTGACCCTTGAGTCCTCTGGCCTTATCGCGCCACACCGTCAGGCGCGAGGTCCAGCGTTGATCGAATGCCGCATGGCGCTGTGCCACTTCATCGGCGTGTTGGGGCCAGAGTTGCTGCATGCGCGCCATCAGGGCACGGGCCACCACGGCCACACGCTCTGGGTCTGCGTGGAGATGGGGATTGCCGCCGGGGTGGATATCCCCGGCAAGCGGGTTCAGGGTCGCCGCCCGTGGATCGATGAGCGTGACATGGTCAGAGGCATAGAACATGCCGGGTGAACCATCCTGTACCTTGGGGTTGGCCGCGCGCTGCTGAAGCACTGGCAGCCAGCCCTCTTCGACGCCTGCGCCGGTGCACACGGCCAACTCAGCCTGCCGCATCTGCGCGATCAGCGCGGGGCGGGCTTCGATGTGATGGGGGTCCTGAAGTGCGGTGGTGGCCGACGCCACCTGGGCACGGGGCATCAGTTCGACCACCAGGGCGGCCCACTCGGGCTCGCAGGTGAAGACCCGAGGACCTTGCCGCGCTTGGCAGTGTGGGCTTCCCAGCAGAAACAGCGCAGCGGCCAGCCCCCAGGCGGCACTCAGAGGCCGCGGGCCCCGTGTCACCGTTTCGGCTTTGGGATGGGTCATTCAGAAATTGTGCGCCCCATGCGCACCGAAGGCCACCACATATTGAAGGGCGAAGAGGGGGCGGGAGGCCCCTTCAAAGCCCTGCGCGTTTCGATGTGCGGTCCACTGCAGCCGCACGGACTGCCGGTGTGAGGGCTTGTAGACGAGCATGGTGCTGTGTTCCTGGAGGCGCGCTGCATCGAAGTGGTCTTCATGCGCAAAGGCCGCATGCAGACGGTCAGCGCGAATGCCCACTTCCCAATCCGGCCGGAAGCGCCACAGCACCGACAGCGAACTTCCTTCGTGCTGGCGACCTGCGAGAACCGGTTGAGGCAGGCCGCCCAGGCGGGCATGCTCGAGCAACACGCGCCATTGCCGTTCTCGGGGGTTGCCATGGGGTGCCCACTTCCACGCCAAGTCGAACAGGGCCAGGCGGCGACCGGCCAAGGCGGCGCCGTGTCCACTGGCGTGGTCGCCCTCGGCCAGCGCATGGTCCTGTCCAGCGTGACCGTCGTGGGCCGGCGTCCAGGCGCGGCGGTTCAACAGCACGGCCGCACCCGCCTGCCAGGCCTGGTTCGTGCCGATATCCGAGCCCAACTTGATGGTGAAGGTGGAGACGCCTGCGCGGGTCGTCGATGGACTTTCGGGGCTGAGCTTTCGACCGCCGAAAGCTTCGGCGCCCAGTTGAAGATAGAAGGGGGTCGGGGCCGTCCAGTTCAGGCGCATTCCGTCATCGAAGTAGTGATGGCCCAGGAAGGCGCGGTACAGGAGCGGGCGCTCCACGAAGTCGTCGGCGTGCGGATGCTGCTCATTGAGGTAGCCCACTTGGGAAGCGAAGCGGCCGGCGCGCATCTGCAGGCCGGCCGGCAGGGTGCGGGTCTGGAGGAAGAGCTTCTCGACGCCTTTTTCCAGGGCGCCGTCGTGGGTGGACAGTGCGAGGACGCCTTCAGCGCTGAAATGACGGCCCAGTGCGCCGCGAGCCATCAGGTCGGAGTGACCCATACCCCATCCCCTGTCTCGCAGGCCCAAGGGCAACGGCTCTCCCATATAGGCCGAGTCGATGACGGCACCCAAGCGCCAGTCGCCCACCCCCACGCCGCCCGATGGGGCCCCACCGGAGCGGGATTGCGCCTGTC